>NZEE01000046.1 GCA_002688965.1 archaeon | reverse complement strand
TACCACCTCCAAGTAACAACACTAGTATAGGTGTACCCCACATGAGTTCTGCAAAGGATGCAATAATAATATCTAATCGATCAATCATGAAAAAGTGAAGTTTATTTAGGAAGTATTACTGTAGAAGTTTAAAACAGATCTATAAACCAACTATAGATATTCTTAATCCCGTGCCAAACTTTGTTAATTAAAGAGGTCTCTTTGGAATTACTTTTAGAGGAACTGTCACTATTTCGTTTTGTATTACTTTCCATTTCTTGTGTAGTTTTGTTATTTCTAATAGCTCCACTGATTTTGAATCTTTTACCAACGACCCCTTTTTCATTAACATAATCTGTAACAGATTTTTCCTTTAAAATAGACTCTATGCTACCAGTATCAGTTTCAAAAAGCTGTTCAGCAGGTTTATTGAACATTACCATGTTTATGGTCTTAGAACCATCGTCAATTAACCCTGAAACTATCAAAGTTTTATTGATTTTATCTTCTTCTACAGTACCATGCTCAGGGCAGGATCCATTAAATAGCTTATTTCTGCATTCTGGGCAAAAATAATACACCATAGGTCTTTCAAACAATTCTAATATTGTAGCTTCAATTTCAATATCATCTCCAATAACAGCATCTACTAATTTTGTCTTAGCTGGAGGCATTTCAATCTCAGCATCACTTATTTCAGCACCACCATTATACCCAAGTCTTATCTCAGGATTATCTAGATTATCTTTTCTTGTAACGCAATTCATTAATTTAACAACAGTTCCAATCTCGTAATTGAATTTATCAATCTCATCATTCCATAATGACATTCTGATTCTGCCAGTGTCATCAGCAAGTATGATATTCTGAACTCTTCCTGAGCTATTTTCAGTATGAAACTCTCTAACTGGTTGTTTATCTAATATNTTACANTAAACNGTNATATTTCTCATATTAGGAATTATNCTACCAATCTTCAACTCTTTGAGAACAGGTTGGATAACATTTACACCAGATTCTTTTGCAACCATTAGAGCAATACCATCATCAGAAACACCAGACATAGTAGCTTTTTTCTCTTCTATTTTTTTCTCAATATCCTCTTTAGAAAGACCATAATCAACTAGTTTTTGTACTATTTCGTCTTTAGTAAGCATAGCATATACTTATCAAGAAATTTTAAATAAGCATCACTCTTTCTTTGCTTTCTCATGAATCCTTACAGAATTAATTGATATTGTAACTGGTATAGGAATAGCAGCTTCTAACAATTCAACAGTAATTTCATTCTTTCCTTCATCAACTCTTGTAATTCGTGCATTTTCGCCCTTGAATGGACCACCTATAATTTCAACAATATCGTTTATCTCAACTTTGATGTCACTTTTCTCAGATATAAGGAATCTTTCAAGTTCACTCATATTAACATCTTGATTAATAAGTCCTCTAACATGAGGAACGTTCTTAATAGCTTCTTCTATATCAGAAAATCGACCTTCAATAAATACATATCCCTTTAATTGTTCTGGGTGGAATATTGATTTTACTGGAATTTTTTCAGAATGAACTACATTTTCCATAGCTTCTATAACTGCATTTTCTCTACCTGTAGTGGTTCTAGCAGCAACAATAATAACAGGCTCTTCTTTTTTCTCGGTTCGTTCTTCATCATCAATTTCATCAAGAACTTTTTTCTCTTCTAATTCCTTCTCTTCAGTAGCTTTTTTCAATTCCTCTTTTTCTTTTTGAAGAACATCGCCTTTCTTATCAATTGTTAATTCTTCAGTTTTTTCATGTTCATCAGTCATTAAATACCACCAATTAATTTGATAATTAAAAATATAACAAACCCAATTGCTCCAATAATTGCTATACCTAAAGCAGTGATCTTAACACTCTGCTTATATTCTTCTACATCAGGCTTACTTGCTATCAGTATAACACGTCTTGCCTGTTTCATAAAATGCGAAATCTTTTCTGTTACGAACAATTATATCACCTTTGATGTCTCTTCTAGTTAATTGAATTTAATTAAACNAGAAGAATAAATAGAATATAGATAGAAAGGTTTAAAAAGGATTTACTGAGGCGGTTTATAGATCTTGTCCGCCTTCAACAAAGTCGATTCCTAAGACATTCTCAATTTCCTTCTTTTTCTCTTTTGTGAATGTTTTGTCTGGGCCATAGATTTGTGGTGAATCCACACCAGTTACAATTAACATGGCACGAATACTGTCACCAAGTTCTTTGACAATCTGAGCTCCCCAGATAATTTTAGCGTTTTTATCTAAACGAGCTGAAACAGCTTCCACAATTTCTTGGCATTCTCTTATTGTGATGTCTGTTCCACCAGATACATTAATCAAAGCACCTTTAGCTCCGTCAATATCTACATCTAATAACGGATTGTTAAGCGCACGCTCAACAGCTTCCATTGCTCTGTTNTCTGTATCAGAGTCACCCATACCAATCATAGCAAGGCCTCCGTCATTCATAACAGCGCGAATGTCTGCAAAGTCCAGATTAACAAGACCAGGTCTTGTTACTAATTCAGCAATACCTTTTACAGCATTTACTAAAATTTCATCTGCAACTTTGAATGCAGTTGTTAGAGAGACATCAGGAACAATCTGAATTAACTTATCATTTGGTATTACAATTAGAGTGTCAACACCACTTTCAAGTTTTCTCAGGCCTTCTTTAGCATTTTGCATTCTTGAAGAACCTTCCATTGTAAATGGCAAAGTAACAATGCCAACAGTTAAAGCTCCAAGTTTTTTAGCTATATCTGCTACTACAGGTAGAGAACCAGTTCCAGTTCCACCACCAAGACCACATGTTACAAACACCATGTCTGAACCTTCAAGAGATTCTTTTATTTCATTTTTACTCTCTTTTGCAGATTCTTCACCGATTCGAGGGTCTGCACCAGCCCCAAGGCCAGATGTTATTTCTTTTCCAATCAAAACTTTCATATCAGAGTCTGTATATAATAAATCTTGCGCATCTGTATTGATAGCTACAGCTTCTGCACCTACAATACCAACTTGCATTAAACGTGTAACAGTATTATTTCCTGCTCCACCAGAACCAACAACTTTAATATTTGCTTTTCGTCCTTTCAAAATCTTTTTTAAATCCTCATCAGCCATATTTTTTCTTGCCATCAATAAAACCCCCATACAAATCATAATTTTCTTATGATTTCATACTCTATCTTATGTTAAAAAAACATTTAAGTGTGCGATACCAATAAATATAGTATATAGTAGTAGTAGAAGGAGTAATAGTAGAACCCGAATTTTAACAAAAAAGGAGGAATTTTATGAAATTAAAATGTTCTCATTGTGAGCACATATGGGAAACAAAAAAAGAAAAAAAACCAAGCGCATGCCCGCATTGTAAATATAGTCTGTATTATCATGACCCAATTGTTCTAGGAAAGTAGTTATTTCTTTGATTTTTTCTTTTCACTTATGTTAATATAAGAAACATCTTTAGCATCACTGTATTTNTTTATCATCTCAGTCATTTTTTCTTGAAGCATTGGATGTAATTCTCCTTTTAATTTNATTGAAGCTTCCTTTTTTTCATTAACTGATACCTCAGGCTTAATACCAAACAAAGAAAATATTGCTTCTATCTTTTCTTTTGAATCAGTAACGTCTTTTGTAATTTTAACATCATATATCACAGTCTTACCAGCAAGAGGATGATTAAAGTCAATACGTACTCTACCACCACGTGATGATTGTATACGTCCTTTCTTTCCAGAGAAATCAACTATCAACCCAGGAGATGGTTTTATCTTTCCTTGGAATATTTTTTCAGGCATTATTTTAATTAATTTAGGATCTCTTTTACCAAAAGCTTTTTCTGGTTCGATTATTATTTCTTTACTTTCCCCAACTTTCATTTTTAGAAGCCCTTCTTCAAGACCAGTCATTGTTGTTCCAGCACCAAGTATAACAGCTATTGGTTCATATGAGTTATCCTTATTCCATATCTTATTTTTAGTTGCAACATCTTTTTTTGTCAGGTCAAATATTTCCCCTTGTTCTGTTTTAGCTACAAAATCAATAAGTACAATATCATTCTTTTTCATCTAAGCACCTGTAGTACGTTTCCTTATCAAGCATTTATAAATCTTTAATTAAACCCAGAAAAATCATTATTTATGAGAAAAATGAGTTTAATCATTCCAATATTTATACTATTTATTGTCCCTATTGCGTTAAGTGCAGAAATAACGCCATTTTCAATGCCGGAATCAAGCTATTATACATTACATGAATTCATTACAAATACGGGCAATGAACTCTCAATTGCAGCATATACCTTTACAAGTGATGATATAGCACAGCTATTGCTAAATGTGATGCAAAATGAAGTTAAGGTGAACATTCTCATTGAAAAATCACCAGTAGGTGGCATGTCTTTACAACAAAAAGAAATATTATGTAGTCTACATAATAAAGGAGCAACAATATATTTATACAATAAAACAAGACCACGAGAATATCATCATGCAAAGTATATGATAAGTGATAAAGAACAAGTTCTAGTATCAACAGATAATTTTGTTTCAACAAGCTATCCATCAACACCATTTGAAGAATACAGTAGAGGTTGGGGAGTAATAGTATATGATAAATCCATCTCAAACGAGTTCTATGAGATATTTAATTTTGATATGACCACCGCAATACCATTTATTTGTGAGTCAGTTACTCCTACTCCTACAACTACTACTATCCTACTCAATCGCAAATTAACACGCAAAAACGCAGAAGTAGAAACATTATTTGTACCAAACAATGCAAAAGAGAAGATAATTCAAATAATGAACTCAACTAAAAACATTCTCTATATAGAACAGCTGTACATATACAAAAACTGGGGTAACGATATCAACCCATTTCTTCAGATTACAATAGAAAAAGCAAGACAAGGTGTGGACACACGTATATTGCTTGATGGAAGATACTATAGTATACCAAAAAACAATGAGACTTTACAGTACTTAGAATCACTGAACATCTCAACCCTTCAAGTAATGATTGAATATTCAACCCCGCTACATGTCAAGGGAATAATATCTGATGATACTGTGATAATATCAAGCGTCAATTGGAATCAGAATTCAGCAACAAACAATAGAGAAGCCGGTGTAATAATCAAAGGCGGTATATCTGAGTATTACAAGAATCTTTTCCTATCAGACTGGGATCCACGGTTTTCACAATCACTTGCTACTGCACAAGCAACAGAAATGTCAGACTATTCAAGAGAGTTGATATTTATCTCAATTGGAATTGTTGTGGTTTTGGTATTTCTTTTAAAAAACAATGTCTTCTCATAATAGACTTAAAACAGTTAGTATCTCTATTTATATCAGAAAATTGAGGTGTAAAAAATGTTGTTTTCACGAACAAGCGAATGGAAAGGATTTCTTTCAGCAACAGATGAAAAGACCTTAAACGAATTTCTAGAAAAAATAGCAGATTATAGACCAGCATACAAGAACGCAGAGAACGTAAAAAATGCTCAAATATGGACTGCTATGCTTGAACTTTTGAAGCAGAACAAAAAGCTTCAAGAAAGAACAAGGAGATTAGAATTCGTTCTAGAAGGTTTAACAAGTAGATACAATAAAGAAAGAGAAGCCTTGGTAGACAGTTTAAACACTTTCTAAGTTTTTGATTATTTTATTTTTCATTTTCATTATGTATTCGTTAGAATATGAAAATTAGGATAATCTTTAGTTATCATTTTATTTTAACTGATTAGAGGAGAGAATCATACAAGCAATAAACCAGGTTTATCTGGCAAAGCAGTATTAGCTTTTGCTTCTTTAGATTTGTCAGCGTTTTCAATAATTATCTTTAATCCAGTTTCTTTCTCAATTTCACTTTTCTTAATTTCTAATATTTTTAATTGACTGTCTTTTTCAACAATATCTTTTATTTCATATCCAGTTTGCTTTAACTTTACAATATAATTAACGATTTCTTTACCATGATTTTTCATTTCTGAACCCATTTCTGCTATAATCTCTTGCTGGTTCTTAGTTTTAGCTAATTCATATACTTTGAATCGCCAACCATGAGCAACAAATATTGTTATCTTCTTAGGATCAAATTTAACAAGTTTTCTAACTTGTCTTATATCATCCATTACTTGTTTCATAATTTCTTCAGAAGCTTCAGCTTCTTTATCAATCAAACGCTCATCTACTTTAGGCCATTTTTCTTGACAAACAAAAGAATTATTACCACAAATTAACCATAATTCTTCTGCAAAATGAGGAGCAAAAGGAGATATTAATTTAGCGAAAATTTCTAAAGAATCTTTCAAGATTTTCTTATCATAACCTTTTTGGATATACCTATTGATGTCAGAATAAAGTCCCCAGAAGATATTTTGAAATGCAGTACCATTATCCATTTGTTCTAACGCATCCGTTGCATTCTGAATATAACTTTGAGTCTTAGATAAAAGATATCTATCTCCCATAGTTTTCTCTTCATGTTTATTTAGATTTTCCAGTGATAATTTAGTATTTGTAAGGAATTCCTCCATTTTCCTCATATACTGATAAGCAGCATCTCGTCTAAAATCAACATCATCTAAACCACTATAACTATCTAAGAAACTCATTCTACTACCATCAGCTCCATAACCATCTATAGCTTCACGCATTGAAACAAAGTTACCTTTACTCTTTGACATCTTTTCTCCATCAACAGTAACCCAACCATTAGCTGCAATTCCTTTTGGCCAGTTTTCTTTTCCAAATATAGCAGCATGATGATACAAAAAGAATACTAGATGATGGGACAATAAATCCTTTCCACTTGAACGCAAATCAACAGGATAAAAATAAAGGAATTCTTCTCTTATTTCTTTAAGCAAAGAGGCTTTCAACCCTGTAGTTTTCAACGCATTTTCAATATCTTTACCAAGTAATACATAATCAAAAAATTCAGGAGTCATATTTTTAGGAGAGATAGTTTTATTGTTAACAAACTTTGAAATAGTGTAGTATGCCATATAAATTGTACTATCTGACAATGGCTCAATAATCCATTCTTTATCCCATGGCATAGGAGTTCCTAAACCACTACGTCGAGCACATGCCTTGTCTTTCATATTAAGAATAGCATGTTCCATCCAATTTCGAGCTTCATTAGGCCATACATTTGAATTTTCCAATGATTTCAAAGCATCATCTTTCCATTTTTTATCAGAATATGTCAAAAACCACTGATCTTTAATTATTTTTACAAAACAACTAGTCATACATCTACATACAATATCCTCACTAGTTTCATACATGATGATACCATTTCCAGAATTTACCAAATCTTCAGTCATTTTATCTTTAACTTCCTTTACTTTCATTCCTTTGTAAGGACCAGTATTTTCATTAAGAACTCCTTTATGGAACTCAGCTCTATAAACCATCTTAGTAGCAGTTTCCAATTTTTTATCATCCTGGGTTTTAATTTTCATATCATCTACTATTGCTTTAGCAGGATTTTCTTTCAATCCCTCAGTTTTTATCAAAACAATAGGTTTAATTTTACGAATATCTTCCAAGTCAACTCCAAACGCTTCTTTTTTTCCATCTTGAAGTTCACGCAAAGCAACATAGTCATAAGGCGCATGAGTAGGAACACTCATAACAATTCCAGTTGCGTTATCAAGCTTAACAAAATCAGCTGGAAGAACAATTGCATTTATTGGAGTTAAAGGATTAATGATACGCTTTCCAATTAATTCCTGTCCTTTGATTGTACCAATTTCTTTAACATCATGTTGTTGTTCTGCTAACTTTTCAAAGCATTCTTTACTTGCTATCCACTTTTCTCCATCAACTTCAGCTTTCACATATTCAGCATCAGGACGAACCCACATATTTACTACACCATAAAGAGTTTCAGGTCTTAATGTAGCTGCAGGTAGAACATAAGTATCATTATCTAAATCAACTTTGAATTTCAAAACAAGGTATTCAACTATATTTGCATTTTCTCCTTCTTTTCTATCATGGCTTCCTGTTGGAGATTTGTCGTGTGGACACCATATAACTGGATGAGTTCCTTTTGCAACATATCCTTTTTTCTTAAGCAAATGATATTGCCATGTAATGAAGTTATTATACCCTTCATTCATTTTTGTAGTAAAAAATGTACGTCTCCAATCAATTGCAGCTCCAATAGCTTTCAGATCTTTTTCCCATTCTTTCAAGAAATAAGTTACAATATTCAAAGGATCTGCCATTTCCTTAATTTGATCATCACTTAAACCAATTTTCTTAAATGCAGCTATTTGTGTTTCTTCATTACTAGCAACACGCTTAGCAGCACCAACAATCGGCTCACCAGTTGCATGGAATCCTTGTGAAAATAGTACATTAAACCCCTGCATTCTTTTGTATCTTGCAATTAAATCACATTTCAAGAACGAAAAAGCATGTCCAGCATGCGGACTAAGATTAATGTAAGGATAAGGAAATGTAACCATATATTTTTTGTCAGAAGAGACATCTGCTTCAAATACTTTATCTTCTAACCACTTCTTCTGCCATTTTTCCTCTATTTCCTTCATTTTCACTTTTTCCATGAAATCACTTCTTTACCATTGTTTTAATCTTTTTCATTTCTTTTGTAATGTTCTCTACAACCATATTGCTCTGGTTTATCGTCTTCATGTACATGTATATTTGCAATTGAACAATACCCACTACTAAAACGACTAACACATGTTCCACATGTTTTCCCTTTCTTTATTACAGATATATTCTCATCCCTTTCCATCAAATTCACCTCATTCTTCAATAAGCGATGGTACCAATCATATGCTTTACAGCAAGACTAGCACCAGAAGTAATCCTAAAAGTAGTACCACCATTTTCATATCCATAAATCCAGGCATAGATGACATATACTTCCCTTCTAAAATTGTTATAAAAATCAATGTTTTTAAAACATAATCAAACACATTATATCCATGCCTTCGTAGCTCAGCTTGGATAGAGCACCTGCCTTCTAAGCAGGGGGTCGCGGGTTCGAATCCCGTCGGGGGCACTCCTAAACCATTAAATACGATAAATATATACTCTATAATACAAGGTAAATACAGTAGACGTAATATTAGGTGTTAAAATGACTAGAATAATTGCTGTAGCTTCTGGAAAAGGAGGAGCTGGTAAAACAAGTATAACAGCTAATTTAGGAGCGTCCCTTGCTCATATGGGCTATGATACTATTGTTTTAGATGGAAACCTTACTACTCCTAATTTAGGCATGCATTTTGGTGTTGCTCTATATCCAACCACTTTACACGACGTTCTAAAAGGAAAAGCACACATTAGTCAGGCTATTTACAACCACAAAAGCGGTCTAAAAATTATACCCGCAGGAATATCCCTAAATGACTTAAGAGGAGTAGATGCAAGAGACCTTCCAGGAGCAATGTTGGATTTGTTAGGATTAGCTGATATTGTTTTAGTAGATGTAGCAGCTGGATTAGGTAGAGAAGCATTATCAGCAATAGAAAGTGCAGACGAAATGATTGTAGTTACAAACCCTGAAATGCCAACAGTAGCTGATGCATTGAAAGCAATAAAACTTGCTCAAAAAGTTGGTACAAAAGTATCTGGGGTAATAATTAATCGAGTTAAAGGGCATAAACATGAGATGTCAATGAAAGATGTGAAAACCATGTTGGATCCAGCACAAATTATTGGTCAAGTTCCAGAAGATGAAGCATTTCATTTAAGTTTGAAAAAGAAAAATCCTGTAGTTTTCAGTAAACCATACAGTAAAGCTGGAAAAGAACTTCAGAGAATATCTGCAGGTATTGTTGATTTAGATCAAGGCATGTTTGAACAAGAATCAGCACCATGGTATAAGCGATTATTTGGGATGAAGTAAATGAAAACTAAATATTATTATGTTTTAGGTATATTATTGGTAGTTATTTTAGTGAGTGGTTGCGCTGACCAATCTAAAGATATTACTGAAACCCGAGAAGATAGGCTGCCACTAGCAACAACTATTGATATAGAAGCTACTGTTATTTCTCTAGAAATAGATCCAGATGAAGACAATTGTGCCGGAAGATGTTCCGGAGTATCATATCCAATAGATAAAATTACAATAAGAATTGATAACATTGATTCTAATGGCAGAATTCCTGACACAGTAAATGTTGGAGATGAAATAAAATATCGTATGGCTTATAGTGCACAGCCTGCAAAACTTTTAAGAGACCCAATTCTTGATCAACCAACTACAACTTCAATAGAAGGTGGGGACGATATTGGAGTAGCTTATAGTAACCATTTATCCAAAATAATTCAAATAGACGAAGGATATTTTATATATTATCTTCCTATATCAAAGGAAAATGAAAAAACACTTCCAGGTCTTTCAGTAGGAGATAAAATAAAAATTAACGATATTGGACCAGGAATTATTGCCCTTTATGAAGTTATTTGATCGATTTCATAAATTCAATTTCTTTCTTATTTTTCTGTGAATTATACGGAGTTTCTAAACTTATCATGACTTCATGTTTTTTAGAATATTCTTTCAACACGTCTCTGAAGAACTCAATATCTAAAATACCATCACCAAGACCAATATGATCATCTTTCTTTTCTTTAGTTGAATCTAGCACATGAAAATGTTTTGGTTTAAGTTTCAAAAAGTCTTTGATCATTTGCTTTGGATCTTTACCAAGATTATAAGCAACAACCCATGCGTGTGCTAAGTCAAGACAAAAACCATATCCAGTTTTTTCAAGAATTACTTTCATATCTTTTGGAGTATCTGTCATAAGTGCAGGTTTTCCATTATACATATAGACTTTGCTAGAATTCTCCAATATAATTCTCTTATCTTTGAAATCTTTGAAAAATTCAAGAGCATTTTTAACACCATCCTTAGCTTGCTCATCATTTTCAATTAAACCAAAGTGAACAATAATTTTTTTAGCATTAAGAAAATCAGCAGCTTCTTGAGCTTTTTGAAGAATGCGTTTACATTCATCCCATCGTTCTTTACCTGGAGGATTAAATCCAAAATACATATGTCCGCAATGAATAACAAATTTTGTTTTGATTTTTTTCAAATATGTATAATCTACATCAGGTTCAATCATTACCTCTATAAAGTCGCCTATCTTTGCAGAAGAACTAATTCGTTTTATCCCATTTCCAGACCATGTTTTCATTCCAACCTTCAAAACCATACAACCACTTAGGTTATTATTTAGAAATAAGCTTAAATAAAACATCTAAATCCAATTCTAATGCGAGAACAGGAGTTTCTATTTGCCAATTATTCAGAACTTGCGGATGGATTTCTCCCATAATTCCAGCAGTAACATATTTTTCACCATCTTTAAGATTAATTGAAGCTACTCTTCCATTGATAAATGAAACATAGTCAATTACATCGAGTTTATACTCTACACCAATACTAGAAAGCAATGCATTTAATTGAGACGCGATTTGTTCATAATTTACAACACTATTTGTCAAAGCTATAGCCAGTTTTCTAACATCGCGAGTTTTAGTTTCAGATTTTTCATCTATAACAATCACATCACCAATTTCAAACACCTCTTGTGGATATTCGTTATGTTTATTTTTAGACAAGAATTCCATTACTGAAGGAAGTAACCATGATCTAAATACTGACCAATTCTTGGAAACAACATTTTCTATTTCTGCAACTTCTTTATCAGGAACAGGTAAACGCATTTTTTCAAACAAATCCTCTTTATTTGTCAAATTATATGATAACACTTCTTGCATCCCCATTCCAGCAAGAACTTCTGACAATTTATCAACAAAAACATTTTTTTCAATCAAAGAACCTTTAGTAGCCATCTTTTTCATTTTAGGTTCTATTTTGTTATACCCATATGATATCATAACATCTTCAAAAACATCTCTCCAATGCATAATATCCTGTCGATAGCAAGGATATTGTAAATTAAGTTCATCACCATCTTGCTGAACATTGTATCTAGCTTGTTCTAATAATTCAATTATCTCATTATCTGCAATATCAATACCAATTAGCTTTTTCATTTTTTTCAGAGAAACAGAAGTTTCTTTAGGATTCATATTAATTTCTGCATTAACTTCACCATATTTATCAGGATAATTTGTTATAACAGATTCTACTTTACCCCCACGATCAGCTAAAGCAGCAACAATAGTATTCAAAGCCGGTATAAGGAAACGCAATTCAAATCCAGAACATTCTATAAATACATCTTTAGTTTCTGAAGTAACTTTGCCTGTGTAATCTGAATTAATTATAGGAGGCATTGACAATACTTGATTATCTGCATCAATAAAAATTGGATATTCTGATTCACCTTCTAGCAAATGTTTGAACTCTTTTCCTTTAGGATGTTTCTCAATAATGTCAGCTAATGTCATTTCTTCATAACTTGTTTCATCATCACCTAACGGCTTAAATTTTAATTCAGTTGGTTTGAATGTTTTGTATGTAATAGGAGACTTGATTTTATTATAATCATAAACACCAATAGCAACTTCTTTTCTATTTCGACCAAATGTAACAGCAATTTTTTCTTGTAATTGTATCATTTGCAGAATAACTTCATTTGTTATATCTAATCCTTTGACAACTGCGCATACAGTAAATGGACGAACTTTTTTAATTTGAGAACCACCATCAACATTAACAACTAAATCTCCTTTAGAAACTTCATAATTAGGACAGCCTTTTTGTCCTGATAATCTACCAGCAACTTCTCTAGCTACGCCTTCTGTACTCCATAAATCAGGTCTATTCGTATCTTTAGAATCAAGTTTCAAGTCATCTCCTTCTTCTATAGCACCTTGGTCTAACTCAGCTTTAGCAAACATCAACGCTTCTTCTAATTCTTCTGTAGTATTGAATCCTTTACCTGCTAATTTCTCCAAATCTTTCAACGAAATTTCTAATGTTGGCATTAAATCACCTTACTGTTGCGAAGCAACGCTAAATCTCTACTAAATAAATCACGAATATCTGTAATTCCTAATTTAAACATAGCTAATCTATCAATTCCAAAACCCCATGCAAGAACAGTTTCATCTATCCCAAGAGGTTTTGTTACTTCTTCCCTAAATATACCAGCACCTGCAAGCTCAACCCACCCAAGTTCAGGATGCTTTGCTGAAATCTGTACAGAAGGTTCCGTAAATGGATAATAATCAGGATAGAACTTAACATCTTCTGCATCAGATATTTCCATAACCGCATCCTTTAGTAATCCTAACAAATCTCGAAATGAAAGATTTTTATCAACTATAATTCCACCAAATTGATTAAACTCGACCCCATGAGTAGCATCAATAACATCTGGCCTATAACATCGAACAAGACTGAAATATTTACCAGGGATTTCTATTTCACCAGATATTTCTGAAAGATATCTAGGAGATATAGCAGTATCATGTGCACGAGGCATTAATTGCATTGCTTGTGCTCTTTCCCATTTATATTTCCAACCAGTACTTCCACTTTTACCACCATTTTCATGTGTCTTAGCAACATTATCAATTATTTTTTCCATTTTCTCATTCACAACATTTCCAATCTTAGGATAAAACATTCTGTAAGTTTCAGTCCAATCTCTCGAAGGATGGTTCTGTGCCTGATATAATGCATCGAAATTCCAAAACTCCATTTCAATATTAGGACCAGTCATTTCTTGAAAACCCATTTCCACTAATTTTAACTTAGTGTCTTCTAAGAAAGCGCGATAAGGATGTTTTTTACCAGGATATATACGCTTACCAGTAGCTGTGACATTATATGGTTTCAGAGTAGCATTTTTCCATAACCCAGTTTTGATTAAACTAGGATCAATATTAGTTAATTCCTTACCCTGTTCTAATATTTGCTTTGCTTTAGAAGAGTGGTCATCCTTAATTTCCTCAACAAGCTTTCTCCTAAGAAGAATAGTAAGTATAGTAGCATCAACAGCTTTTCCTTTATCTAAAGCTTGCAAAGCATCTTTTAGTTTGTCTTGTTTAGGTTTTTTTCTAACAAATAAAACACCCTTTTCCATCTCAACCCAGTTATTTTGTTTCATCCATTGTAAAGCAACACCAAAGTTAATCCCATTTTTTTCAGCAAGGGCTTTAGCTTCTTTAACAGGGGTTTCTGGACCTAAAATATTAACTAACTTATTCTCAGGCATACCTTGTTCTAAATACTGCTGCCCTTCTTTTGTAATCACATGTTTTCTAGTCATTTGAAACACCTTGAATAATAACACATTCTTAGACAGAATTTTTATAAGGCTATATACGCGATTTTATATGCTTGATTTTCAAAATCATATGAATATTTTAAAAGCTTGTTAAATTAAGTAATGACTATGACAGATGATAAAATTAATGAGTTTTCAAAAAAAATCGAAGATATAGCTAAGAGAAGAGGATTCTTTTGGCAATCTTCTAGCATATATGGAAGTGTAGCAGGATTATATGATTATGCTCATTTAGGAACTCTGCTAAAAAACAAATGGCAGAATTTATGGAGAAAATATTTCATAGGATTAAGTAATGATTACTATGAAATTGAATGTGCAAACATAATGCCTGAAAATGTGTTTGTAGCTTCAGGTCACTTAAAGTCTTTTGTCGATCCTATTATCAAATGTAGTAAATGTGGTGCTACTGAAAGAGCTGACCATATTTTAGAAGATGTTCTTAAGGAGAATTTTGAAGGACATACTCCAGAAGAAATGGATAAGATAATCAAAGATCATAATATTAAATGTGGAAAATGTGGTGGACCTCTAGAAGAAATAGGAATACTCAATATGATGTTTCCAGTTGATATGGGAACCGGTGATCATACGACACGTGGTTACTTAAGACCAGAAACAGCACAAAGTGCTTTTGTTAATTTTAAAGAAGAATTCGAATCTTTACGTAAACGCCTACCAATGGGATTAGCAATTATAGGAAAAGCATATAGAAATGAAATATCTCCTAGAAACTCTTTAATTCGTCAAAGAGAATTTACACAAGCAGAATTGCAGATATTCTTTGATCCAGACAATATTCAAAAACATCCGCAGTTCAGTGAAGTAAAAGATATCACAATAAACATTCATACTGAAAAAGGAGAAGACAAGAAATTAACATGTTCACAAATTCTTACTGAGTTAAACTTACCAGAATTCTATGTTTATCATATGGCTAAAATACAACAATTCTATCTTGATATGATAAAAATTCCTAAAGAAAAATTTAGATTCAGACAACTAACTGAAGAAGAAAAAGCATTCTATAACAAATATCATTTTGATATCGAGTTAGATTTACCAAGTTTAGGTGGATTCAAGGAAATGGCAGGTTTACATTATCGTACATATCATGATTTGAAAGGACATGAAGAAACAAGTAAGAAATCAATGACTGTAAGTGTTGTAGGAGCTGACGGAAAAGTTAAGAAAATATTACCACATGTATTAGAATTATCATTTGGAGTAGATAGAAACATTTACGCTCTTTTAGAATTAGCATATCGAGAAGAAGAAGTTAAAGGCGAAGTTCGTTCAGTACTTTCATTTCCTAGATTAGTAGGACCTTATGATTGCGGAATATTTCCATTAAACAACAAAGACCAATTACCTGAAAAAGCAAAAGAAGTTCAAAAAGTTCTAGAAGATGCAGGATTTAACTGCTTTTTTGATGCAACTGCTTCAATTGGGCGTAGATATCGTAGAATTGATGAGATAGGTGTAGCAGCTGGTATAACAATAGATTATGATACTTTGAAAGACAATACAGTAACTATGCGTGACCGCGACAGTTTGAAGCAAGTACGTATACCTATCAAAGAATTACAGTGGCAATTACAGAAATTCCTTAATGGTGAAGATATAGAAAAATTAGGACAATTACTTTGATATAGTTTTATCATGTTTTTGTTTTAATTCTCGTTCTAACTTATTCAAACATTCTTGAACAATACCAAGAAGCTTTCCAAATCCACTAGATTCAGAAACAATTAACCCAATTGGCGTTTGCAAACGAGTATGTACAGAGTATTTTGAGCGTTTATCATTACCACCAGAAACATTATAGCTTTTCACAACAACATCCAGTGATTGTTCACAAGGATCACATTTCTTAAACAATTCTCCAGCTTTCTGAACAAAGCTTTCAACAGCTTTATCTATCCCTTCTTTAACAAAATCATCCTCATCATGGATGCCAGTTATTTGAATATGTATATCTTTCATAAAAATCACTCAGTATTAAGGAGTTTTTCTAACAATTTCATAATAAGTCACGTCTCCCTCATTATCAACAACAGCCCACAACATCTTTGCACGAATATTGTGTGCTAGACGCACTGCCCGAGACAATTCCTGGAACCCACACGTATAATCTTCAGGAATAGCAAACACAATCCATTTAGTATGCTCTTTTTGTGATTTTGGACCTTTTTTCAGTTTAACGCCACGGTCATAAACTCTAAAGTCACACCCAAATTTGAACCCAGTACGAACAAGGAGTCCCCTTTCACGTAAATCCTCATACACACGGAAGCGTTCAGGAAACCTTTCATCAACATCAGTGCCATGCTGGTAAAGTTCTTCAAATGTCTTCTCTTTCCCATCTTTTAGGACAGTTATTTTACTACGCTTAATAAGAACACAGGCTTCAACTAATGATAATTCAAGTCTATCAGTATATAGTTTACCATAAAAACCAGGTTCATACACCTGACCCCTTTTCTCATACACAATAACTTTATTTTCTGCAAAATTTGCAGGAATATTCTTATTAAGTGAGTTTTCCTCGTCATTCATAGTCATATGTTCATGTTGGAGGATTTAAAAATATAGAAAGGGCATTTAGCTGCTTAGATTCAAATTATTAATCGCATTAATGATATTATCATATTTTGCAGCTAAGTCCTCATGTGTTTCTTGTAGTGCTTCATAATCATTTTTCAGAGAATCATATGAAACAGTTTTAGCATTGTATTTTTCAGACCATACTGTTAGATTGGTTTCACACTCAGTCAATACACCTTCAGCATTTTGACGTGCAGAAGCAGCTGATATTAAGTCATTTTGACAAAAAGTCAAGTCCTCAACCGTGTCATTCAATGTATGTTGAGTTACATTTAGATCATTTTCTAAAGATGATGTATATGTTGCATAACCTGTCATATTTCCTCCAATAACAACCACAACAGCAAGTATAACTAAAACACCACCAACTAGAAGCTTATTTCCACCCAAAATTGATGTTATTTTACTAGAATCAAATTTCTTTGATTTAGATGAACTAAACTGATAATCTTCAGGTTTTGTAGCAGAAGCTAAAGGAGTTTCATTTTCCTCAATAGATGAAAAAGAAGCAACATCTTCGGATTTTTTAGATTTTGGTAATGATTTCTTAAGATTTTTAACTTTGTTCAAAAGACTCTTTATTTTACCAGAGGCGTTTCCAGAGTTCTTGGTACCTCCATACGAGTATTCCATTTTTATCATTTAGATGTTTAGATATTTAAAGATAAATGTATGGGAAGGGCGGGATTTGAACCCGCGACATCACGGTCTTCAGCCGTGTGCTCTCCCAGACTGAGCTACCTCCCCTTAAAGCTCTATAACATCCTTATCAACAATAACCTTTGGGTTTTTCTCTTTAATTAATTCAACAATCTTTACAACATCTCTGAAATGGCTGTCACATATATGTAATGAAGCAAGTATTTTCTTTCCTTTCCTCATTTCATATTGATACAAATCAATCTTCTTTGTTGGTATACTATTACAGCTTTTTTCATTGCAAATAGTATTTAGTTTTCTTATATCAAAACTTTCCAGTATCATCTCAAATACAGACATTCTATATCTCATCCAAAAGCGCCCTGGATAGGACTCGAACCTATGACCTACTGATTAACAGTCAGTCGCTCTACCTGCTGAGCTACCAGGGCATTATCATTACATATTGCAAAAAACAAATTTAAAAGAATATTAGAATCCAGGAGCTTTGAATTCTTTAAACTTTTTAGGTAAGTAGTCTTTTACAATAAATTCAAAACCATATCTAAGAAGGGCCTGCTGTTCTGCCTTTTTACCGATTTTTATCCAGGTTTTCAGTTCTTGCTGCATTCTCTTATCATTCTTATATCGAGGATCATTTTGCAATTCTTTGATTCTCTTTTCATCTAGTTCACGCAATTTATCAGCACGAAGTTTATATTGAATAATATCAGTTCCTGTTACTCCAATCCATTTAGCATCTGGTGTAGACAAGCTACGATTAATATGAGCTGATTTAGCTGAACCAGATATAATAACCATAGCAATATGGAGCCCAAATGGATCACCATCCACAAAGATATACACAGGTAATTTTAGTTCTTCATTTAATCGTTTTATCATTCTACGTGTAGAACGAGAAGCTTGGCCACCTAAATTTACAAGTATTGCATTAAATTTATCATGAGCATTTTCTTCAATTAAACGATTATACATACCACCAGTCTCTATAGCAATTACCATTTTAGCTTTACATTTTACAAATGCGGCGCCAGCAGTTCTAGGACCAATTTGCTGTCCATCCGCAGTATCTAAACAAGAAACATCCATCATTTTTCCTTTAGGATTTTTGAATCGAATAGTAATATCTCCATAAAGAGCACCTTTTGGATTAGGTATAATATGAATATCTTCTCTTGGTTTAGATATGATAGCTTCA
>NZEE01000045.1 GCA_002688965.1 archaeon | reverse complement strand
CCATGGATAGTGTAAGCATAGCTTGAACTGGCTGTGCCACCGTCTCCTATTTCCATGTCATCATAGTTTTTGTTGCATAATGCAGGCAGGACTTTCTTTATAGATGCGCTTCCTTTTTGTTTTGGGTGATAATAATGGAATTCTCTGAATGGTAATAGTAAATCTTCTATTCTTTTTTCTGCATCTATGACGAATTTCTTGTATTTAGGCATGAATTCTGCTAATTGTCTAAGAATTCCTTTTTCAAAGCTTTGGTTGAATACAACTATAGTTCCTTTATTTCCAAGGACTTTTTTCAATTCTTTTGCGAATTTTGGTCTTGGATCTGTTTTTGCTTTAGCTAAGAAAGAATGGTGAATAGGTTTGCTTCCTTTTTTCTCTATTATGTGAAGAGAGAATTGAAATGGAATGTGTTGATAAGATCTTAGTCCTTTGTAAAGAGGTATAGCTGTATTATAGGTTTCAAAATCTAACATATACAGAGGATATTTTAGTTTTTTTAGGAATTCTTTTACTTTTTTCTTATCAATATAGTGCGAAGCCTTGTCTTCACACCATTTTTGTACCATTTGCTTTTCAGTTAATTCAAATGTTTTAGGTATGTCTTTTATTGCTAGTATTCCGTTTTCTAGCAATTCTTGACTTTTTTTGCCACCTCTGTATAGGCAAAATACATGATGTTCTGGCAAGAATTTCCAGCATTTATTACATAAATCACACATATATGGATTCTTGCAACGTGAGCCTATTGTTTCTTTAGGAGGTTTTTTAGCATCTACTATTTTTAATAAATATTTGATATTATCTACTGTTTCTTGTTTGAGTTTTTCTACTTTTTCTGTTATATCTTCTATAACAAACAATTTCTTAGAACTTATTCTTCCTTTTTTAACAAATTCTTTATTGAGATGCATTAAGGAGCATTTTCTTATTGTTAAACCAGCTTTTTCGCAGCAATATTTTTGGAATGCGACGTCATATATGTGCTCTTTTTTTACTCTAGTAGTGCTCTTAACTTCTATAATATCCCATTTATTTCTAAATGTTTTTAGAATATCCATTCTAGAATAAAGATTTTCATAAACAATAGCTGGTTCAAAAAGAGTTTTCTTTTTTGCTATTAGTTTTTTAGATTGTTCTATATTTCCAGTAAAGTCTTGTGTTGGTATGTCAATTCCTTTTGGAAATACCTTTTTAGCTAAATTTCCTACTAAATTACCTTCTGCAAACCTTAGTTTTGCTGTTTCATCTGGTTCAGGCATTTGTTCTGGTTTATGGATCTTTATCCACATACATCTAGGACATTGCAGTCCTGACATGTATTTAGATTTTGTTAACATTTTTCCTGGCATTATATAGAATTAGTTGGGAGGTTTTTAAGAGTTTTAACGACGATACATCTTATAATCAATTAATGAAATAATCAGATATATAATAATACTGTTTATAATTAAAAACACTATTGGATTGTGATACGTCTCTAATATTGTTTTTTCTAATACTGATCCACATCTGTCGCAATTACCATATAAAATTGGTCTGATATTTGGACCTGGAAAATTTATTACTACTTGACCGGGTTCAGAGCATGTTGCTGGTAGTATACCTGATGGGCATGAAGCGGTCTGAAATACAACTAAAAATAATATTATTACAATGATAATGGTTGTTATTATCTTTCCTTTTGTAGATTTCAAAGATAGATTCTTAATCTTATTGATTTGTTTTATGAGAAAAGAAACAAAATTATTCTTTCCCCCATAAACTGCAATAATTATGCATGATAGAATATAGGACCAAAGTACTGCAATTATAATAGCAATGATATTGGTTAGTGGGCTTGTTGCACAAATACTAATGCCTACTTGTGTTATACAATTTGGCATTGAAAATTGAATAAATAGGAATGTTGGAAGGTATATTAATATTATAAAAGTTCCATAAGCGTGTGGTAATGAAAAAAAGAATATTGCTAATAATACTATTATGATTATAATTTTTCCTAATGTCGGTCTAAAAAATTCTTTTATTCTCATATATATAATTTGAGGTTTTAGGAATATAAAGAAGTATCTTAACTTTTCAACGCTTTCTTTCCCAACTTCAATAATTCTTTAGGTCTCTTATAATACCCACTCTTAAACACGCGCTTTACAGTTGATAATGGATTGTGGAGAGCTTGTTGTTTGAGTTTCTTGTGCTTTTGCGCGTCAAAGGCAGCTTCAGCCATTTCAATTATGTTTTGGCGTTCTTGTTTGTTGAACTTGTTGCTGAAGAACATGTCTGGACTCTGGTGTTGGAATGCTGACCAGTCTGGGTCATCTGATAATAGGCCTTCAGCTTTGACAATATCATGTAATTCAGTACCTGGTTGAGGAGTTACAATAGCATAGGAGGCATCATCTGGATCCATCTCTTTCATGAAATTGATTGTTGAGTTTATTTCATCCATTGTTTCCCAAGGAAAACCTATCATAAAGAATGCGTTTACTGGGATTTTGTGTTTTTTTAATAGCTGCGTAGCTCGCATAATTTGTTCTAAGGTGATTGCTTTCTTAATTTTTTCTAATCCGTCTTTGTAACCTGTTTCTACTCCAATTAATACACAATTGCACTTTGAATCTGCGAAAGCTTTAGCTACTTCATCACTTAATAGATCTACTCTAGTTTGGCAATGCCATGTAAAGTCTTTGCCTTGTTTTTGCAATGCTTGGAATCTATTACATAAATCTAATGTACGTTGTTTTTTCACAGAGAATGAGTCATCTACAAAAAAGAAGTGTTTAGCTTTGTATTTGTCTATTACATGTTCAACTTCTTGCATAACATTATCTACGCTTCTATAACGGACAGAACGGCCCCAGATTGTTTTTGATGAGCAGAATATGCAATTAAATGGGCAGCCTCTTGATGAAAATATGCCACCTAATGCGTCAGGCTCTATTTTATCTATATTTAGTATAAGATGACGAGCAGGCATTGGTAATTCATCTAAATTTTCAATTAATGGCCTTCTTTCATTTACTATAATGCGTTTTCCTTGTTTGTATGCTAATCCTTTGATTTTTGAATAATCTGTGTTACCTGCTTCTAAAGTTTGTACTAGTTCTAAGAAAGTGTATTCACCTTCTCCTATTACTGCAAAATCTATGTTTTCTTGTTTTAGAATTGATTCAGCTTCTACTGTAGGATGTGCACCACCTACAATAACTGGTATTTGTTTGTTGCGCGCACGAGCATAATCTTTGACTAATTGTGCAGTAATCATTGATGAACCATAAGAGCCTGTCATTACTGATATTCCTACTATATCAGGGTTTTGTTGCTCTATAGTTTTCTTAATTTCAAGCCATATTGGGTCGTTTTTGTCTTTTAGACGTTTCTTGTATGTTTCATATGCTTGTGTTAGTTCAGAAGTATGCATTGCAGCGCCTTTTCCTTCATAATCTGCATGATATACTTTAGTATCATATCCATGTTTCTCTAAAACAGCTGTTATTGATGTTATTCCAAGAGGATAACCAACGAATTCTGATCCTTGCAAACGATACCAAGGTGGCCATATTAGGAGTATTTTCATAGAAAACATCTTACAAGTAAAAGTTAAATGTTATGTTGTATATACCGATAAGTTGACAGTAGTAAAGGAAATCCGAAGATTTCCTCCCTTGTTTAGATGTGCGATTCTGCTTTAGCGAGCAAAGTTCGCAGACTCTGTGATACTCCCTTGGTTAACTCGATTTCGACCAAGGTCTTCTCCCTATCATTGTGCAGAACATGAAGCAAGACTTTGCCTGCGGTAGTGTATTCTACCTTGACTGGACATTTGACCTTGCTGCCATGTTGCACACCTACAACAGTTCCAACATCGGTACCGTCGTTGGGCACGGTTTTCTCACCTCCTTTCGAGGCTGTTATAGGGATGTTGACGGGTTACGCGTGCCGTCTCTTGCGTATGATCAACAGCCCGATGCCGATGAGTGGTAGGGCTGCGGGTTCGGGAATTGGCTCTGGAAAATACGGTACGACGGCTTCGTTGTAGATTTTCACTTCGTCAATGAAGCCGTCATAGTGGCTGTTGTTGTACTTGCCTATGTGGAGTGGTGCTAAAGTTGGTCGTATCGCCGGAACAGTTGTTGACTTACTGGCAACTTCTCGACCATCCATGTATAGAGACATGGTCATGTCATCTTGCGAGTAGATTGCTGCAAGATGAAACCACTTACCTACAGAGAATTCGCCAGCCGTTGGTGTATAGGTAAGAGTATCGGTTGTTGGAGGAGTAATATCAGCGATAGTGAAGGCGAGTGTTCCTTCACTGACATGGAGTAGATAGGAGTTATCCATACCAGTTGCCTATTTTGCGACGATTGGGCCAACATCTGCAAACCGCATTGTCTTCACAAATGCATGGATGCTTAAGTTGCCGGTGATTTCGAGTGATGCATTTGTACTCCTAGCGACATTTGCTCCACCGGGAAAATAGAGCGAATGATCTCCACCGTAAATTGATGGAGTGTCATTGCTCCAGAGCGGTGGTGTGAGGCCAGTGGCTTGATAGAGATAGCCGGTATTACCAGTACCACTGTCATCAGCGGTCTCAATACCAGAGCCTTCCTCAAATTTGTAGTAGCAAACAAGACCAGCCGAAACGGTCGACGATACGAGTACGAATGCAATCAACAGGGCCAGAGTCTTCATTTTATATCCCCCTTCTGCTTAGCTTGCGCTAAACCTTAGAATGATGCTCCTGAGAGCGTTATTCTGTTCAGATTCTCTTGAAAATGAACAGATTGCGTTGAACTTACGTGTTCAATGCTGTTAGTGTGTGTGTAATTTAGAATACAGAACTTGGTTTTTTAAGGGTTTTATTATGCTGTTCTACGGATTTCTAATGAGAATAGCTGTTAAGAATGTTTTACCAGATCCTCTAATTTTCTCTACTTTGAATCCATGCTTTTCAGCTAATTGCCTAATTTCTGTCTTTTTTAGGAACATATCTCTATTATCTGGGCTTTGTTCAGTTTTTTTGAATAATGTGACTATTTTGTTTAATGGATCTGACTTGTTTCTTTCATATAATACAAATCTGCTATTAGGTTTTAGTATTCTATGCACTTCTTTGAAAAAAGCATCTTTATTTTGTATATACATTAGAGTTCCCATGGTTATTGCTGCATTAAATGTTGCTGCGGCAAATGGCATTGTTGTTGCACTAGCATGTATAAACTTAAGTTCTGGAAACATTTTACGGCCTTCGGCCAACATTTTCTTTGATTGATCAAGAACTGTTACTTTATTACCTAATTCATGCATTGCATGTGCGTAAAATCCGTTTCCACCGCCAATATCTATTATTTTACCTGCAATACCTATTTCTTTTTCTAGAAGTTTTGTTAATTTTGGGTTTTTTCCGATTTTTTTTAAATCCCATGGATCTGGTTTTGATTCAATATATTCATTAATGTCCATAATAATCACTTATTTTTTCTTTGCAATAACCATGTTTATCATTGGGCCTGTTTGCAATGATGATGGTTTATTCATAATAGCCATGAACCCTCTTGTTATGAAATATAATGGTAATGCAACAATAGCTCCTATGTATTTATGACTTTTACCTGGTTTTATTAATGATGTGTTTATAGCATTACCTGCTAAATGTCCTGCTGAATGAAAGTTCTTTGTTAGCTTTTTTTCATATAATACTTGGAATCCATTATTTTTAGCTAGAGTTTTCAATCCTTTTAGAGTATATCTCCAATAATCACGTTCTTCATGTTCAGGAACCATAAAAGGTGCTGTAAGAATTAAATGACCGTTCTTTTTGAGAATACGATTAATTTCTTTTAGAACTTTGTTAGGCTCTTTTTCATGCTCAACAACTTCTGTGCAAATTGCAATATCAAAAGAATTCTTTTTTAATTTAGTTTTGTTGTTTTTGATTTCTATTGTTGCTTTAGTTTTCATAGTAGGAATTTGTATATCTGCTCCTATAATTTCTGAATCTTTGAATAAATGAGCATAAGGCATTTGTCCGCAACCATAATCTATTATTTTTCCTTGTAATTTGAATTTAGGAATAACTTTGCGTAATTCTTTTTCTATAATTTTGTTATCAAATGAGCTAATTGCTTTTGAGACGTTTTTCATTGAAACACCATTATATGGTTGATAATACTGTTTTTATATTGTTTAGATTTTCTATGAATTTGATTGGAAATTCATATGTATTTGCATATGAAAATGCATATAATTCAGCTGAAGCTGTACTAGCATCATATGGAGTTTTAGGATTTTTCTGCTTTTCAGGATTTCCTAGCATTATTAGTTTTGTATTGTGTTTTTTGCACTGTTCTAGTAGATTTATTGTTCCAATTACATTTGCTTCCATGAATGATAATGGCTTTTCTTTACTTTCTTTATTATCTTTAGCTTGAAGTAGATGTATACATATTTCTGGCTGATTTTCAAAGGTTTTTCTAAGATGATCAGAGCCTAAATTGTTTGTGACTGTTATTTCATGGCCTTGTTGTTCTAATTCTTTGATTAATTCTTTGTGTTCATTATCGTCGGTTACTAGTATTTTCATGCATATCACTGCAATAACTGCTAATTCTTCAATGTTTTTAAATTCTTATTCTGAAGCATATACAGTGGTTTTTGTGGCTGACTTAGTGCTTATTTCCGAATATGAACATATTGATGGATTAGAAGATGCTATGCAAAAAGCTGATGTAATTATACCTACTTCAAATGAGTTGAATAGTGTTTTAGTTAAAAAGGGATTTAAGACAGAATTGCCAAATATAAGGAATTATTCTGATGATACATATATTCAATGGATGAAGGCTATTCCTAGTAAAATGAAAGCAAATAGGGTTTCAATGTTGCAAGAGCTTTCATATGATGGATTCTCATATTGGTGGTTAATGGAAAAGTGGCTTTTTAGAGGAGATGGGCATTTTGATAGTATTTCTGATGTATTAGGTGCTGTGGAAATTGTCTATAATATGATAAAGAAGTATAAACCTGATAAAATAGCATATGTTGATGATGGTAAATTATATTCTAAGGTTGTAAAATATATTGCAAAACTTGAAAGAATTGATTTAGAGCCGGTTCCTTCTGGTAAAAGAAAATCTGTTAAAGAAAGGCTAATTGATTCTATGATTAAACGATTTTGGGTAGGTTCATTTTATTTGAGAAAAATATTGTCAAAAACACCTAGTTATGAGCCAGGTAGTACAGATGTATTGTTTATTAGAGGAATTGCGTGGGATAGAGTTTATGATTATAAGACTAATACGATGAAAATTATAGAGCCATTTACAAGTCAAATAGCATCTGATTTTGATAATAGTCTTTCTATAGGAGTTCAGGTAGGTGAGCATCTTAATATTAAGGATATTAGGAATTTGAATGAAAAATCAAATATAATTGAGAATTATTATGATAAAGATGCTAAGAAAAAGCACAAATTGATCGTTGAAAATGTTAGAAAAGGATTTGAAAGGTTATTGCAAGAAGATGGGTTTAAGAAATCTTTTGATTACAAAGGATATGATATATGGCCTTTGATTTCTAATCAATTTAATAGGTATTTTGAAAGACGATTAAGTGGGCATGCAAGGTTTTATTCAATGGTTTCAAGAATGATTGAAATAGAAAAACCTAAAGTAACTGTTTCTCCTGAAGAAGTGAGTGAAACTGCACGTATATTGTTCTTTTGTTCATTGAGAAATAAGATTCCTTGTGTTGCTATGCAACATGGTATATTTGATAATAATTTGTTATGTTATCATAATAGGGGTGAGGTTAGTTTTACTAAGGCTTCTCCTGAATTCTGTCCTATTCCTGTGAAAACTTGTGTGTATGGGCAGTATTTCAAAGATATTCTTGTTAAGAATGGAAAATATCCTTCAGGTAGTGTAGTTGTTACTGGTTCACAAAGATTTGATAGAGTGATTAATCATGATTATAGTAAAGAATCATTTCACCGTAGATATATGATACCTTTGCATAAGAAAATAATAGCTTATGTTACATCTCCTACTGTGTTTAATGATGAAATGACTAGAGCGCTTTTATCAGAAGTTAAGAAAGTTAAAGATTCATTTGTTGTAATAAAAATACATCCAAGTGAGAAAAAAGAATTTTATGATAAAATTATTGAAGAAATGGATAGTGATGCTATTGTTTTAGCAGAATCAGATTTGTATGATGTGTTAAATGCGTCTGATATTATTGTTACCTACCTTTCAACAGCTGGTTTAGAAGCAATGTTATTTAAGAAACCTGTTGCAATTTTGAATTTAACAGGAGCTCCTGATATTGCAAATTATGCTCAGTCTGGTGGAGCTGCTGGTATTTACAAACGTTCAGATATAGCAGATACTATTTCAGATTTATTAGCACAAGGAAAGTTGTATAAGAAAATTATGAAGAATTCCAAATCATTTATACGAAGAAATGCATTTAATGAAGATGGAAAAGCTACAGAACGTATAGAAAAAGTTATAAAGAAATTGATGTGATAAAATGAAAATTTCAGTTGTTATGGTTACAATGAATCGTGAAGAGCGTGCGCTTCGTTCATTAAAAGCTGTTTTTAACCAAAATGATAAACCAAATGAAATTATAGTTGTTGATTCTAGCGATACTAATACTCTTGGGAAAAGTGGTAAGAAATTGTTTGCTAAAAGTAAAATAAAGTTTGTTTATGTTCATGAAAAAGCAAGTATGACTGAAGCTAGAAATATTGGTATTCGTAAATCTAAAAACGATATTGTATTGTTTATCGATGACGATGTTGTTCTCACACGAGAATATATTGATAAATTGAAAAGGTTCTATACAGAGAATCCTCACGCAGGTGGTGCTTGTGGATATCTTTGTGATGGAAATAAGTTTTTAGTTGATAGATTAATGAAATTTCCTAATATTCCATCTTTGAATGAGCCATTTACAATAATAAGTTTGCATGGTTCAAATATGTCTTTTAGACGAAAAGTTTTTGATGATTTTATGTTTCATGAAGGTTTGAAAGGATATTATGCAGATGATGATGAATTTTCTGCTAGAGTAAGTACAAAATATAAAATATATCTGGTTCCTTATATGAAATGTGTCCATGAGCATACTTCTACTGGTGGAGCACGTTTAGATCCATTTACAAACTTCAATACTATGATGTTTAACAGATATTTTATCTATAGAATGAGAAAGAAATCTATTTTTAATTTTTTACATTACTTGTTTTCAGAAGCAATGGCTTTGATAAGAATTGTTTTAGTTTACAATGGAAATAGAGGCAGAGCTTTGAGTGGAGCGTTTAGAGGATATAAAAGAGCTTTGAGAAATGTTTTCAAAAATGATCTTACTAAGGAATTAAGCAAGTTATAATTTCATTTATTATTTCTTCTGTATCAGGTTTGTATTGTGCTTGTTTTTCATAAATATCTTTTCTTGTTTCATAGTTTTCCAATTTATTTACAGCAGTTAATATTTGTTCTTGTGTTGGATTTCTTTGAATGTCAATTGCATAGCCATTTTTTCCTACAGCTGTAGTGTTTGGTATTTGTTGTTCTGATACTGCTATTGATATGCTTGGAAGTCCTGAGAATATCATTTCTCTTATTGTTGCACCTGCTGAACCAATTCCTATATCAGCATTATCAATTAGTTCTTGCATATTATTTACATTTTCTAAGAATGTTATTTTATTTGATAATTGTTTTATTTCATCTTTATCTTTGAACATTGGACCTAGAATAACTGTAATGTTTTCTTTATCTTGAAGAGCTTTAACTATGTTTTCAGTTGCATTATCTGGGTCAGAACCACCCATTGTTACTAGAATATTTTTCACTTCTTTATTTATTTCATTTCTTCGTTTGAAAACATTTTTGATTATTATTCTATCTTCTTTATCAAAAGGAGTATCTATAATTATAACATTATCTTGGAACTTTTCATTCATTTTCATTATATCTATGATATGAATGTTAGCTTTTGTGTTCTGAACTACTTCTTTAACATTATCTTTTGATAAGTCTATTGCTTTGAAGTTTTTATTTTTTAGAAGGTCTTTATTTTCTTGGATATCGTTGACATAGAAAGTTACACTACAATCTATTTTATCTTTCAAAATATCTGATAGAATAATCATTCTTGTTAAATGTCCTGTACCAATTTCAGGAGTTGATACTGCATAGATTGCTATTTCTGGTTTAGGAAATAGTTTGGCAATATTTTTTGGTGTTAGTTCTTTAACTTGTTCTAGAACTTTTTGTACTCTTTCAAAGTCTTCTTTAGTGTCAATTGAAAAGTTTAAGTCAGGTCTTTTTAGTTCGTGACATGGAGTGAATAGATTATGTTTGTATGAATCTGGGTTATCTGCTAAGTATTTGCTTACATGTTCTTGATAAAACTTTTTCTTATCTTCTGGAAGTTTATCAACTTCTTGATAAGCTTTTTTCAAAGTATTTAATGAAAAGATTTCAACATCAAAACCTCTTGGAATCATACTTTTTGAAACATTGTTGTATGTGTAATCTCCATTATGGAAATTTAACATTTCATTAATTATTTTTTCATTTATCAAAGGACAATCAGCTGTTATTCTTATAATTAAATCAGTATCTTGTATATTGAATTTTTCTGCAGTGTCAAGATAACGTTTCATTACATTATCTTCATCACCTCTGAATATTTCAATATTAATTTTATTGGCAAGTGTTTCTATTTCATTATCTTGTTCTTTATTAGAAGTTGCTATAATTATTCTATCTAGATTTGATTTTTGTAATTGTTCTATAACATGTTCTAAAACAGTTTTGTCATCTAGTTTCATTAGAACTTTTCCTGGTAAGCGTGTTGAACCAGTTCTCGCTTGGACAATAGCTATGTTAGCCATTTAATCACCAACCATTTCCCATGTTATCCATTGATCTTCTTTGATATCTTGTTTAACTTTTTTTCCAATGAGTTTATTTGTTTCTATTGGTCTTATTCCTAAAGCAGGACGTTTTAGAATTAACATATCTTTTGTTATTGTTTCACCTTTGGAAATATCTTGTTTAGCATGAATACTTCTACGAGCTAGTTCTCGATTTTCTTTTTCTGAATCAGTTGGTTTCTTTTCTTCGCTTCCTAATACTTTTTCTGCAGTTCTTATTACTTTTACAAATTCTTTTAATTGTTCTGGGTCTATTGCATGTGCATGATCAGGACCTGATAAAGTTTTATCTATAGTTATATGTTTTTCAATTACTTTAGCGCCAAGTGCTATAGCTGTAATAGCAGCTTCATTTCCTAAAGTATGGTCTGAAAGACCTACGGGAACATTAAGTTTTGCAAGAGTTGTCATTGCTTTTACATTTGCATCTTCGTCTTTAGTTGGATATTGGTTTGTGCAATGAAGTAGAATAACATTGTTTTTCAGAACTTCGACAGCCTTTTTTACTTCTTCTATAGTACTTGTTCCAGTTGATAAGATTATTGGTTTTCCACTTTCTTTTATTTTTTCAAGTAATGAGAAGTTATCAATATCATAACCAGATACTTTGTAAACTGAAACATATTCGTTTATAGCATCAACGGCTTTTAGATCAAAAGGAGTTGCCATGAAAATTATACCATTTTCTTCGCAATACTCTGCAAGTTCTTTTATCCACTCTCTTGGCATTTCAAGTGATTTTAATAATTCATATGGAGTTTGTTTTGTTTTCATTTCTGATAAATGAGGTGCATTTTTACTATAAAGTGTATCAGCTAGAAATACTTGGAATTTAACTGCATCTGCTTTAGCTTCCACCGCTACATCTATTAGTTGTTTAGCTTGTTCTATTTTTCCGTCATGGTTACTTCCAGCTTCAGCTATTACGAATACCTTATTTTCTATTTGCTTCATGAAATCATTTTCTGTAATAAGCAATCACCTTTTTTATCGCATTGATAACATCTTCCACATCTTGATCAGTCATCTTTGGAAACATTGGAATTGATAGCATAGTGTTGTAGAGTTTTGTTGCAACAGGAAAGTCATTATCAGTTCCTAAGTTATCGTAATAAGGATGCTGATGTATTGGTGTGAAATGTATTTGAGTATGAATGTTTTCAGCTCTTAATGCTTCTCTTATTTTATCTCTATCTACAGATAATTTGTCAAGATTTAGTGTTATTGCAAATAAGTGGAATGCATTTAGAACATTGTCTTGAGTAACTGGTAAGTTTATTTCTGACATATCTTTGAATGCTTCTGAGTATTTTTTAGCAATTTCATTTCTTCTTTTTATGAAACTATCTAGTTTTTCTAATTGTCTAATACCTAGAGCAGCTTGCATNTCATTTATTGTATATTTGTAACCAAGTAGAACCATTTTGTAATCTTTTAGTCCGTGTAAACGGAATAGTTTTAGCTTTTCATATAATTCATCATCATTTAATGCAATTACTCCTCCTTCACCCATTGTCATGTTTTTTATTGGATGGAATGAGTAACATGCTGCTGTACTTTCTGAACCAACTTTCTTTCCATTATATTCTCCTCCAATTGCATGAGCAGCATCTTCTATAATAACTAAGTTATGTTTTTTAGCAATTTCTCTAATTTTATCCATATCACATGATTGTCCGCCATAATGTACAGGCATTATTGCTTTTGTTTTATCTGTAATCTTTTCTTCTATTTTGTCTGTGTCAATAACATAAGTTTCTGGATTAACATCAACTAGAACTGGAGTTGCACCAGTCATTGATACTACTGCAGGAGTTGCTGCAAAAGTTAAATCTGGTAGAATTACTTCATCACCTGGTCCTATATCATGTGCTAGTAAGCAAATATGTAGTCCAGCTGTGCATGCACTTGTTGTTAGAGTGTATTTACATCCAATATATTCAGCCATTTGTTTTTCATATGCTTCTATTTTTGGTCCTGTTGTTAACCAATCTGATCTTAGAGTATCAACTACTTCATCTATTTCTTCTTGTCCAGTCCACTGTCTAGCATATGTTAGAAATTCATCTCGAACTGGTTTTCCACCATCTAATGCTATTTTTTCAGTCATTTATTTTCACTTCCTCTGGTTCTACATTTTTTCCATTTTCTTGAATTAGTTTTAGAGTTTGTTCAGGTCCTATGTTAAATAAGGCGTCTATTACAGACATGTATGGAATAAAATCATTGTATTGTTGTGGATATTCTGGATGATTGAACTCCATATATTTTAAATCAATATTATTTTCATTGAATAGGTTTTCATCATTAATCATGTATACTCTTGAGCCAGGTGTTGAAAGGTACTTGTCTGCTTTAACTTTTTGACATATTTCTACTAACAATCCTGTCTTTTTTTCTTTTAATCCTAATTCAGATGATTTTATGAATTCTGCTTTAATTCCAAGTTCATTTGCAATGAATTTGATTATTTCAATATTCAAGTTAGCAAGACTTTTCCAATCTTTTTGGTATAAATTTTGAAAGAACTCTTTGTATTTTGCAAAGAATTCTGATTTTCCATATGATGATTCAATTGCTTTCAAGTGTCTTTTTTTCCAATCCTCATCATTGTTTATTTCAACTTCATTAATTGGTTGTTCATTTTTTCTTAATGTTGGAACAGTTAATGTTAGTTCACCGTCTGCAGACTTTATTCTGTTTCTGCATTGCCATGAACGTTTTTCAAATTGAACATGATCTAAAATTACTACAACATCTGCTTGATCTAATAGGTAAAAGTAACCCATCCATGGCAGATAAGTAGGTTGTGATATTACTGTTCTAATGTTCCATCACCCTTAAGTTTTTTTGTAAATTCAACTAGTCTTTTTCCAGCATATTTTGCTGATTTTATTGCGTTTTCATCTGGAGGGCTTTTTGATGTTGCAGCAAAATGACCATTATGACAATCATAATCAAAAGGTGGTTCATTTGAAACAGGAATCATGTCACAAACCATTGCCCATCTTGCTAAGTCCATTGCTACAAGAGTTTGTCCTCCTCTTGGATATAATCCTGTGACTATGAAACTTACAGGTTTATCTTTTAGCAATTGTTTTCCACGTAAATGAACTAATCTTTGTAGTAAAGCAACTAATTTTGCATTAGGTAAGCCTAGGTTTACAGAAGTTCCTAACAATAATGCATCTGCATTTTTTATTTTATCATATAATTCAATAACATCATCGTCAATTATGCATCCTTTATTGCATACTAGAAAGCCGCATCCTTTACATGGAGTTATTTTTTGTTCTCTAATATTGATTAATTCAACTTCTGCTCCGTTTTCTTTTGCTGAATCTATTGCAGTTTCCATCATTTTAGTAGTACTATTGTTTTTTCTTTCAGTTGAACTGTAAATTCCTAATATTTTCATGATTTATTTCCTCCTATAAGGTTTGCTGCTTCTATTACATCTTGAATATTTTTGTCAGTCATAGTTGGGTATATTGGTAATGAAACCATTGCTTCATACACTTGTTCTGCATTTGGAAACATGCCTTTTTCATATCCCATTTCTTTGTATAATGGATGTAAGTGTAATGGTATGAAATGAACGCTTGTTTGTATGCCGTGTTTTAGCATTTCCTCTATGAATTCTGCTCTGTTAATTTTTAATTTGTTTAATTTTAGCTGAATTGGGTACAAATGGCATGCGTGTCCCTCACATGAATTAGGTAAAATAAAGAATTCTTTGTTTAATTTGGTGTTGTATTCATTAGCTATTTCTTGTTTTCTTTTTGTGAAACCATCTAGTTTCTTTAATTGTTCTATTCCAATAACAGCTTGTAAGTCAGTTAGGTTATATTTCCATCCTGCATGCTTAATTTCATAGAACCATGAGCCTTCTGTTGAATATCTTTTCCATGCATCTTTGTCTATACCATGCAATCTAAGACTTCTTAGTTTTTTAGCTAATTTTTCATCTTCAACAGCTATTGCTCCACCTTCACCTGTTGTCATGTTCTTTGTTGCATAGAATGAGAAGCATACTATTCCGTTTTTCCCTATTTTCTCTTTATTATATTCTGCTCCAATTGCATGGGCAGCGTCTTCTATTACAATAAGATTATGTTTTTTTGCAATTTCATTGATTTTATCCATATTGCATGGCTGTCCTGCATAATGAACAGCAATAATTGCTTTTGTTTTATCNGTAATCTTTTCTTCAATTTTATTTGGATCCATGTTTAGAGTTTCTTTGTCAATATCAACAAATATTGGCTTTGCTCCTGCATGTATGATAGTGTTTGCAGTTGCTGCAAAAGTTAAAGGAGATGTTATTACTTCACCTTCTGTTATATCATTTGCTATTAATGATAAGTGTAAAGCTGCTGTGCAAGAATTTACAACTATGATATGTTTAGCTCCTGTGTAATCTTTTAATTTATTTTCAAGTTCTATTGTTTTTTCACCCATTGTTAACCATTTTTTTCTCATTACATTGACTACTGCATCTATTTCTTCTTGCCCTAATGATGGTGGGGCAAATGGTAATATTTTTTTAGTCATTTGAATCACTTAACCACTGTTTTGTTTTTTCTATTCCTTGGTCTAAACTTGTTTTTGGTTCCCAATCTAGTATTTGTTTAGCTTTTGCTGGATTGCATAATAGTTTCATAATCTCACTTTGAGGATGAATATGTTTGATATGTTTAATATTTTCTTTGTTTGTTTCTATTGTTTCAGCTAATTTGTTAATAGATACATCAGTTCCTGTACCTGCGTTTATGAATTCTCCAACAGCTTTTTCACTTTCTATTGCTTTGAGTAAGAATTCAGCACAATCTTCTACATATAGTAAATCTCTTGTTTGTAAACCATCTCCATATATTTGAATTGGTTCATTTTTTAGATGTTTTTTGATGAATATAGGAACTACTCCGCCTTCACTATCAGTTTTTTGGAAAGGACCGTATGTGTTGAATGGTCTAACTAAGATAATTGGTAGTTTGTATGTTTTGTGATATGAAAATCCTAACATGTCAGCTGCTATTTTTGATGCTGCATATGGTGAAGCTGGCATTAGTGGATGAATTTCATCTATACCTTGTTCATTATTAGATGTAGCATATTCCATGCAAGTTCCCATTAATAGAACTTTTGTATTTGTTTCTCTTGCTTTTTCTAAGATGTTTATAGCACCTTTGACATTAACATCATAGAATAAATCAGGATTATCAATACTTTTTTGCACATTTCCTTCTGCTGCTAAATGCATGCATGCATCGCATGATGTAAACGCTTTTTCAACATCTGATTTGTTTCTAACATCACCTTGTATGAATTCGAAATTAGGATTATCCATGAATTCTTTGATATTATCTTTTGAAGTGTTTGAAAGATTATCNAGAACAACTATACTNTGNCCTAGTTCAAGTGCTTTTTTCACTGTCCACCGGCCTATAAAACCGGCTCCNCCTGTGATGAGTATTTTCATTGTATCACTTCAAATCAGATTAGCTGATTTCATTTTTTCTTCCAGTTCTTCTCTTGTTACAGGTTTGAAGTCTTTTGATGAATAATCCTTGACTTCTGCTTTACTTCCATTTGCTTCGTGCAAATGATTGTCAGGGAAGAATTCCTTTATTTCTGGAAGAAGAATAAACATATCTTCTGTTTCTATTGATCTTGCTGCTTCGCTACTTGACATCATTTCTTCATGTGTTTTTTCTCCAGATATCTTTCCTATGATTTTCTTTGTTGCATTTGTTGGTTTTATCATAATTTCTGCTAAATCATCTAGAACAAATACTGGCATTTTCAATATGAATACTTCTCCACCATTCATGATATCAGCTGACTTGAATATAAGTTCTGCTGCTTCATTTTCTGTCATGAAGAATCTAGTCATTTCTGGGTCAGTAACAGTTATTTCATTTGATTTNTTNATTTGTTTTTGAAATATTGGAACTACTGAGCCTGTTGAACCTATGATATTNCCAAATCTTACNGAAGCGAATTTAGTTTTGTGTTTACCTTTGTAATAATTACCAGCTGTTATGAGTTTTTCTCCTAATAGTTTTGTTGTTCCCATTAAACTTACAGGATTAGCTGCTTTGTCAGTGCTTGTAAATATGATTTTCTCTACATTTTCATCTAATGCTGCGTCGATAATATTTTGTACACCCATGATATTGGTTTTGACTGTTTCAAATGCATTGTATTCTGATAGTTTCACATGTTTTAGTGCTGCTGCATGGAATACAATGTCAACACCTTTCATTGCTCTTTGAAGACGTTTCTTATCTCTAATATCACCAATAAGATATCTTAGTTTATTTGGATTTTCACATTCAGAATTAACTTCTTTTTCAAGTTCAAATAATCCTAATTCACTAAAATCAAATGCTCGTATAGAAGCAGGATTGCTCTTTAGCATGTTTTTGATTAAAGCCTTACCAACAGTACCTGCAGCTCCTGTGACAAGTACGGTTTTGTCTTGAAAAACGTTGCTGTAATTATTCATAAGTTCACCTGAAAGCGATTGAAACAATGTTATTACATAAAGATTAAACGCTTAAAAATCATCATTGAAGAGAGTATTTTGTGGTATAATGGTCAGATTGTTGATGGTTACTCCTAAGTACAAGCCTTATTTTGGAGGAGCTTCGCACGTATTTGGACTTATTGCAGAGAATCTTGTTGCTAAATATGGTGATGAGGTTCGTGTTTTAACAAGTTCTGCAAAAGAATACTCTGGTATGCACAAAGGAGTTAAAATTCGTAGATTATTTCCTTATTTTACTAAAAAATGGCAGAAGATATTGTTTGCTCCTATTGGGTTCTTAATGGTGTTCTTCTATTTTTTGAAGAATTCACGTAAATTTGATGTTGTTGAGTCTCATACTGTTGGAGAGATATGTTTATTTTCACAGATAATGGCTAAATTGTTTAGAAAGAAGTTAGTTAAGCATGTTATTGATATGCATACTTCTAAGCGGTTATTGAAATGGCCTAAAGCTGATAGATATATCAATTGTGGAACTGTGATTACTGATAAAATGATTAAAGCTGGAATTCCACGTACACGAATACATGAGATAAATTTACCTATTGTTTCTAATTCTAACAAGAATTATAACAAAAATAAGAAAGGTGCTAAAATATTCATGTTTGTTGGAGAGGTTTCTAAGAAAAAGGGAGTTAAGGACTTGTTATCTGCAATGTATTATCTACCTAAGACTGGTGAATCTGCAGATATTGAGTTGCATATAGCTGGAACTGGTCCTATGAGTAAGAAAATTGAGAAAGCAGCTAAACATGATGAAAGAATTGTGTGTCATGGACATATGCATCATAATAATGTGATTAATATGATGAAACATACTGATGTTTTGGTTCATCCAACTTATGATGATGTAATGCCATTGACTGTTTTGGAAGCAATGATGATGGGAAATGCTATTATAACACGAGATGTTGGTGAAATTAAGAAAAACGTTAATGGTGCTGGTATATTTGTTCATAATAGAGAAGAATTATTGCAAGCTATGAAAGATGTTATTGAAAAAGATCCTGTTGATAAGAAGAAAAAGGCTTTGAAGCAATTTGCTGAATATTCAGAGCAAGATGTTTATGGTTTGAATAGAAAAGCTGTTTTATTTTAGTAATTCTTTGATTGATTCTGTAACTTGTTTGATTTGAACTGATTCTACACACTCTGCTTTTAGTTTGTCGCAGCTGTCATGTTTGCATGGGTTGCTGCAACGCTTACCCCAGACAGTTTTGATGTTTTTGTTGGTTGGGTTCCATGCTCTCCACATTGGCATTGATGACGTATTGATTGCAATAACTGGTGTGTTTACTGCTGTTGCTAAGTGCATTGGTCCACCGTTAATAGATATGACAAGTGCGCATTTTTTTAGATAACATGCAAAATCTGGGATAAGCATTGTTCCTGACATGTCTTTGGTTTCTCTTGTTTGCACTTTTCGTATATTTTCAATAGTATCTTTGCAGTCTCTTCCTCCAATGAAAACTACTTGATATTTTTCTGGAATAGAATTGATTATAGTTTTCCATTTTTCTGCTGGAAGTTTTCTGTATTTGTCAGTGTCTCTTCCTGGATATATTGCTATAATATCTGATTTTTGTTCATCACATTTGAAAAATACTTCTAAATGTCCATCGTCTATGTTTAATCCAGCGTATTTTAGAGTTTTTAGATTTGTTTCTACAAGAGGTTGTGTTTCTTCAACATCAGCTATAATTGCTTTTCCTGGTTTTATAATTCTTGCAAAGTTTTTCTTTGTTTCTGTTATTGGTGCACCAACTATTAGAACATCATATTTCTTTTTTAGTTTTCTAATTTTGAATATAGCTTTTAGTCCTTTTAGAATTGTGTGCGTTTCTATTTGAACTATTTTGTTTATGTATGGACATGAGTTTAGTATTGGTAATCCAGTTGTTGCACTTCCTATAATTAAAGTTATTTCTGCATCAGGATAATTGTTTCTTACATTTCTTAGTAAAGGAATAGAAAGAATTGCATCTCCCATACTTGAACCTGCAACTATTGCTACTTTAGTCACTTTCTTCCCCACCTTGTTTTATTTCCGGACTAAGTAACTGATAATAGTATAAGTTATTTCGGAAATATCTGTAATGAGGGATTTCACTCATTTCTTTACTTACTTTTTCATCTTGTTCTAAGATTTTATCTTTTGCGTTTTTGAATTCTTCAAATGACATTGGGAGGAACTGTTCTATTAGTTTTTTGTATTGTTTTGCATTACTTTCAGGAAGCATTACTGTGTTAAGATACCATGGAAACATGTGTTTGTACTTTAGTATTTCATCATCTGTAAGCTTGTCAAATTTTAATGGAGATACTGTAAATTCATCTACTTCCATCCAATTTTTTCTAAATAAGTTATTGTCTTTACAATGGTCATGGATAGCTGTATGATAGTAAGGAAATAGGAAAGTCATTCTAATTAAATATGGTTTTAGTCTTGCTAATAATTTCAATGTTTTTTGAATTGTTTCATGGCTTTCACCTGGTATACCTAACATTGAGAATGCGCTTGCTCTAATATTATATTTATGGCAAGTATCAAAAGCGTTTATTAATTGTTCATCGCTAATTGGTTTGTTTAAAATATTTTTTCTTTGTTCAGGATCTCCTGTTTCAAATCCAATTCTTATTTCTCTACAACCACTTTTTGACATTCCTTCAATCATTTCATCTTGCATGGTGTTTACTCTTGCGTTAATTGCATATTCAATTCCATGTTTATCAAATATTCTTTGTTTGTATTCTTTGATGTAGTCCATCATCCATGGTTGATCTAACATTAGTAAGTCGTCGTCAAAATTAAATACTTCTACATAATCTTTGTATTTCTTAACTATAGATTCAAGTTCACTGATAACATTTTCTACATTTCTTTTTCTTAGGTATCTTTTTGCATCGTCACCTACTTTTATTTTTCTTAGTAATGGATTGATACAGAATGAGCAATCATATGGACAACCTCTTGAGAATCCAATGCTAAGCCATTTGTTTCTTAATTCAAGTATTTTTTTAGTATCCATGATTTCCATATCATAGAATGGTAAATTATCCATGTTTTCAACTATTGGTTTTAGTTTATTTTTTATTACTTTATCTTTAGATTTGAAGAAAAATGATGGAGTGTTTGTGTAATCTTCACCTTTTTCCATTTTCTTTATTAATTCTAATAAGTTCCATTCTCCTTCTCCGATACAAAACGCATCAAAGTTAGATTTTTCTAAATCTGATTGCATGATTGTTGCATGAACTCCACCAAGAATTACTGGAATATCGGGAAAGTCTTGTTTAATATTTCCTGTAATTTTATCTGCTTCATCATATTCAAAAGAAGTTGATGTAAAACCAATTAAGTCAGGTTTCTCTTTTTGAATAACTTTATTGATTTCGTTTCTTTCATTTTTAGTTCCATGTTCATTATGTAAATGTAATAGTGCAGTTTCATATCCTTCTCTTTTTAGAACTGCTGACAATATTTGTATTGCTGGAGAAAACGAAATGTGGGTTCCAATATTTGGATAAACAAATAGTACTTTGAAAGACACTATATCACCGCTACTCTATTTTCCATTCATCAAATTTGTATTTTTTGAACCAATCAATATATGCTTGTAGTCCTTTTTCAATATCAAATTCAGGATTAAATCCAAGTATTTCTTTAGCTTTTGTTATATCTGCGCATAGTTTTTGAACTTCTCCAGGTCTTTGTTCTACAAAAACAGGTTCTAAATCACTTCCGCATATTTCTATAATTTTGTATGCTAAGTCTTTGATAGATATATCTTTACCTGAACCAAAATTAATAACTTTTCCATTTGTTTTGTTGCTATCTAATGTTAAGGAATATGCTTTGATTGCATCTTCAATATACATGAAGTCTCTTGATTGTTCACCTGTTCCATAAATTACAGGAGGTTTATTAGCAAGAACTCTTTTTATGAATAATGGAATAACTGCGCCATATCCACTATCTTTTTGATGAGGACCATATGTGTTGAAGTTTCTTATCACTGCAATATCCATGTCATATGATTTTGCATAGGAGTAACATAATCTATCAGCTGCTAATTTTGATGCAGCATATGGAGATTGAGAGTTTGTTGGATGATCTTCATTGATTTTATCTGTCATTGCTGAACCATATACTTCACTTGTTGATGCATATATGATTCTTTCAAAATCTCTTTTCATTGCTAGTTCTAATATTTTTAGAGTTCCTGTTGCATTGATGTCAAAAGTTTCAATTGGTTCTAGAACTGATTTATCAACGTGAATTTGAGCTGCTAAATGGAATATAATATCAGTTTTTGTAGTAATATCTGTTAATAATCTAGAATCACGGATATCTCCTTTGATTAATTTTACTTGATTATGAGATAACATGTCCCAGATATTTCTTAAATCTCCTGTTGTGAAATTATCAAGAATTGTTACTTTATGTCCTTGATTTGCTAGATAACGTGATAGATGGGATCCAATAAATCCAGCGCCTCCAGTTACAAGAATATTCTTTTGTTCATTTTCAGACATGTTGATAAACAGCTCCTTTTTGATTAATGCTGTTTTGTATTAAAGTTTTAAAACGTTTTTAGCATAGTCAATTGTATGAAAATTGTGGTTACCGGTGGAGCAGGTTTTATAGGTTCTAACCTTGTTAAGAGACTTGTTGAAGATGGTCATGATGTTACAGTTATAGATAACTTTCTATTAGGTACTATGGATAATCTTGAACCTGTAAAAGATAAGATAAAATTCCTAGAAGGTGACATTCGTAACAGTGGATTTATGAATGAGGCTCTGAAAGGAGTAGATGTTGTGTTTAATGAAGCAGCTGCTTCAGCTTCTCCTATGTTTATGGAAGATTTGCGAGATGCAGTGTCTGTAAATGTTGATGGTTTTATCAATGTTCTTGATGCTATGCGTAAAAATGGCGTTAAGAAGCTTGTATATGCTTCTACATCATCAATATACGGTAATGCTACACCTCCATTACGTGAGGATATGGTAACAGATATACCTAATTTCTATGCTGTTACAAAGAAATTGAATGAAGATATCTCTAAAGTTTATTCTAAAGAGTATGGTATTGATTGTGTTGGTTTACGATACATGAGTGTTTATGGTCCAAATGAAGAAGGTAAGGGTGGATTAGCTAATTTAGCTTCTCAATTTTTGTGGGCAATGCAAAAAGATGAGAAACCAGTGCTATATGGTGATGGTTCTCAGACACGTGACTTTGTTTTTGTTAAAGATGTGGTTGAAGCTAATATCTTAGCAATGAATTCTGATGTAAAATGGGATATTTTCAATGTTGGTACTGGTAAAGTAACTTCTTTGAATGAATTAGTTGATATTTTGAATAAGTTATTGGGTAAGAATATAGAATCTGAATATATTGAGAATAAGATTAAGAATTACATTGCTGTTCAGCAAGGTAGTACTGAAAAAGCTAAGAAAGGTTTAGGTTTTGAATCTAAGTATTCAGTTGAAGATGGTTTGAAAGAAATAATTCAATCTTTGTAAGCGTCTTTAATTTTTTCTATTAACTGGCTAGTAGACATTCCTGGAATTTTTTCAACAATATACATTTTTCCACCATGTTTTTTCACAGCTTCAGCTTCTATAGAATCTTTACCATATTCTGAACCATTTACATGGATATGTGGTTTTACAGATTCTACAAAAGCTATAGAATCTGGTTCATCATATATTGTTACGTAATCAATACAATCAAAAGCTGCAAGCATTTCTGCTCTTGCATCCTGAGGAACTACTGGGCGCTTATCCCAATCTTTATAACCAATATGTTTTTTCCATGCTTTAACAGATTGATCACTGTTTAAGCCAACTATTAGAATATCACCTTGTTTTTTAGCTTGTCTCATAAAGTAAACATGTCCTGCGTGTAAAATATCGAAAGAACCGTTTGTTGATACAATTGTTTTTCCTTTAGCTTTTAGTTCTTGTACAAGTTTTGTCATTTCTTCACGAGTTTTTATTTTATTATTTTTCTTTTCAACTGATGACAGTAATTCATCTTTAGATGTATAAGCTGTACCAAGTTTATGTACAACTATACCTGCACCATGAGTTGCTATTTTTGCACATGTGAATATGTCATCGGTTATTGTTAATGATAATGCTATTATTGATGTAACAGTATCACCTGCTCCTGTTATATCATAAACTTCATCTGCAATTGATTCTATATCTTTTCTTTCTAATGCATTGTTTTGCGGATTTCTAGTAAATACAGCCATTCCTTCTTTATCTCTTGTAACTAACAAGTGTTTAGCATTAGTTATTTCAAATACTTTTTTCACAGCATGTTCTGTATCTTCTATACCTGTGATTGTTGTTATTTCTTTTTGATTTGGTTTGATAACTGTTGCATTTTTGAACTTTTTGAAATCATTTTTAGGATCAACTATTACTGGTGTTTTATTTTCATTTGCCATGTGAATTATTGTTTCACATATTTTTGGTGTTAATACACCTTTTGCATAATCTGACATAATAATTGCATCAATGTTTGGAATAATGTCTTTAAGTTGTTCTAGTATTTTATTTTCTATTATTTCTGTTATAGGTTTTGTTTTTTCATGATCTAGTCTAGCTATTTGTTGGTTTTGTGCAATAAGACGAGTTTTTGTTGATGTTTGTCTTTCTGAATCAAATACAACAGCAGAACGGTCGATATTTTCTCTTACTAANAGGTTNTTTATTNTTGTNCCGTTTTCATCGTTCCCTATAACTCCTGCAAGATATACTTTTTTTGCTAATTTGCAGATATTTTCAGCTACATTTGCTGCTCCNCCTAAAGTTGGTTTGTTATTTGTTTGTGTTAGTATTGGAACAGGTGCTTCATGGGATATTCTGTTAATATCTCCAAATATGTAATTATCTAGCATAATGTCCCCTACGACTAAGATATTCTTTTGACTAAATTGATCAATGATTGATGATAGTTCACTAGGAATGTTTGATTTCATCATGAATTTCTAGTAGAGAAAATCTTTAAAATGACCTTTGCAGCTGATAAAATGTCCTTTTCGACGTAGTCTGGTTTCATTTCAAACTTACCATCTTTACCTGCACGGCCAGTTTTTAGTAGAATTGCTGTTTCTCCAAGGTCATTTGCTAGTTTAATGTCTTTGGTGGAGTCGCCAACATACACACTTTGCTTTAAATCAATATCAAATTTCTTTGCAGCATCTAAATGCATCTTAGGTTTTGGTTTTCTGCAGTCGCAGTTGTCAGATTCTTGATGTGGGCAGTAGTATATTGCGTCTATTCTCGCACCAGCTTGTTTTAGACCTTGTTTCATTTTATCATGGGTATTGTTTAGTTCTTCTATTGTTAGTTTTTTCTTAGATATCCATGGTTGGTTAGTTGTAATTATGATTTTGTATGGTAATGTTGCTAATAGTTTNATTGCTTCTACTGCATTTGGTAAAAATTCAAAAGTTTCAGAAGTAACTACACTTTCTCCGTCATCATCACAGATTACTCCGTCTCTATCTAAGAAAATAGCTGGATTACTCATCTTTTACACCAAAAAGTTCTTTTTCAACTAAGTTACATATAATGTGTAAAGCAGTTATATGACATTCTTGTATTCTTGGGGTATCTTCTGTTGGGGCTAGAAATGTAATATCAGACATGTTTTTTATTTTTCCACCTGTTTCACCTGCAAGTCCGATTGTTGTCAATCCTTTTGCTTTAGCTTTTGATAATGCTTTTACTACATTTGAACTATTTCCTGATGTGCTTAGTCCTATTAGGAGATCACCATTTTCTCCTAATGCTTCTACTTGTCTTTCAAAAATATCATCAAAAGAATAGTCATTTGCATATGCTGTCATAATGCTTGTGTCAGTTGTTAGTGCTATGCAAGGTAGAGCTTTTCTTTCCATTTTGAATCTTCCTACTAATTCACCTGCTATATGTTGTGCATCAGCTGCTGAACCACCATTACCGCAGATTAGAACTTTTCTATCGTTTTTGTAGCAGTTGATTATAGCTTCTGCTATATTTGCAATTACTTCAATATCCATCTTTTGTTTGGATTTTACAGAATCGATTATTTCTAATGATATGTCAGATTGATTGATAATTATAAACACCTTTTTGATTATTGTGTCATTAACTTTATAACTGAATCGAATATGTGTTTTGGAGTTATTAGTTCCATGCAACTACGTTCACACTCGCCTTTGAAGCATCCTGCGCAATCTAAAGGCTTATCATCTTCAAGTGGCTGTACAACTTCTCCTAAATCATATAATTCAAATTCATTTTTATTGAAAATGTTGTTCATTAAGACTATTTTCTTTTCTAAAGCAATACCAATATGTAAAGCCATGGTTGCTCCTGTTACCATTAACTCTATTTCATCTACTAATGAGACAAAATCATCAATTTCAAATACACCTAAGTAACGAGCACTACTGTTTTGTGCAATGTACTTGTTTTTTTCATCTTCATCTGGTCCTCCTAGTAATAGAGGAGTGTATCCAGCTTCTTTTAGCATGTTTGCTAATTCAATCCAGTGTTCAATAGGCCATATTCTTGTTTTCCATCTTGGTGAGCATCCTGTGTTTAATCCTATGATAGGACGTTTTATTCTATCTAGCTCTGCATGAACAAGTTTTTTTGGTTTATCTAGTAAATATTTTTCTTTATTATATTCTAATCCAACAATTTCAAATGCTTCTTCTGGATAGCTTTTTGTGTTTGTTCTGTTAAGATTATCACTTATCCCAGTTCTGTATTTGTGAACTGAATCTTCATCAATAGGATAAGATTTTCCATTTACGAGTTTGAATCCTTTTTTTTCATCTGCTTTTACAAGGTTAGCAAGAGCACATGCTTCATTATCTTTGTCTAATGAGTATAGGATATCAAATTTATCTGCTTGTAATTTAGCAATATTCATTACATTGAATTTCAAAGGAATGTCAACTAGTTTTGGTAAGATTTCCGGGTATTGAGATATCCATGTTATTTCACATGATGGATATAATTGTTTTAATTTTCTCAATAAAGGAGTTGTTCTTATCACATCTCCTAATGCTCCTAGTTTAACTATGAGTATTCTCTTTTCTATTTTATCATAATTGTTACAATCATTACATTCTACACCAGATTCTTTGTGAAACTTACAAGGACGGTCTCCAAGAAAGTATCTGCAGTCTGTCCTTAATTCATCTTCTATATTCATAGGAATTGCTTTGTAAGTACAGTTTTAAAATCTTTATAATAAGCCTGAGGCTAGTATAATCCATGAGAGTTAAGAAAAAATTTCATGGTTCTGGTTCAAGAAGTGAGAAGGAATTGTTCATTTCAAAGGCTATAGATGGCGCTTGTAAGAAAATGAAGGATGTATGGCCATGGACTTCTATGGAATTTTCAATTGGAAAGGAAATGGCTGATAGAATATNTGTTCCTTTGAATGATCTTTCTATTGANATTAAGGACAATAAGGCAGCTATTGNGTATGTAATGCAAAGAATGTACCTATATTATATACATAAAAGTGGATTCTCAATAGATAACANGAAAATAGCNCCNTTGATAGAGAAGATTGTTGCTAATAGGCGAATGGTTAANGATGGGTTTGCAGATGATTTATCATACTACTATTACTCTACTCTTGCTGTAAAGAACAAGTATGTTAAGAGTATGGATGGTTTCTTAGATGTTAGCAGTTCTTGGCTTAGTTTCTATGGAGAAGATGGATATAACACTGGAATGTTTAGGGATTTGGTAAGACAAATGTTTAAGATTGAGAGCAATATTGGTAAAGATGGGTCTGAGTTTTTAGCTTATTTGAAGATTGGTTTGAAAGATAATGTGTATAATCACGCAGATGAGATTTCTAAGAAGTATTATGACATTACTAAAACATAAATGATTTTGTTGTTATGGTTGTGTATGGAACATGTTGTAAGAGTTAGGTGGAAAGATTGGAAACCTGTGATGATCCTTAAGAATGATAAAGAACACGAGATTGATTTGTTTTCTGAACCAATTGATATTGAAATTGGTAAATTATGTTGTATTGGATTTAGGAAAAATGGTAAGTTATTTCCTTGTGTAAATAAGAATGAGATTCCTAGTGGTTGGCAATGTCCTGATTGTATTAAGAAAGATGATTATGCTCATTGTATTAGGTGTGATGGTTCTACTTGTTTTAATCCTGAACAACGTCCTGGTTGTATGAAAAATGATTATTATATTTATCTTGCTGCATTTGGTGATTTGTTAAAGGTTGGTTTAAGTTTCAAGTTTCGTTCTTTGCAAAGATTTGTTGAGCAAGGCGCTGATTTTGCAGCTAGAATTGCTCATTTGAAAGATGGGCGCGTAGCTCGTAAATTAGAGCAACATATTGCAAAAACTTTGAATACTATTGATAGAGTTAAGGGTACTCAGAAGTTTGATCAGTTGTTTAAGGATCCATGTGAATCTATGAAGAATATTACTAATGCAATTGATATGCTTAAAGAAAATAATATCAATTATTTGATTGAACCTGAAATTGAGGATTTGCGTGCTTTTTATCGATTAGAGAATATCAAGCACCATCCTGAACATATGGAGATTTCAAGTGGTGTACGTATGAAAGGACAAGTTATTGCATGTAAGGGTAATTTGATATTTTTAGAAAATGAAAAAGGCACTTTTGCCATAAATTCGCATAGACTTGTTGGTAGAATGGTTAAAGTCAATAATTTAAACATTAGTGCTTAATAATCGTTCATAAGGTGTTGGTTTTGCAAGTATACAAAGGTATTGAACTTATTGGTGGCATAGGACAAGATTGTAATGTCTATGTTGTTGATGGTGAATTATTGATAGATGCTGGCTCTGGTTCATTCTTTTCTCAAACACGTGAAGAAATAGAAAATTCAGGATATGATATTAGTAAAATAAAGACTATAGTTAATACTCATTGTCATTTTGACCATACTGGCGGAGACAAGAAAATGCGGGATTGGTTAGATGCTCAAATAGGAATACATAAATTAGATGAGAAAGCATTAGAGACTGGTATTGGTACTTTAGCTGAAAGATTTGGTGAAACTGCTAGAGTTGTTACTGCTGATAAAGGATTGAGTCATGGAGATGTGATTAATACATCTCATTTTGATTTTAAGGTACTTCATACTCCAGGGCATACTCCTGGTTCTATTTGCTTGTATGATAAATCAAAGAGAGTGTTGATAAGTGGTGATACTTTGTTTGCTGATGGGCATGGACGTACAGATATACCAGGAGCTAATCATAAACAAATAATTGAATCTTTGAGAAAATTGCAAAAATTAGAAGCTACTTACCTTTTACCCGGTCACGGGCAGCCGCGGTTGAGCGGAATCTCCTTCCTAGTGAAGCAGATTTTGGTGCGGGCTGAGAAGCTTCAGGTTTAGCTTTATCAGTAGGATGTTGTTCATGTTTTATTATAAACCTCTTATCTGCGTATCTTCCTAATTCATGTTTCAAATCTTTTGGATCTATTAGTCGTGATGTAGTTTCAGTATCTTCTTGGATATATGAGTGTGTATTATTGCCATCATTCCAAGTATAAACTACAGGCGGTTCTGCGTTTTCATCCTTTTTCTTAAACCATCCAAACATATCTATCTATATTTATGGAATTATTAAACATAATTGGTCGAATTCTAAAACCTTTAAATAGACAATGGATAAGGTTTTTTCATGGCTAAGAAAAAGAGAAATTTGAAATGCCCTTACTGTGAAAGCAAGGATGTCATAAAGCAAGGTGTTAGACATAACCAGGCTGTTGAAAGACAGATGTGGAAATGTAAACATTGTAGTAAAAAGTTTACTGTAGATGATGGTTTTCTTAGAATGCGCCATGAGAAAAAAGTGATCAAAGATGCTATGGAAATGAGAGCACAAGGTGCTAGTTTAGCTGATGTTAAAGCTCGTTTAGATGCTCGTGGTATTAAGATATCAAGATGGGCTATTCTTAAATGGGAACGTAAGTATCCTAACTTATTGAAATGATATAACGTAAGAAAAGCTGTTTTTTGAAAAAAGGAAAGAATATGATGTTATATACCGATAAGTTGACAGTAGAAAAGGAAAGAGAGGAGATTCCTCTCTCATGGGAACGCCGCGCTTGTTAGGCGTAGACGTTACTTTATGCCCCCTCTCCTTCCGGTTGAAAGCAGAAACCATATGCATCGTTTTTGCTGACCTGAGTTCAGTCGGTTTCTGGTTGTTCTCAGGAACCACCAATTAGGGATGTACCCTCTACCGCTCAGTGTGGCGGCTTAGCACATGTTATTGGTGGCTATCAGGTTCATTTGGTTGCCCTGAATACCTTGGTTGGCGTTGCTACGTTTTCTTCGCGGCCATCTTCTTGGCTTCGCGCTTCGCGATTGACGTCTCGTTCTTCGGTCCTGCTCTGGAGCCGGGTAAACACAGCCTTCGGTCCATTGGATCTCTCCTGAACTCGATTGGAATGAAACAGAAAGCGAACAAATCATGAAACAAGAAAATTGTGCGGTACGTCAATTAGGATCAACTTTGCGCACACCAAAGTCAGAGCCTTTTAGTTGCAATCCATGGCCTCCTCTCCCACCTGACAGAATTTCACCTGACAATCAGGCTGGCTCTATCAGGATTTTCTCGCCGGATTTCTCACTCGATTCTTGACATTCTTCCGTGCTTGGCCAATGTCATCACCTCCTTCAGTGGCCTGTTTATGGTGAGTTGGGCGGTATTGGAGGTCCCCCGCCGCGGGCTTTGTTTTCAAAAAAAAACAGACGCCAGTTATGCGCAGACAAGGCATTATGGCTTTCACTCGCATGTCTGCCCAGTTCTGACGCCTGCTTCCGATGTCGCCTCGACACCGTCATCGCCTACTCGTTATACCGGTATTCCTTTCCGGTTCTCGTACACCTCAGAGAGCAAGCGAATATAACCGGGCCCCGTCGCTGTAGAGCGAGGGGCCCGTGTGTTGGATCAGCGTTGCGGTTTTTGTCGCGCGTGCACATCTCCTTCGGGCGCTAACCTACAACCGCGAAGCTGATCGTTGCCTGAGGCAGCTTGAGTGGACTCGCCGTGGCGGATTCGCCGTCGGACCTGACCACTATTATTCGATTGTGGCCGGTAACCTCGTTTTCGTGCAACGCCGTTGCGCGATCGCAGGGATCGTTGCCTTGGGTTCCCAAAATGACGGCGGTTTCTTCTTGGCCGCCGTAGTGGTGGTACACGCCGGGTTGGATCTGTGCGCTTGCTTCTGCAACTACTTCGACCTGGGGCGGTGGTAGGTCGCCGGATGCTGCGCTCATTGGCATAAGCATCAAGGCGATGCACGCCGTAAGCGCTATTACCATGCGAATGGCTTTCATCTCTTTCCCTCTCAAAACGGGCCCTATTTTCGGGAAATCACACCACAATGGTGCTTTCAACGACTGCTGTTTTCTACCCTCCTTTCTGCAGTCAAATTCTAATACCAGGAAGCAGACGGGGGGCCACTTCCTGGTTGCCGGAGTGACAAGAGGGGGCTCTTGTCTAGCAGTATTGCACTGCGAGTGACGAGATACGAGCGGGGAGGAGGTGCGTCGTTATGATGGGGCTGGTAGTACCATGGGGGGCAAGTCGGCCAATCCGATGGACTAACATTGACATTGCGCCGCACGCATGGTTTAAGCAGACATTTCAGCTCCCATTTTGTTATCTGGGTTTGTTGCTGGCTTACGTACGCTCTGTTATGAGAACAGTGCTTAGTAGAGGTATCCAGCTTCATCCCATGCTCTTCTCAAAGCATTATTTCGCTGAGCTGTCGTTAGCAGCTCTTTTGCGTGGAAAGCCCAGGGCCTATTCACGTCTTTCCAATATAGGCCCTCCAATGGGCCCAAAGATCTTGTCTCTGGATGCCTGAGACCAAATGCCCAAGGAAAGCTTCATTTTCATGAAGTAATCCCTCCCTTTCTCTCTAGCTATTTGCTTATAGCCGTGCCCCTCTGGATACTTGCGCCAGTACACGATGCCTGACGCCTTGACTCTTGATCACCTCCTCTCATCTCAGCAGTAATGGTTTCTGCCAAAACATTGGTGGCAATCTCCGAAAAAGAAATGAATACATCAGTTTCCTGATGCGCCAATAGGCAGTGTCTTTCACACTCCTATACATTGAGAATAACATGATACAGATTAGTTGCCTTTAGGCAACGGGCTGTTCTCTTTATTTAGTCAGGAAGCAGTTTGCTGGGGCTGCGAGTTCCTGTTTTGTGAGTTTTATTTTTTTATAATTTTGGGAATGTGTATGAATATGAAATTTGAACTAAAAATGAATATACATTAGAATCTATATATAGATTAAACAGGCTTAAATTTATTTGAATTTTGGTGGGACTGGTTCCCACTTATGCAGAAAGTACTGTTTTTTCAAAAGTTCCTCTTTTTTCAAACTCTTCTTCTGTACTTACAAAAACTACAAAACCATTATCAGATTCATGTGTTTTTGATGAATATCTGGCTGCTTCTTGTAGTAATAGGTTTTTTGTAACATTATCTGAGCATAAGAAATACTTTGCTTTTTTTATTTTCTCTCTTATAATATTGATATCTGTTGTTTCAATTTTAGCAATTATTACTTTATTTCCTTGTTTTTCATACATAATTATCTCTGGTTCTTCACTTAGAACTTTTTTCCAGCTGTTTAAGCTGAATATTTGGTTCATATTGTCTATTGTTTGATCTGATATTTTATTGGTTTTTGCGGGTGGTTTGAATTTATCTTTAACTAAATCTATTCCGGCATTTGTTAGGAAATAATACATTGCAGTTTGTTTTCCGACTTTTACATTGCTACTTGAAATTATTTTCTTATCTTTTAGTTTTTGAGCATTATTAGTGAATGTGCTTCCAGACATTCCTATTGTACTGTATATTTGAGATGTTGCAACTCCTTTTCCTGATGCTATTGTTTCAATAATTTTCCATTCTGGATCAGTTATATTATCTTGATTTATTTCAATTACTTCTTGTCCTTCGGATTTTGATATGGATTTCTTTGTTTCAGCATACATTTTTTCTATATTTTCCTTCATTAATTCTTTGATCATGTCATCATTCACAGAACCTTTTTTTATGTTGAATAATGGAAAATTAATTAAATATGGATTTGGGAATTCTGATTGTCTTTGTAACATGAATCCATGTCCTACTGGTAATTTTCTTAAATATATTCCTTGTTCGTCATAGTCTAATCCTAACATGTTACTTGCGTCTAAAATATCTGATGTATGTTTTGTATCTAAACCTAAGTTAAGGTAAATATGACTAGATGTGTTACCTAATGCAGGATAAGAAATCATTGATGGGTGTTGATCCATGTACATGATTCCAATACCAAGTTCTCGCATTTCTCTAAAAACTAAATCAATAACAGTTTCTGAACCTAGTTTACTTGATTTTTCTCTATTCAATACATGATGAGCTTCTTCTAGTATAACAGTTCCTATTAGTTCTTCTCTTTGATCACGTTCTATTAGCCAGTCTCTCAACCATTGCATGATTATTTCTATGATAAAAGTTTTGTCGTTTGTGTCTAAAGCATCTAGTTCTAATATTGTTATTTTTCCATAACCTGCTTTTTGTGTGAAAAAAGTATCTGGTGTTACGCCAATATCGCAATCAAATACATCACCAAGCTCATGGAATGCTAATGATTCTAAAGGTCTTTGTGCAGTTGATACCCAGTTTCGTTCTCTTGAACCAACATTTGAAGAAGCATAACTATCTACATAATCTTTCAGATGTTTTAGTCTCATAATTTCATCTGTCATTTTTTCACTCATTCTGTTTAGAGTTTTGAATATGATGTGACGTCCTCCTCCTAATAACCAGTATGCGTGGTCAAAAATAGAAGCAAATTCTTTTATCCACTGATTTTCATCAACCCCTTTAGGAGGAACTAATGGATTAAATCTAAATGGAGATATACCTCTTCCAATTGTGAAAATATCTATTCGGTCTTTTAGTTCCGTGTTGATTAGATCTTTATAATTTCTTTTTGAGAAGTCGAAAATTAAAACAGGTATTCCTAAATCTGACATTTGTTTTATCATATTGTATGAGATATTTGTTTTACCATAACCTGAAGAACCAAATATGCCCATATGCATAAGTAAAGATTGTTTAGGTATTTTTGCTTTGTAGATTTCTTTTTTTCCATATAATATTGAGCCAATTTCTATTTCTCCATCTTCTGCAACCTTTCTTGGTGGTGGTTCCATTAGTACTGTATCTCTTAATGATTCGTCTGTGAATACAGCTGCTTTTACAACATCAATCATTTCTATTAATCTCTTTCTCATATCTTCATCACCTAGAAGATATGCTTTACTTAATCTCTGAGCTGTTTGTTTTCCTAAAACAGGTATAAGTTTCTTTATTTCATTTGAAATTAATTTTTCTTCAGTAATGTATGGCATAAGAATCACCTTTTAGTTGGAGGAGTTTCTCCTTGCATTTCTTTGAACATTGCAGCTATTTTTGATTCCATTTGATGTTCTTCCATTAATTCTCTTAATTCAGTTCTTAATTCTAATAGATCTCTCCAGAATTGTACGTATTCTCTTCGCTTTTCTCGTCTAAGAACAGAGATATCTAGTTTTAGATTTCTTTTTTCATCCATATCAGATATACTTCTTATCATTGCGTTTTTTTCATCAACGTCTTTATCAATTTCAGCAATCATTTGTTTGTTTAATTCGTTTCTAGTTTTCATTGCGTCTTGTAGTTCTGTTATTCTTTGTTCTAAGAATTGTAATCTATCAAATAAACCACCAATTATTTGTGGACTTACTCTTTGTAATGATTCAATTGGTTCTTCTTCTGCTCTAGGTAGCATTGCTCTTGAACGTACTTTTACTTGTTCTACACGTTTTTCATCATATTCCTGTTTTTCTTTTTCATCAAAGAATTTAGGAGGCTTTAAAGAATCTGCATCTCTTAGTTGGCCAGCATCATATTTTTCTTCTTGTCCTTTGTCGTATTTTTGCGCAGCATCTTCTGTTTTATACTGATTACGACGATTATATGTTGCCATTTTATCACCAACTTGTCTTTCAACACCGAGCAATTGTCTTTTGAATGTCTGGTGTTAAGCCATGATTTATTCAATCATAGCTGCAATAAATATCATGCTTTTCGTAGCTTTTTAAGTTTTCTATATTCAGGTATATATACCTATAAGTTGACAGTAGAAAAACAAAGCCCTGATGTTTTGGGCTTTGTTTCTGACGAGTTTTCGTTTATCGGTGTGGGAAATATACTCTGCACGGCCCTGTCAGGAATTCGATGATGATGTGGTTGAGGTCGTTCACGATCACGGTACTGAGCCGAGCCTGTTCTTTAGGGTCGGTCATCATGTCGAGTAGCTTTGACGCCTGTTCGAACCTTTCCTCACACTGTTGCTGTCTTCCGATAGAGGAATGAAGTTCCACTTGCTCGCGGATAGGGCTTTTGCTAATATACCCATTGACCTCGTCATAATCGCAAATAGCTATCTTGGTTTTTGCGATTTCAACTGCAGCCAGCTCGTACCAGAAATTGTCTGGATCTTCTATGCTATGCAGCTCCATCCTTGCTGAATCAATCGCAGCAGGACTTGCTGTAGCAAGTAAAGCCTTGATATGGTAGTATCGGCAGGCGTCTCCCATCTCGTCGTCGTCGAACTGGATGGTTGGATACATGGTGCGAAGGTTGCCGAGTTGAAGACAGCGGATTTCTCTCTCGGCTTTGGTGATGCAGGCGATTGATGCCCGAATATCAGCAACCTCGTCAAGGCGATTGAAATGGTAACAGTTCGGTTCAAGGTGGCTGAAACATGTGCTGATTTTTTCAGTTTCAGAACCTGGCCTTTGATCGCCTTCCATCAGTTTGACGTAAAGTTTCATACGAGTGTATCTGTTGTCAACGTGGTCGATGACGTTTCTTGCAGATGTAAAGTCATCCTCCAAGTTGGTTGTGGTCGCAATACAGATCCATACCTCAGCACACATGATTGGATCACTCAGGTTGTTGGCAAAGGATCTTGCAGGTTCAAGACATCCTTCATCATTGGTGTAAGAAAACAATTTGCATAGAAGGACGGCCCTTTGTGAGCTTTCCAGTCCATCGTGTTCGAACCTACTTGGAAGAGTGTTGGTGTTTTTGATGCTGCCGCAGGCGATTTCGAAACCTATTGTTCCAAAACCACTCCACTCCTCATTACGGTCTTTGACCTTGTCAATGAAATCGTGAAGAAACTGCATCATGCCTGCTATGCGGGCATGCTGGAGAATCCATGTTGCTGCGTTGCTGGACAATGTTCTGTCCGCCATTTGTGCAACAACTGCGCTCATTTGACGTGCGTTTGCTCTTCCCATCTGTCCTACTCCTTAAGTTTTGGGCAAGGCTTAGTTAACTGAACACACCCCAATGGCGGATTCAGAATATGAGCCCCAACCAGTTAATGTAACTACGGGTGGCGGGTTTGCATCATGTCAACTTCTAGATATCACCTCCTTTCAAGTTGACAGTGGTAAAGGGAAGCAGCAACATGCTCCCAGACAGTCGGGCCTCTGTCGTCTCTACTCTGCGACTGGCCAGTCGACAGGATTAGCGAGAACAATCAGAGTTGGTCTATCTGGTCGTGCGTGCTTCCCTTGGGCGATTCCTAAACACCTCGCGCGCTGGTGATAGGGCCCGTTCTAAAAACCGCGGCACCTGATGGGGTACCGCGGTTTATCTCAGGAGGCTTCTTCTCCCGCAGTAGTGCAACTCAATCCACACGGCGCCCTACTGCTGGTCCCTCCTTTGATTGGAGGGGCGATATACCGATACTGTCGCTGATTGTCCCAAGAAGTTCCTGGGCTTTGCCGCCAGATAGTCTGGTGGTTTGATTCTCCGCTAAGACCACGGAGTCTAGCGAGACCGGAATTACGCCCCTCCCATTTTTCCTCTGTGTTTTTTGTGTCTGTCTTTGCACTGATCATCATGGTTGGAAGGCAGGGGCGGGCCACGCCGAATCACTGCGATGCCTGTACAGGACATTCTACGCACAGTACTATACGTAGAGTTGAACTCGCAGATCTATTTTGGCACCGCCCCGAACCCTCCTGTTTGGCGCCAGGCGAAATTTCGCGCGGCGCCTCGGCCGAGTACCGGTCTTACCATGTTGGCGACCGGGTCGGCATTGTTTGCGCCCTACATTTCTGGGCGCTTGCGACCGGTTCTAGGCGCGCCTGAACAGCGAGCCGAGAAGCGGTGTTGTCGCCGGCGCGGGGCCGGTCAGATCGTCGACTGATTCATTATGATAAGGTGCATCTGAAGCATATTGCGTTTCATCAAGCAACCACCTCCTTTCAATCCTGCTCTGGGGCAGGTGTTAGAGTACCTTCCCTTGTGTGGGAAGGTTAATGAATGATGTAGCCCCGGTTACCGAGTGGTCCCTGACTCTGGGAGGGAGAGAGCGAACGTTTCGGACAACCAGGGCCTATGTTATGGCCCCGTCTTACAGCTACTAGGCTTCTGACTCTGGAGGGAGAGAGTAAGCGTTTTGACATGCGAGGCCTTTGTTTTGAGGGTTGGTGCGACAGGTCGGTGGTGCAAGCCCTCGGTGATCCTAGGGGACCGGCCAAGGTTTCCTAGGATAGACTATACACGTAGACCTGCCGCACTGTTTTGGAAAAAAGAAGCCAGCAGAGGTAATGGGTATTACCATAGTACCTCTGCTGGTAAGGCAGGAAGTATGCGGCAAAAGGGTAGATGGCATGCGGCAATCGGCAAGTGGCATATGGCAGAAGGTAAGTGGAAGCAGACTCTAGAAATCTGCTGGTGCTTGGGAAAGGATTCGAACCTTCACCTTGCGTTCAAAAGAACACACGCCCTACCGATTGAGCTACCCAAGCTATAAGGGGTGGTGCGACAGTTGAGCGGCGCAAGCCCTTGGTAACCTCAGGGGGAGTGACCAAAGTTACCGTGGATGGGCTATTTTACAATCCAACACACGGAATCCGGAAGGTGTGGTATTGGACTGCGAGCGACAGACTGCCGCACCGATTTTTGTTAGGGGGCGTCACGGTGGCTAAGCGGCACTGGACATGACGGCAGTCAGAACTCGAAAGCTCCTATGCTAGTCCATGCAGTTCAGTGAAAGCCCTAGGGGGAGTGACCAGGACTTTCGGGGATGAACTACTACGCGCACGACAAAGCCACCGTGACTGGCACAGCGCAGCACGCATAACGCACTGCACTGTGAGTTGATCATGTGGTTATTTCACCACAGGCGGCACGACGATGACTTCAGGAACACGTCGGCCAGCCGGAGTCCTTGCATCGACGCCGGTCTCAGGCGGAGGAGGCAAAGGCACGCCTTCGAGACCCGGCGGTACTGCCTTGCGAGCAGCGAATCGGATACACGCGGCCGGCAAGCTGATCAGACCGCGGTCGCCGTAGTCGATACCTTCGGCCTTGACAATTCCGCCGAAATGTATGGACCTGTTGGGGTGTAACAGAGCCGAGCGCCGGGCGCCAGGAGGATTCGGAACCTGAATATAGGCGGTTTCGTTGGGTTGGGCAAGTTCCAGGAACTTCCGAACTTCGTTTTTTCCTCGGAAACCCCATATCCGCAAGTTGACCGATTCCTGGTCTTTTGCGCCAACAGGATATCGCACCTGGATGTAGACTTCCCGTTCCCTGTTGTCGACCATGCCGATTGCCCGGGCAGCGCCAATGATCTCGACCTTCATACCCTTTCTGAGGGCCTTGACAATGTCTTTCTCGATGCACTTGGCCTTGCCCTGCTGTCTGTCTTCGCGGACAGCGTAGACGGCAGAGCTGCGAATGGGCGCGAGCCGCGACCGGTCACTTCTGTACTCGTTGACGCTACCACACCCTACCAATGGCAGGATGATTCCCACAAGGGCGATTACCACGATGAGCTTTCTCATTGCAGTACCCCTTTCCCGTGCCTTTGGCACGATTAGAGAAAAAATACCAGTTCTACATTGAACTGGTTTCTATCCAGCTACCGATATTTCGGGGCGGGTGCTGGGTTGATTGTCGGCAGGAGTTCCAAACATTGCGAATATTGCACGTGCGGTTGTTGAAAAGAATCTTGGAGATCCGCACCTGATGCACTTGTCAATACCGTCTTTGAAGACGCTGGTTTTTGCCCCACATAATGGGCAGGTGAATGACGCGATGCGAACAGCCATTGGAGTTGTTGTACTTCTGGGCAATTTCTGCCTCCCATGGAAAAAAGAACAAAAGACAGCCACTTCTACATTTGATGTGGCTATACGCACGTTTGACTATACAACTTATTTTTAATTTACAGCACTACAAAGGTATGGTAAATACCAAATACCTGTGCTGCAAACATAAGTTGCAAGGGTTCTACGTGATTTTGAGCGAAAGCAATGCGTTGCATTACAATTTCCGCTTAAGTTAGCATTGGCCAACTTAATGTTTTTGTTTATGTGTATGAAATAAGTGAGAATGGATTTAACTTTTTAAGTGTTTAATATGAAGTAAAAATACTGTTAAGTTTACAAAAATAAGCGATAAAACTGGTAAAAACCGATGTTTTAGGCAATATAATTGCATTCTAGCACATTTTTGCCTATTTCAAACTTTACAGGCAAAAATTGCTCTGTTGTCCAGATATTGGTTTCTGTGTGCTTTGTCATATGAGAAATGGCTATAATAGAGGATTTTTTATGTTTCATAGTACTTAGAGCCATATATGGAATGATTTGATCTTCCATGTATTCATCTAAAGGAGTTCTTTGCTTAATTTGTTCTATTAGATTTTGAGCAGCTCTCATTCCTACATTTTCAGCTCTTAATCCTGGTTTTCCTAACCAACTTGCACCTACTTTAGCTTTTTCAAAATGAGCATGACAATGGAAAACAGAACCTATGGATGATGTAGAAACATATTCGATGAATTTGTTTTTTACTAATGGAGAATAGAGTTTTCCTATATTTTTCATAAAACCAGTTAATTGTCTTTCTGCTACTTTTGCCTTTTCTAGTGTTTCTGAAGCAGTGCTGTGAATATCAATTCTTTGAAGAATACCTCTTTGTTGTATGTTTATTGGTTTTAGACTTGAATTCTTAGGATCATATTCTAATAGAACTTTTCCACCACCTTTTGGATAAAATCCATGTTTTTTTACATGAATTTTTGTATCAATTCCTATTTTTCGCATATAGTATGCAAAAACGTGTTGAAAATATTTTATTGGTGGTGCGTACTGGACGTCAGTTCCACCTTTAACTATAATTTTAATTGGTTCTTTTGCTTTTAGGCAAATTGGTAATAATGCCTGTAATAATAGAGTTACAGAACCAGCTGTTTTGATATCAAATTCAAATATACCTGATTTTATTTTGTTAGGTTTGAATTCGACTTCCATTGAATGTTTTTCTACTCCTTTAGTGTCAGCACTACATAATGCTGCTGCTGCTTGCACAGCTTTCATATGTTGTGGTTGTAATCCTGGAATAGGTCGCGATTTCCTTATATTAGATATTTTGAATGGCTTTCCAGTATATGCTGATAATGCTAATGATGTTCGTAGAATTTGTCCACCAGCTTCTCCATGAGAGCCGTTTATTTCTATGATTTTCATAATATCATCTTTATATCTAATTTCTATTATAATATATTAGATTAATATGGCTACTAAAGAAGAAATTAAGAAATATCCTAATCAAGTTAATGGAAAGAAAAAAAGTTCTGATATGAAACCTGTTATTATTATAGTTGCTGTAATTGTTGTTGCGGTGTTACTTTTAGTTGTTGTTCTTCTTCCTATGTTAGCGAATATGTGGTTTGAAAATACTTGGGATAATGTTGACACAGAAATTGGAAGAGAGATGTTGGATACATTAACAACCTTATCTCGAACATCTGCAATTGATGATGCTTTTTGTGATGGTACAATGTTAACTGTTCTTGTTAGAGCTACTGGAACCCAGGCATTACCAGCAAGTACTGTTAGTGTATATTTTGAAAATGTGTTTGTAGGAAGTAATGCTGCTGAAATTTCTCCTGGAAATATAGAAGAAATTGAAACTGATACTGGTGTTGATTGTTCATCAGGTGAAGTAAAAGTAACATCTCCTGGAACTGTTCAAGGAACTTTATTTACAATTTAACAGTTTCGCCGTTTTTAGGAGCAATAGCTTCTATATTCTTATATCTTTGATTTATTTCTTTTGCAAATGTTTTTGTGTCATCACCATGTACACATATTATACGGGAAGGATTTGTTTTTTCTATAATTTTTAATAATTCATGACGTCCTGCATGTCCTGAGAAATCATATTGAGACATTCTTCCACTATAATGGAATTTTTCTTCATCATTTTCATATTCACTTGTTTTTATTAAATTTCGTCCAGGAGAATCTTCAACTAAAAATCCACTAAACAATAAATGAACTTTTGGGTTTTTTTGTAAGTTTTTGAGATAATATATCATTGGGCCTCCTGATAACATGCCAGCAGTTGAAACTATTATAGGAGTTTTATTTAGAACCTTTTTTCTATCATCATTATTTTGAACCCATAATACTTTGTCAAGTATTCTTTGTAAACGTTCTGGATCTCTTATGAATTCTGGGTGTTGTAATACAATATCTGATGCAGCTTTTGCCATTCCATCTAAAGCAACTTTGTTTGCATATTTTTCTAATATTAGCAATACTTCTTGTGAACGTCCTACAGCAAATACTGGTACTAATGCTTTTTCATTATTTGCAAGACTTTCTTCTAATTCTTGTAAGAATCGTTCTTCTTCTTTTTTTCTTGACGGATGATCTTTTCTAGCATATGTTGACTCTAATATTAGAGTATCTACTTTATCTGGTAGGTTGCATCCTTTCAATAAATGAGTATCTTTATATCCAATATCGCCAGTATAAAAAATTCTTTTACCTGTATCCTTATCTGTTAGTAATGTACCTGCTGAGCCTGGTATATGACCGGCATCATAAAATTCTCCTTTGAAAGAACCTATGTCAAATCGTTTTCTATATGACATTGTTTGAGCTGATGATAACATTGCTTTTACATCAAGTTCATTAAATGGGATTGGAAAGTTTTCAAGTTTAGATATTTTCATAGAATCTTTGATTAATAGTTTTGTTGTTTCAAGAGTTATTTGATTTGTGAAAAATGTTGGATAATTTCCTCTGTTATTGCGTCCATATAGTGCAGGAATGCCTCCGCAGTGATCTAAATGAGAATGTGAAAGAATTATAGCATCTATTTTTCTTTTAGGAGGTATAGGATATGTTGGTGGCTCTGGTTGTATCTTAACTCCATAGTCTAACATGACATTTGTGCTTTTATTTTGTATGAGAAAAGCGTTTCCGCCTACTTCTTCTCCACCACCTAAAAGTTGCATTTCCATGTTCAGTGGTTCTTTTCATTCTTTATAAGTTTTGCCTTCTGAAATATTTGTATGGATATTGAATCTAGGATTGAATTGATAACCAGAAATACTTCTGAAACTGTTTCAGAGGATGAACTTAGGTCATTATTAGAGACAAACGACCACCCACGGTTATATCATGGGTTTGAGCCCACTGGAGGAATAATGCAAATAGGTTATTTACTTGCTACTCAGAAGCATATTGATTTTCAAAAGGCTGGGTTAGAACTTAATATATTGTTTGCTGACTTACATGCTTGGTTAAATGAAAAAGGAACTTTGGAAGAGATAGCAGAAGTTGCTGAGAAGTATAAGAAAAGCTTTGCAGCTGCTGGAGTTGATATTGAAAAAGCTAATTGTGTTATGGGTTCTTCATTTCAGCTTAATCCAGATTACTTCAAAAATGTAATGCAGCTATCATTAATGACACGAATGTCTCGTGCTAAAAGAGCTATGACTGTTATTGGTAGAGAAGAAGATAATCCTCATGTTGCTCAGGTTTTGTATCCATTAATGCAAGCAATTGATATACATGAATTATCTGATATTGCTTTTGGTGATTTAGCTCAGAGAAAAATACATATGCTTGCAAGAGAGAACTTTCCTGCAATGGGATGGAAACCTCCAATAGCTATACATCATGTAGATATGGTTGGCTTAACTGGAGGTAAAATGTCTTCAAGTGAGCCTAAGACAGTTATTTTACTTAATGAAGAACCAGATGTGATAAGACAGAAAATTAAGAATGCTTTTTGTCCTCTTGAGGAAGAAAAGAATCCTTTACTTGAAATTTCAAAATATATTCTATTACCTATGATTGGTGTGTTAAAAATTGAAAGAAGTAAGAAATACGGTGGAGATTTATCATTTAATGACTATAATGAGTTGAAGCAAGATTATATTTCAAAAAAACTACATCCAATGGATTTGAAAACAGGAGTTGCAGAATCATTGATAAAGTTACTTGCTCCTATGAAGAAGAAAATTGGTGAATAAAATGTTAGATATGAGATTTATTCGTGAAAATGATGATTTGGTTAGAGAAAGTCATACTAAACGAGGTGACAATGATCAAGTAAAAGCTTTAGATGAGTTATTGAAGTTTGATATTGATTGGCGTAGATTGAAACAAGAGACTGATTCAATTAAGATGGAGAAAAATAAAATTACTTCAGAGATTTCTCAGATTAAAGATGCAGATGATAAGAAAAATAAAATAGATGAAATGAGAAAATTAAGTGGTGTTATTGCTAAGAATGATAAGAAAATTTTATCTTTACGAGAAGCAATGGATTTTATTTTGTTAAGAATGCCTAATGTGTTAGATAAGAATGTTCCTAAAGGAGATAGTGATGAGGATAATAAAATTCTTAGAGAATGGGGAGATAAACCTGAATTTAATTTTAAACCTAAAAATCATATTGATATTGCTGAAGCTTTAGATTTAGTTGATATAGAAAGTGCGGCAAAAGTTTCTGGTGCTCGTTTTTACTATTTGAAAAACGAATTAGTTGAGTTAGAATTTGCTTTGATAAAATATGTTATGGATGTTTTGAAACAGGAAGGATTTGATTTGTATACAACCCCTGCTCTTGTTAGAAGTAAAGTTATGCAAGGTTCTGGATTTTTGCCAGCTGGTGAAGAAGATATATACAAAGTAGTTGATGAAGATTTGTACTTAGTTGGAACTTCAGAACAATCTTTATCTGGCTTGCATATGGGTGAGACTATTGAATTAGATAAACCTAAACATTATTGTGGTTATTCTACTTGTTTTAGAACAGAGGCTGGTTCACATGGAAAAGATACGAAAGGAATATTTAGAGTTCACCAGTTTGATAAAATTGAAATGTTTGTATTTTGTAAGCCAGAGGAAAGTTCTAAAGAGCATGAATACTTGTTAGAACTAGCTGAGAAAATCTATAATGGACTTGGTATACCATATAGAGTAGTTGATGTTTGTACTGGTGAAATGGGTGTTGTAGCTGCTCGTAAATATGATATAGAAGCATGGATGCCTTCACAAGATAAGTATAGAGAAATCGTTTCTTGTTCAAATTGTACTGCTTATCAGGCAGTTGGGTTAAATATCAAGTATCGTGAAGATGGAATTTCTCAATATGTTAATACTTTGAATAGTACTGCTTGTGCTATTTCAAGAACTTTGGTTGCAATAATAGAAAATTATCAAACTTCTGATGGTACAGTAAAAATTCCTGAAGTTCTTCATAAATATTTAGATTTTAACGAGATTAAATTAAAGAAATAATTATATATACGGTTTTATTCTTAGTGTTATTGTCAGCAATACTATAATGACGACTGATATAAGGTTTGCTTATGTGTGAAGGTCAGAATGGTGAAGATGAGCCAGATCCCGATAAAAGAGATTATGCTAAATTATGTGATGATCGGCAAAGAGGATATATTGGCTGCGGTACTGGTGATACTTGTGATGGATGTGACCTTGCTGCTCAGTGGGTGTATTTGAGTTCTAAAGATGATGGTCTTGGTGAAGATGTTAGAAAGAGTATTCATGCATGATTATGATGTCTTTATATACAATCTAAGCGTTATTTAAGTGTCAGTACGTTGCAATGACAACTGGCACAGGTTTTTTAATGTCCGGCGATCAAAACGGTGTGGTCGCTTGTAGAGAGGTAGGTTGTTTAAACTTAATTTTTCCTAATTCTGAGCATTTTTCAGACGAATATGAAAGAAGAGTTGAATGTTGTAGAGATTATATAGCAGTTTCTCATGAACATGTTAAAGGAACTGCTGATAGACGTGTTGTTTCAAGTTTCAAAAGCGCATTATATAGATTAGAATTTAATGAGGAAGATGAAATTGTAGATATACGAGAAGTTAATCGTATTGAATATCCAATACATGTACAAGAACCTGAAGATATGACAGTATTCGCAAATGTACCTAAAACACCACCAGCACATGAACGTGCAGCAGCTGGTAATTAATCCTTTTATGATTTCTGATATATTGTAATTATGGAAAATGGTATTTCTTATAGAATAGAAAAATTTGTTATAACTATATTGATTATAGCTTTTTTGTTATTATTTTTCATGTTTCTGACTGGTGGAATAACTGGAATGGTTACCGGAGTTTTTAATACAACTACAACAGTTTTACAAGATGGACAAAGTTTTGCTACTGATTTGAATACTACTACAACTGTGAATATGACTACAAACATCACTACTACATCTGTTAGAAGTGGTGGTGGCGGAGGTCCTTCTCCAAGTCCTACAACTATAATCCAGACAACTGTAATAACTACAACAACCATATTGCAAATAGATAATGATACTGTGGTAATTGGAAATTATACTTGCGATATTAATGATACTGTAGATACAGAAGTATGGTTATCTTCAGAAGCTTATGGCGCACAGTTTACTTTGTATTATAACAATTCTTTGTTAGAGTTGATAGATGTTAGTAATGGAACTTTTTTCTCTGAAAGTTATTGGTTTAATTTAACAAATTCTAGTTCTGTTTTGTATGCTGAAACACTTGTTAATCGTACAGAAGATGTGTTGAATAATGATGTTCTTTTAAATATTTGGTTTAAGTGTTTGATAAAAGGTTCTACTGATTTGCAGTTGAATAATGTAAAAGTTGTGAATTATTTTGAAGAATACCTGAATATTAGTGTTTTGAGCGGCCATATCTCAATAAATTGATTTTAAAAATAAGGTTATTAATTAATAATCATGTCTTGGATAGCTTTTTTCCAATCCTTAGGCTTTTTTGGATTTCAAATAGTGTGGGCTTTAATTATTGGATTTATTGCAATATTTGCTCTTAATGGAATTAGCAAAGGTAAAGGAATTATAAAAGATATTATTGGAGCATGGGTACTTGGATTATTTCTTGTAAATTCATCAGCTATTGGAGCTTTGGTTGCAGCAGTATTTATTAGATTGTTCCTTACAGGACTTATTGTAATGTTTAAGTCATTGAAATTTGATGATTTCAAGGAAATAAAGTTTGAAGAAGGTATGGTTAAAGAAAAGAAAGTTAAGAAAATTAAAAATGTTGCAAAAATTCCAAAAGAAATTAAAAAAGGAATTAGTATTCTTATGGTTACAATAGCAATTTTATTAGTATTAGGTGTTGGCGCTGCTTTGTTTATACCTCCTACACTTATGGACGTTTATCGTGTTGATGATATTACTATGGAAAAGGTAACAGCTTCTTCTGGAATAAGTGTTGATGATATTACATGGAATGATATAAAACATGATAGACTTGTTTCACAAGAATATGCTTTACAGATTCCAAAAACAATGGTAACAGAAACTGGATGGCAGTTATCTGATGATTGGGATGGAGTTTATCCTGTTCCAAATAAAGATGGTATTGATACATTATCATGGATTATGGTTTATGAGCCTGACAAATTAATTAATATTGGAGAGCCTTCTCCAGCTTATATTCGTGTAAATGCTGAAGATCCAGCTGATAGAGAAAAGATAATGGAAGAACTTCCATATTCTGAGGAAAGAGGCGGAATAATTGAAATAATATATCAAATACTTACAGGAAAAATAAGAGATGTAAAGTTCTTGATGTGGTTAAAATACCCATTCTATGAATATGGTGATACAATATTCACTCATGATGCTGATGATAATCCAGTATGGATTGCACCTGTAAAGATGTCAATGCCTACTTCATTCATAACAACATTTTATACTGATCAAGTTGGAATGGCTACTTTTGACTCTAATGGAGAGATAGTTGTTTATACACGTGAAGAAATTGCTGCTGGTAATGCTCCTGAATGGTTAACTGAACAGATATTGATTGATGAAGATTATACAGAAATGCGTATACATACATGGGCTAAATACAATAGTTGGGAAAATTTCATACAATATACATTTGAGCATGAGCAAGTCTTTGAAATAGCTCAAGATTTGTTCTTCCAATATGACTTTGATAGTAAGAGAAACTTTGCTTTATTACAATTAGAGCCTGAAGGAAGAGAAAGAAAAGCTATAACACAGTATATTGAAGTTGAATCATCTACTGATAATTATGGTGAGATAAAAGTATTTGATGTTCGTGAACTTGGACTTATTGGACCTGTAAGAGCATTGGATGATGTTAAAGGACAGATTTCATTGTATTCAGATTGGAGAGCACAACAACCAATATTCAAGGAAATTAGAGGAAGATATTTCTATGTTATTCCAGTTTATTCTGGATTTGGAGAAGGAATGGTTTTGCGTGCTGTAGCAGTTGTTGATGCTAAAACTGAGCAAGTTAAACTATTTAGATGGGCTGATATAACTGGTGAAGGTAATGAAGTTCCATTACCAGGTGAAACTACAACAACAGCAGTAACTACAACTATTGATGTAGCAGATGGTTGTACAGTTGTTTCTACTGAACCATTTGGCGATAAAACACGGATTATAATTGAATGTTAATAATCGTGTGGTAATCGACCACTTATAGCATTGTATGATTCTAGATCTATTAATCTTCTTTTTAAATTTGTGTCAATGATTTCATTTTTTATAAAAACTCGGCTATGATTTTCTCCGTTTTTATTTCCTGCTTGGTATTCTAAACCACAGCCTGTCAACACCCAATGCGTTACTTTATGTAAGATTTGAGCAACATCTATTGGAAATTGTTTTGATAGCTCTATTCTTACTAAATTGTCATATTCATCTGGTGTTAAAGTTCTTTGTCCAATTTCCTGTGCAATGTCGTGACATGCATGTTTAATAGAAACCATGACTCGTTTAGTTCTGTAATCTGGCATTAAACCCACTATCAAATAGCTGTCATAACATATAATTGATTTTGGTGTTAGAACCTATATGATGTATTAGGTTAATTTTATATGTACTCATCGCGTTAAATGATATAGGTATCCTATTTTTTGATTCTTGAATTTCTGTTAGAAATCTATTTAAATATACACTATATTATAACATTATTACGAAGTGTGGTTATGGCAATTGTATTGATATGCGAGAAACCAAGCGCTGCTAAAACTATAGCAGAAGCTTTGGATGATAGTGGTGCTCCAGAGATTAATGAGGGTATGGATGGAGTAAAGTATTATCGTTTTGTAAAAGATGGGAAAGATCATATATCTGTTGCAGCTGTAGGTCATTTACTATCACTTAAACAAATAGGTAAGGGATGGAATTATCCAAGATTTGATGTTCATTGGATTCCTGCGTTTGAAGCTACGAAATCAGCTGCGTTTTCTGAAAAGTATTTTAGAACTATTGAACAAGTTGTTGAAGAAGCTGATGAAGTAATAGTTGCTACGGACTATGATGATGAGGGTGCTGTTATAGGATATAATATTCTTACACATATGTTTGGAAGAAAAGATGCTCCTAGAATGAAGTTTAGTACGATGACACAGGATGAATTGATTAAGGCTTATGATAAACCTGAGAAAAAACTAAATAAAGGACAAGTTGAATCAGGTTTAGCTCGACACTACTTAGATTATATTTGGGGCGTGAATTTAACTAGAGCTTTGACATTAGCAATAAAGAGCGCTGCTCAAAGATTTATTATACTTTCTACTGGAAGAGTTCAGGGTCCAGTTTTACATATGTTAACCAAACATGAGAAGAAAATTAAGGCGTTTAAACCTAAACCATTTTGGGAAATTTTACTCAATATTAAAGTTGGTAAACAAGTTTTGGAAGCTCATTATGAAAAAGATAAGATATGGAAAAAAGCAGAAGCTAAATCTGTTTTTAGTAAAATAAAGAATAAGCAGGCAGTTATATCAAGTCTGAAAAAAAGAGTTATGACACAAAAAGCTCCTATACCTTACAATACAACTGCAATGTTAGCTGATATTTATCGTTACTTTGGTTATACTCCTAAAAGAGGATTGGATATTGCTGAAAAGCTTTATCAGTCTGGATTAATATCTTATCCGAGAACTTCTTCGCAGAAATTACCAGAAGCTATAGGATATAGTAAGATAATTAAGAATCTTGCAAAGCAAGATAAATATAGTTTTGCTTCTAAACTTTTGAAAGGAAAGTTAGAACCTACTCAAGGAAAGAGAGTTGATCCTGCCCATCCTGCAGTATATCCTACAGGACAAAAACCTAAACGTAAACTTTCATCATTACAAAATAATGTTTATGATTTAATTGTTAGACGTTTCCTTGCTTCATTTGGTGAAAATGCTAAACGGGAATCATTACGAGTAAGTCTTGATGTTAATGGGCAAAACTTCTTTTTCAATGGTAAAAAAACTCTTATTCCTGGTTGGACTGAGTTATATGGAAAATATGCTAAGAGAGAGGAAATACTATTACCTGATTTGAAAGAGGGCGATAAACTTCCAATTAAGAAAAAAGAATTATTTGATAAAGAAACTCCTCCACCTGCTAGATTTTCACAGGGAAGTGTTTTGAAAGAGATGGAAAAACAAGAACTAGGTACTAAAGCTACACGAGCTGCAATTTTGCAAACATTATATTCGAGAAGTTATTTAGTTGGGCAAAGTATTGAAGTAACTGAATTAGGAATGAATGTATCTAACATATTGGAGAAAAATGTTCCAGATGTTGTTTCTGAACAATTGACAAGACATTTTGAAAAAGAAACTGATGAGATTCTTACTGGTAAAACTACAAGAGAAAAAGTTGTTGCAGAAGCTGAGAAACAAATGACAAAGATTTCTGAAGACTTTAAGAAAAAAGAACTTAAGATTGGAAAAGAATTAACTAAATCTGTTATTGAAACTCAAGATAAGGCTGCTGAACTTGGTCCTTGCCCTAAGTGTAAAGGTGGTATACTTAGTGCTCATAAATCATGGAGAACTAAGAAAAGATTTGCTGGTTGCTCTAATTATAAACAAAAAGGTAAGAAACAATGTAAGACTGGTTTTCCTTTACCTTCAGTTGGAACTATAATTGCTACTGGAAAAGTTTGTGATAAATGTAAAACACCTATTATACAGGTTGGTAGAATGGGTGCTCGTCCATTTAGAATGTGTTTAGATCCTGAATGTGTTACAAAGAAAGATTGGCTTAATAAAAAAACTTTGAAAAAGGCTAAAGATGATAGTGTTAAATCTAAAAAAGATTTTGATAAATTACAAGCAAGAGCTGAATCTTTAGGATTGAAATGTAAAGAATGTAATAAGATATTCAAATCTAAAAGAGGTTTGAGTATACATAAGAAAAGAATGCATAAGAAATAATTATCTTCCTAGTTCTTTTAGGAATGCTTCCATTAATTCTATATCTTTTGGTTTTCCTAACTTTTCCCAATATCCAACTGCTGGAATTATTTTTACACGTCTTTTTTTAGCAAGCATTTGTGCTGCATCAGTTATTTCATATTCTCCGCGCGGTGATAATTTTTCTTTATCGACCATATGTTGTAGTTCATCAAATACTTCTGAAGTAAATCTCCATAGATTAGCATTTGCAAGTGGATTTACCATTTCTTCTACTTGTTCTTCAGTTGGTTTTTCTATGATTTCTGTAAGGAAGTTTTCTTCATCTGTTGCCATTGCAGCATAACTTGTTATGTTTTGATCTCGATAACCAATACCATAACAGAATCCTTCTTTAGCTGTCAGAAGATTTGCAATATCTTGAGAATCATATAAGTCATCTCCATTAATCATAATGAAGTCGTTATCTCCTACAGCTTTTCTTGCTGTTAAGATAGCGTCACCTGTGCCTCTTGGTTCATCTTGTGTAATTAATTGTATATCAGGATGATATTGTCTTGTCCAGTTTTCTATAACATGTTTCTTATGATTTACAACTATACACACGTCTCCATCTTCATAGTCAGGATCAGCAGCTTTGATATTTTCTAGAACATATTGTAGAAATGGCTGTCCATTTATTTCTATCATTGGTTTTGGACAATCTTTTGCCTTATCACCCATACGTGTTCCTTTGCCTCCGGCAAGTATAACATATTTCATATCATCACTTTGGTACATATCTTAGAAGTAATGGTTAAAAAGAATTAAAAGGGATTATTTCTTCTTCTTTTTTGCAGGCTTTTTCTTAGCTTTCTTTTTTGCAGGTTTTCTCTTTTTTGCAGGTTTTCTCTTAGCCTTCCTTTTCTTAGGTTTAGCTTTCTTTTTTGCAGGTTTTCTCTTTTTTACAGGCTTTTTCTTAGCCTTCTTTTTCTTAGGTTTAGCTTTTTTCTTAGGTTTTTCCTCTTTTTCTATATTTTTTGAATATTGTTTATATTTTTCTGCTTTTCTAGCTGCTTCTCTTTTCTTTTTTCTACTTTCATCTTCTTTTGTTTTTTGTTCTACACTATCTTCTATACCTAAAGATTCAGCAATTTCTTTATATCTGTTTCTAATTGTAACTTCTGTAACACCTACAACATCAGCAACTTCTCTTTGTGTTTTTCTTTCACCTTCTAATACAGATGCAATGTAAATAGCTGCAGCTGCACATCCAGTTGGTCCTTTACCTGAAACAACATCATTTATTTTTGCTTGTTTTAGGATTTTTATTGCTTGAATTTGAACATGATCAGATAATTTTAACATAGATGCAAAACGAGGAACATAATTCTCTGGTTTTGCTGGAAGAATCCTTAAACTAAGTTTTCTTGAAATATATCTATATGTTCTTCCTAATTCTCTCTTTCCAATACCTGACGCTTGTGCTATTTCTGTCAAAGTTCTTGGTGTTTCATATTCTCTTGTTAATGAATATACTAGAGCAGCAATTATACTTTCAATGCTTCTACCACGAACTAAACCGTGTTGTAAAGCTTTTTCATACATCTTTGCAACTTCTTCGTGCAAAGTTTTTGGTAATCCTAAGTATGAAACTAATCTTTGAAGTTCACTTAATGCGAAGCTAAGATTTCTATCTTTGCTTGTAAGTAATCTTTTTTGCCATTTTCTAATTCTAAAGAATTGAGAACGTTTCTTTGCAGGAACCTTAAATAATTCAGTATTACCTTTTCCGATTTCAGTGCTTAAACCTTTATCGTGACGTTTATGTGTTAATGGAGTACCTGTACGAGCACGTTTTTCTATTTGACCTGAGTCAAATGCTCTCCAGTCTTGTCCAATATCAATCATACTGTCTTCTAGAATACGACCACATTTAGCACATACCTGCTCTCCTTTTTCTGGGTCCTTATAGAACTGTGTTGAACCGCAATCTGGACATTTATTCATATAACTACACCCTATTTTTTGGTTAATTTTAATTACTGTTTAATAACCACTTTTTTAGCTAAAACAGCTAAAATGTTATAAACATAACCACCGAAACATATTTAAAGTTTTTGGTACCTTAAAAAAGCAGAATTACGGCGAAATCTTTAATAGAAACGCTATATATAAGGAGATTAGGTGTTATAATGCATGATTTGTCCATAATGGCTTTTGAGCGAATTGCTAGAAAAGTTGGTATTAAGCGTGTGTCACGTTCAGCATTGATAGAATTGCGTGATCTTACAGAAGAAAAAGCACGTGAAATATGCCATAAAGCAGTTGATATTAGTGAGCATGCTCATCGCAATACAGTTTTAGCTCAAGATGTTGATTTTGTTACAAAAAAATAAATTTAGAAGCTTTTTTTGTATCTTTTCAGTAAAAGAGAGTTACTTACTACGCTTACTGAAGAGAATGCCATTGCTGCTCCTGCTATCATTGGGTTTAACAAGAATCCAGTAAATGGATATAATAACCCTGCTGCAATTGGTATACCAATTGAGTTGTAGAAAAATGCCCAAAACAGATTTTGTTTGATTTTTTTCACAGTTTTACTGCTAAGATCTATTGCTGTAACTACATCACGAATATCGTTTTTAATTAAAATGATTTGTCCTGTTTCTAAGGCAACATCAGTTCCTGCACCTAATACAATTCCTATATCAGCTTTTGCTAATGCTGGTGCATCGTTTATACCATCACCAACCATTGCTACTATTTTTCCGTTTTGTTGGAGTTTTGCTACCTCTTTTTCCTTATCTTCTGGCAATACTTCTGATAAAACATGAGTTATTCCGATTTGTTTTGCTATTGCTGCTGCAGTTTTTTCATTATCTCCAGTAATCATTACCACTTCTTTATTCATTTCACGGAGTTTTTTCACAGCTTGTGCAGAGTGTTCTTTTACTGTATCAGCTACTGCTATTATACCAGCTGGTTTTTTGTTTAGTGCTAAAATCATTGCAGTTTTTCCTTCTGATTCTAGTTTACTTATATGAGTATCAATATCTTTGATGTTTATCTTGTATTTTTTCATTAATTTTCTGTTTCCTAGTAAAATCCTCTTTCTTCTATATGTTGCATATATTCCATGACCTGGAATTGCTTTGAATGTACTTGCATTAGGAATTGTTTTTCCAGCTTTGTTAAGAATAGCTTCTGCTAATGGGTGTTCTGAGTTTTTTTCTGCTATTGCTGCGTATTTTATGACTTCTTTTTGTGTTGTAGTTTTTGATGTTATTACATTTGTTACTGAAGGCTTACCTTTTGTTAATGTACCGGTTTTATCAAAAACAACTGTTGTTATCTTATGTGCATTTTCTAATGCTTCGGCATCTTTGATAAGTATACCATTTTCAGCACCTTTACCTGTTCCTACCATTATGGCAGTAGGTGTTGCTAATCCTAATGAACATGGGCATGCTATGATAATAACTGCTACGAAAATTGTTAGAGAGAATATGAAAGGTTGTGCAGCTATAAGGAACCATACTGCAAATGATACTAATGCTATAACTATAACAGCGGGAACGAAAATTCCACTTACTTTATCTGCTAATCTTTGTATAGGTGCTTTGCTTCCTTGTGCTTCTTCTACTAGCTTTATTATTTGATTAAGAACCATGTCTTTTCCAATTTTTGTTGCTTTTACTCTTAATGAACCGTTTTTGTTTATTGTTGCACCTATTACTGTATCTCCTTTCTTTTTTTCTACTGGAATACTTTCTCCTGTTATCATGGATTCATTTACTGCTGAGAATCCGTCAACTACAATACCATCGACAGGGATCTTTTGTCCTGGTTTTACAACAATGACATCCCCTACAATAACTTCTTCTATTGGTATTTGCATTTCTTTTCTATCTCTAATTACTGTTGCCATCTTTGGTTGTAATCCTGCTAATTTCTTAATTGCTTCAGAAGCTCTTCCTTTTGTTATCGCTTCCATCCATCTTCCTAATAATATGAATGTGATAAGCATTGCAGATGTTTCAAAATAAACTCCTGTTCCTAATGCTTGTGGAAATAAAATAACAGCTAAACTGTAGAAGTATGCTGCTGATGTACCCATTACAACTAATGTGTCCATACTTGCTGAACCTGATTTTAGAGAAGCATATGCTCCTTTATAGAAAGTGTATCCAGCTACAAACTGAACAGGTGTTGCTAATATTAATAAAATAATGTTTTGAAATGGTAACATAATGTGAAATACCATGTCAAGTATCATGGATATTATAAATATTGGGATTGTTAGCGCAAGTGCGAATAGAAACATGTTTCTCATTTTTCTTGTTTGCATTTTCTTTTCATTGCTGTCTATTTCATCTTTTGATACTCCATATCCTAGATCTTCAATGATTTTGTAGATTTCTGAGTCTTTTATTTGATTTTCATTGAAATCAACATTTGCTTTTTCAGATGCTAGATTAACATTAGCTTTTGTAACACCTGGTGTTTTCTGCAACTTTTTCTCTATTTTCTGAGAACATGCTGCGCAGTGCATGTTTTTTATTATAATTATTTTCTTCATATTTTACACTCCTTTGATTAAAAATAAAACTGGTAATAAAATAAATAACATTATAGTTCCTTTAAAGGAACCTGTTTCTTCCGTTTTCTAGGTCAGCTTTTTTTATGATTAGATTACCATTGACAATTTTATTATCTAGGTATCCTGGCCAACATCCACCTGGATTTGTGTTCTCTGTCCCTAATCCATTTATTGGGTATTTGTTTCCACAGTTGTTACAAACCATATATTCTCCTTCTTGTCTATAACCTTTTTTGCTGTTGAAGCATACGTCACATGCATCAAAACCAGTTTTGATACTTCCGTCATCAGCTTCTACTGCAAAGAATCGTACATTTACTCCTGATGAATCGTATTCATACCAGCTTGCTTGTGTTGTGATTTCACTTACTGATATAGTGAATTCGCCTTGATCTCCTGGATCGGTAACATTACCAGTTAGCATTCCAAATCCTCCAGTTAAAATAACTATAGCTAGTAGAGCTATTACAGCTATACCTGCTATCAATTTTTTGTTACTGGATTTTTTTTCGTTAATAATTTTACTGACGTTGTTTTCTTCATTTTCCATCTTAATTCCTCCATTATTTATCCACCACAACTTCCACCGCAACTTCCACCACAACTTCCACCGCAACTACTACCACAACCACTTTTTGTGGATGTTGCTTGGTTTGTAGTTTTTTGAATGCCTGATGATGGATCGCTAGCTACATTACCTGTTATACCATTATCGTCTTGAACAGTTGGCTTATATGTTTCAAACACTTCAGGTGATAGCATTTCTTCTATTGATACTACGTTTGGATTATATGTGACATCGAAAATATTAGGGAATCCGAATTGTACGCCTAGTACGCCTTCAACATCCATGAGTTCTCCGGATATTAATGGGGCGTGCCCAGGGCATGGTATATCTACTGCTAATTGAACTGTAGAATAATCTCCAGTTGCTAAACCTGTTATTGATGTAGTAACAGATACATTTGCAAGTAATGGGAAGATTAACATAAATAATATTAGATTAATTCCTATTGTAGAACCATACATAGTTGTGATATATTTCCATTTCCTTGTTGCGCCAGCTCTTGACAATAAACCGTTTTTCCTTAGGTAATAACCGGTTGATATGGTTGCAAATCCTATTGATATTAGTATTAGTATATGGAAGAAATAATAATTCATTAATAAACCGCGGAATGCTTCTGTTAGTAATGTTACTCCTAGTACAGATCCTATGATAAAACCTATACATCCTATATGTGGAACCAATCCATAAGCTATTCCTTGCATTACGGTTTTCTTTCTTGTTTCAGTATAACCGCCAGCTGAATATCCTAGCGAAGCTATTTCAGACTTGATGTGATTAAGACTTATTTTATCCTTGTTATATTCAACTGATACGGTATTAGTGATAAGATCTGCTTTAGCACTTTCTATTCCTTCAAGGGAATTTAATTTTTCTTCAATTGTGTCAGTACAGTGTTTGCATGACATTCCTTTGATGTCTATTATTTCTTTCATACATTTTCTAGTTTGAAACACCATATAACCCTTACACTGAAACTAGTTTCAATGCTTTAGAACGATAATATTTGACATTCCTCTGCGTTTTCTTTCTATGAGGTTTTTACCTTGAAGTTTATCAAGAATTCTTGTGGTTTTTACTTTTGATAAGCCTGTTTTTTCTACAAGTTCTGATTGTGCTATTGAACCTTGCGATTCTATAACTAATTCAAATATTTGTTTCTCTTCTTTATTTAGGCCTGATATAATTTTTTTGTAATTATCTTTTGTTATTTTTTTAGGTTCTATTTGTTGATTTATTTTTTTGATCCTAGTTACTATCTTTTCTTCTTTTCCAAAGAATATGAGGTATAATCCAGTCATTATTAGAATAGCCATTATTGCTATACTCATGTTTGTTTGAAATTCTATTGTTTTCCACATTGTACATTCTGTTCCATGGGTACAAGATGTACTAACAATATCAACCATTGCTGTGTTGAATGAGAATATTATAAATCCAATTAAGATTGCTATACCAACTACAATATAACCGACAGAACGATTTTTCATACTATAGAAAGATTCTTTATCTTTTTATAAGTTTTAGATTTTTATCAACACTGTTTATTGTTAACATAGAACTAGAATAAATGATGTGTTTTCTTCAGCTTTTAGTGAATGTACTGCGTTTTTTTTCATTGGAATAAATACACCTGGTGCCATTTCAATATCTTTTCCTTCTAGTTTGAAAATACCTTTCCCTTCTATAACATAAACGAATCCTGTTTTGGTTGAAGTGTGGTCTGATATGTCAGTTCCTTTAGCCATACAGAATAATGTTGTATCTATTTTATCGGTTTTAGATACTACTTTGCTTAGTATTCCTTCTTTAGGATATTCAATAAGTTTTTTTATATTTTTCATTCTTTTAGACCCCTTACAAATTGGATGTATTTCTTTTCCTCATCTTTTCTCTCATCTTGGATTTTATTAAACTTTTCTAACATTTGTTCTTTAGTTTTTTCATCTAAAGCATCATCTGTCATTGGATAAAGAATGTTATCTTCTTTGAATATGTGCTCTTGCAGTAAAGCAGCATATCCTCTTGCATTTTCTATAACATTGTTTTTATCTTCTTTTTCAACTGCTTGTTCCATTGCTTTTACAAAAGCACGCCCTTCATCATGCTCTATTAACATTTGTTCTACTGGATTACAATGAGCACATCCTGGCTCTTGTTCAACTTTTTTATTGAATTCTTTAAATAAAATATCCTCTTCTTTTGCATGATGAAAACGATCAGCATAATTTCTGATAAATTCTATAGCTTCTCTGAAAAATGTTTTATCAATATCTTTACCTTTTTCTATATTTTCACATTCCTTTTCTAAGGATTTGATAACTTTTAGAATGTTCTTATGCTCGTTGAAAAGTATTGTAGATGTTTTTGACAAAGGTTTTCTGATTGACATAGGATAAAGTTAACATACATTTATTTAAATGGGTTGGTTTAAATTTAACAGTCTGTTAATCAAAGAAAATAATTACTTTGCAGCTTTAATACAAATTATATCTCCATCTTGTAGTTCATGGTCAGCGCTAATATTTTGATGTTTTTTACAATCAACTGCTGAAATAAATTTACTTCCAATATCTTCATGTACACGAAAAGCAAATTCTTTAGCTGTTGTTCCTTTTGGAACTAAATGAGCATCTGGTAGAATGTTTCCTTTTTTATCAGTATATTTGTGTTCATCTGCAACAGGATATACTACTATCATGTTTAGTAATTCAAATATAGTTTTATCTAGAGTTTGCTGAACTCCTGTGTTATCGTATTTCTCTAAATAATGCTTCATGAATTCAATACCTTTAGCTTGTTTTTCATTTGGTTTTGCATCTGGTTTTAATTTGAATTCTGATTCTCCTGGAATATATGAAATTAGGTCTAATTCCATTGAAGCTTCTCTTAATGCTAATTCAATTTCAGCTGAACATGGGATAACTTCTTCTTTTATTGCTTCAATATTTTCTTGTGAAGATTTGACATCATACTTATTTCCTGCTATTAGAATAGGTTTTGATTCTTCTCTGATTTTTGTGACAAAATCCATTAAATCTTCATCTTCCCATTGACTTGCAGCTTTTCCAAAATATTCTCTTACTTTGTTTAATGCGATTTTGATTTGTTCTGCAGATATTGCTAATCCGCCTAATCTATTGGCAATAGTTTCTACAAAAGACTCGTCAGTATGTCCTGTCCCTGATATGATTCTCCAGTCTTTTTTCAATAATCCAAGTATCCAGTAATCAATCTCATTTTTTAGCATTTCTATGTCATTTTTTGGGTCATATGTTCCGGCTTTAACTTGTATTCCATCAGCATCGGTTGATCCTGAGATATCGACAACATGGATAAGTGCTTGAGATTCCATTGCATCTGATAAGAATTGATTTCCTAGTCCTTTACCCTCATGAGCTCCTTCTATGAGCCCTGCTACATCGTATAATTTTACAGGAACAAATCTGGTACCTTTACAGCATTGTTTACATTCTATTTTTCCTGGCAAATCTTTGCATGCACATGGAGTTTTCACGTATGCAACCCCAGTATTTGGTTTAATTGTTGTAAAAGAACGATTACTTATCTCAACATCAGCTAAAGTTGCTGCTTTGAAAAATGTTGATTTTCCGACATTAGTTTTGCCTACAAGTGATATTTGAACCATTTTTACCAAATAGTCTTTGTTAAGGAGTTTTTTAATAATTAATTGAAGAAGGATTGTTATGTCAAAGAAGAGAATAGCAGCGATTGACCTTGAAAAATGTAAGCCATGGGAGTGTCAATTACAATGCATAAAGGTATGTCCTGTTAATCGAACTGGACAAGAGTGTATTAAGTTAGTTGATAGAATGGAGCATAATCATATGTCAGAGCTTGAGAAGGTTTCTGAACCAGGGCAAGAACATACTAAGAAAAAGCAAAAGGCGAATATTGATGAAGAATTGTGTATTGGATGTGGATTATGTGTTAAGAAATGTCCTTTCAAAGCTATACAAGTTGTTAATTTACCTCAGCAATTGGAAGAAGCTCCTATACATAGATTTGATGAAAACGCATTTGCTTTGTTTAGAATACCAATGCCAACTAAGGGAGTAGTTGGATTATTGGGTCAGAATGGTATTGGTAAAACAACTGCTCTTAAGATATTGTCAGGAGAGATTAAGCCAAATTTAGGTGATTTGGAAGGAGTTGACTGGGAAAAGATAATTACAATATATCGTGGTACTGAGTTACAGACTTATTTGGAAAAACTAAGTAAAAGTTCTGTAACTGTTTCTGTAAAACCTCAGAATGTTTCTGGATTAGCAACAATGTATAAGGATAAAGAAGATACTGTTAATGAATTATTGAAGGATGTTTCTAAAGAATTACTTGAGAAAATGCATGTATCTAAATTATTGGACAGAAAGGTTGCTGTTGTTTCTGGTGGTGAAGCTCAGAGAATTGCTATTACTGCAGCTCTTGCTAAAAAAGCTGATTTGTATTTATTTGATGAGCCGTCATCTTATTTAGATGTTCGTGAGCGTATTAACATGGCTAAAGCTATTCGTGAGAAATCAGAAGAAAATAATGTTTTAGTTATTGAGCATGATTTAGCTACAATGGATATTATTGCAGATAATGTTCATATATTTTATGGTTCTCCTGGAGTTTATGGTATTGTTTCTAAGATTCATTCTGTTAGAAATGGTATTAACACATTTTTAGAAGGATACATATCTGAAGATAATGTTAAGATTAGAGAGAAGACGTTCTTTACAAATATTCATCGTAGTGAGAAAATTACAAAACCACTTGTAGAATTTGATAACATAATTAAGAAATGTAAGAGCGGGTTTGAGCTTGTTATTGAAAAAGGAGAAATCTATAAAGGTGAAGTTTTAGGAATATTTGGACAAAATGGAATTGGTAAAACCACATTTATGAAGATAATTGCTGGTGAATCTAAGGCTGATGGTAATATTGAGAAGAAAACTGTTAATCGGGAGATGGAGATTTCTTACAAACCTCAATATATTTCAGCTGATTTTGATGGGACAGTTTATCAATTATTAGCTACTGTGAAAGGAATTTTTTCCACAGAAAAAAAGAATACAATTATTAATCCACTTCAACTTGAGCCTCTTTATGAAAATCATGTGAATGAATTATCTGGTGGAGAACTTCAAAGAGTTTCTATTGCTTTAACGCTTGCTAAAGACGCTGATTTGTATTTGTTAGATGAACCGTCTGCTTATTTAGATGTCGATCAAAGACTTGCTTTAGCTAAGATTTTGCGTAATTTATCTGAAGTTGGTGATAAGACTGTTGCTGTAATTGACCATGATTTGTTGTTCTTAAGTTATGTCAGTGACAGAGCTATGTTGTTTCAGGGTGAAGGCGGTGTTTCTGGTAGTGCTAAATGTATGAATTTGAAACAAGCTTTGAATGTGTTTTTGAAAGAATGTGATATTACATTTAGAAAAGATCCTGTTACTGGCCGTCCTCGTGCTAATAAGCCAGATTCACAAAAAGATAAGTTGCAGAAAGAGAAAGGAGAATATTTCTTGAATTAGTATCCTCTATGTTCTATACGATTTTGTATGTTTTTTACACGCTCATTCATTAATTCAATTTCATGTTTAAGTGATCTAATATCTTCTCGAATATAATCTATTTTTTCCATGATTCTTTCATTATTTTGTTGTGGTGGATTTGTTAAAGTTGGAGGTCCTTGTGGTGGCGCTGGTTCAAATGGTGATGGAGGTGCTGGAGAAAACATTGGGTTTTCATTACCCATGCGGTCAGCTGGCATCAAATCATTAGCTGTTCTTCCAATTGGAGCAGCAGAAGGTGCTGGTTCGTTAGGTCCTGGGCCAATATTATGAGTTCTTACAGGATCCATTCTTGATAATGCAGGAGGAGCATATCTTGATTGTGGTGGCATAGGTTCTGCAAAATCATTTGGTGGTTCTCCAAGAACATGTGAACGAATTTCATCTGGTCCACCCATATCCATTCCTTCATCTCGATGAATAATCTTATTTTTAACTGCACTAAGTAATCCCATAATATTTAATGAGAATGAATAGTATATATATAGAAAAAAACGGCTATATCTGTCCTTCTGGTAATATTCCGAGTTTTCTTTGTACTTCTTCTTTTATTTTTTTGGTAAAATCTGCTCCTTCATCAATATACATGCGTCTTTGTTTGTAATAGAACATTCTGTTAAATGACCACCATGTTCCTCTTTGTATGAAGTTGCTATAAGAATACTCTGTATCAAGAGTTCCTTCAATTTCAATTGTTAATTTACCTACACCATCTTTGCTGCTTTGATCTCCTATTGCGGTAAATTTTAGATTGATCATAGACCATTTATCCATTTTTTTCCTAGCCTTTAATATTGTGAAAAATTCTCTTGGTTCTGTGTTTATGTCCCATCTGATATCTTCTTCCCAGAAATCTTTTGAACTAACGTGAAGAATATTTTTGACAACTCCTTGAAGCATATCTATGGCAGCAAATGGTTTGTTTCCTTGAAATTTCACAACGTATTTACTTGCTGGCGCTAATAAATCATCAGAAATTTTTATTTTATGTTTTATCTCTTTATACATCTAAAAATAGCCTCCAGTTTGGCTAAGCTCTTAATTCTTCTGCAAAATGCTTTAGTTCAGTTTCAAAGTTTGTGACAAGTTCACGTGCACGGTCCAGATATTGCATTCTCTTTTTATGATAAAACATTGAATGCCAAAAACGTCTTACCATTTCGTAGAATATACTTTGTTGCCAGACGCTATCTTGAGGATATTCTGTAATAACACGAGGTTTAATTACAATACTTGCTTTTCCTCCGCCACCACTTTCTGAACCTCTAAACTCAATTTCAACTAATAAATATGAAAATTGGTCAAACATTTTATTTACTTCCCATGAAATATTGAATTTTTCACCATCTTTAGTTTTCTGCCAATCATATGATTTTTCCTGTACATATCCTTCTGGAACAGCATATACGGTTCTTATGAGTTCATTAATTTTTTTATAGAATTTTTCAGGTGATTTTCCAGTATAATTTATAGCTATTTGTTTTACTGGTTCAAATACATAGTCCCATATAGAGAGTCTTGTTCTTGCCCAAACCATCCTTTACACCTTTAATTACATCTTCTCTGTTTATCTTTTTCTTAGCACCTTTATAAATATGCAATCTAAATTATATGTATGCCAATTTTAGGTGCTGCTATTATTGATGTCATTGTTGCTGCTATTTTAGTGGCATTTGGCGTTCTTACTATATTTTTTATGGGTGATACAAAGATGAATGACACTAAAGCGACAGCTATGTTGATTATTTCCGTTGTTTTGATTATTATTGGCGGTTGGCTTTTTGTGTCCTCTGTTGGAGTATTTTTCATAATCCAGAAAATAATTGGTTTGGTATTGCTTGGCGTAGGTATATTCATGATTGTTGGCTTTCCTGGAGCAATGGGTGAGTACCAAACTCAAGGAATGGCTAAAACCGGGATCTTTATGGGAATAATATTGATTATAATTGGAGCATATCTCCTCTTTTTCTAAATATTTATACCACCTCAGAGAATGATAAATTAGAGAACAATGTAATTAGATTTAGTAGTAGAGGTAGTGTTTAATGTTTTTGATGAATGATAGCGAAATTATGAAGGAAAAGGCTGGTGCAGCTGGAAGATTTACAATGGATCATATGGGAAGAATTCATGTTATGGCACCATTAGAACTTATTACTAAAATGGATTGGACTTCTCCTCCTGGCCAACTAAGTGGAATATGGTATAGTCTTATGTTTTGGTTAGGAAAGCAAGAATGGCTTACTTGTAAAGCTGATGAATATCTTGAAGTTTCTCCTGTTCATGCTCAATATTATCAAATAACTAAAACTCAAAAAGAAGCAATTGAAGGAAAAATTAAAGAAGGGCTTAGAAGTGCTTCACAAGCAATGTCTGATTATGAATTATTATTACATGATCAGCGAAAATATCAGGAATTTCTTGATTATCTTGGGTTGAAATATGAAAATGGTAAATTTGTTGAAACTGGTACTCCAGATGAGCATAGTATGAAAACAATATTTGTTGATCAGGTTGATTTCTATGCTGGTGGTGCTGCAGAAGGTGCTGGACGATTAAGTATGTCATTTATGCAACAGAAAAATATAATGCCCACAATAGTTCAGGATTTCTATGAAATGGAATCAGAAGATTCTTTGAAAAAAGATGAGCATTTGAGTAGTTTACCAAAAGTTGAGAAAAATATGTTGAAAACAAAATGGAGAGCTTATAGTGAATGGAGAAATAAATTATTTGGGCAGGAAGTTAAAGGAAGATATGTTAGACTTAGTGAGCTTGTAAAAAGTAGAGAGACAAGTGTTGAACAATATAGAGAATGGTTGAAACCGTATATTGCAAAACATAAATTACTTGAAGAGGGATTAAATCGTCCTAGTTATAGAAAAGGCTCTGTTAGTAATTGGTACCATTCTGCAGGACAAGCTACATCAGAAGATACAATAAAAATATGGGCATGGAAAACTACAACTCCATATGAATTACATAAATATCCTGGTGAAGAAATTGCAAGACATCCTGTTGATTTATGTGATTCATTTATTAAGAAAAATTTGATATTTCATCCTGACCATGGTTTGATAACTGAATATCCGTGGATAACTGAAAAATGGATAGATAATAAATGTAAGGAACTTGAAGAAAAGGGACAAGTTAAAGCAAACAAATTGTATTATGCGTTTGTTATATTAGAATCCAAACGAACAAATCTTAAACTTGCTAATGGCTCTGAACTTGAAGATACAGTTTTTTCAACAAAAGGATTTCATTTCAGCAATAATGCTGTAATGTGTAAATTGCTTGAGAAAGCTGCTAAGGAAGAGGAAATGGAAAGATATGTTAATGATTTGCTTGGTGTTCATCATGAGATAGAAGGAGATGCTATAGTATTGAAAGAACAAAAAAATAATGTGTCTTCAAAATTAGCTAATGCTTTTAGTGGAATTGGACACAATTTTCAATTATTTAAAGGACGAGGTCCGTATGAACGGGACTTTAATGACAGAATAGTTAAATGGTATTTGAAAAGAGTAGCAGTTTCAAGATATCTTCCAATTGTTAAATTTTTGAAAACTAAGATAGGATATGGACAGTGATTAAATGGCTCCAGAATGGGATAGTGATAATAGACCAAAAGGATATATTTTATCAGTTACTCCTGGGTTTGCATCATTTGAACAAGGGGATGCTCGATTAACATACATGGGACTTGCTAGAAAAATTACAAAAGCTGCCCGTTTAGGTTTTGAATTTGCTGAAATAGATTTTGAAGAACTTTCTGAAATGTTTGAGCCTGATATTACAAAACAAGTTCAACATATCAAAGATTCTCAAGGAATGGAAGTTGGTTTGCATTTACCAGTTTCAATGGATTTATGTTTAGCTGATGCATATCAATGGAAACAAAATCATGAGCAATTGGTTTATGGTGCTGTTGCTGGTGCTGAAAGAATGAAATCTAAATTTGTTTTATTCCATACTTCTTCAAATTCTCGTCCTGGTATAACAACTGAAATTGGTCAACGATTGAGGATGGGTAAAATGGCTGCATGGAATGGACAAAATTTAGGACAATTTATTGAAGATAATGATATGAAGAATTGGTTTATGGCTAAGTTTATTAATGTTTTGTTTAGAACAATGGGAACTTCTGGTGATGTTGGTGTTGTAACATATTTTGATGATCAGGCACGAAAAGGGTTTGGATTCAAAGCTGCTAAAATGAATGCAGAAAAAGTATGGAGAGAAGTTCTGAGAAAATATCAAGACCAAGTTAAAAAAGATTTTATATCTCATGAGGAAAAGGAGTTAGCTGAAATTGATGCGGTTTTGAAAAAAGATCCAGAAAGATTTGATTTAATAAGACATAAAGAAGCACTTGAACGTAGAATTGGAGAGATTATGACACAAGATATAACAGAACTTCACGGACTTCGTTCTGTTAGAGATCTTGTTAAAAAGTACATGAGTGATGGGGATTATAAAATATATAATACTCTTGTTTCTGTTGAAGAGTATACTGACAGGTACGATTTCTATGATATATTCAGATATTGGGTTGAACATGGGGCAGAATGTGATGAAGCAGTTGCTTATCATGTTATTGCAAAATGGATGTATAACACAGGTGATAAATTATGGAAATCTATTGTATCAGATTCAAGTGATCCAGATGATATTATTTATGATGCAGACACTTCCCGAGATAAAACACAAAAAATGATGGATACTATAAAAGATATAATTACTGCTGTCGCTGGAAAATATATTGAAGGACATCTTACTACTTCTACTAAAGATATTGGTGTTCCTGTTGATAAAAAAAATGATATGTTTGACAAAGATTCTGAAGAGCACAAGTCAGTTTTGGAATATTGTAAAGATAATAAAGTACATATATTTATTGAAACAAATATGCCTGGTGGATATGGTGAAGCAGGTGCTCCACCTGGTGAATTGCGAATAATTAAGGCAACTGACCATGTTAAGATTGTTAAAGCAATTGATAGTGACCATATGTCGTATTGTATGGATTTTGAGCATTTGTTAACTAATTATGTTGATCCTGAAAAAGAAGCTGAGAATTTAGAAGATGATCAATTAGGTAAATATGTCCGTTGTTTGCACATTAATGCACCTCGTCCTGTTAAAGGAGCTCATGGAAATATTGTACCAATGTCATATGATATGTATATCATATATCGTTACATTTACAAACTGAGAAAAGCTGGTGTTAAGAATGCTTATTGGGTATGGGAGATGGGTTCGTATGGTGTACAGGATAGTGCTATTGCATTTAGAAGGATAAATAAAGAACTTATGAAAGGAACTAAACCAGAGGACCTGCCTGAAGAATTCTTTGGAATTGATAAATCATTTGCAGCACAACAAATGACTGCAATAAGAGAACATGCATATGAACCTTTGAAAGGAATGCTTGCAGTTCCTGAACAAGAGCATGGTTATTTGAGTTCTCAAGCTGTTGAAAAAGGTAAAGGAATGGAATGGCGAAAAGAAAAGTTCAAATAAGAAGTTTAAAAGTCTTTTTGTGAGAACATAATCAGTAATAGTATATTTGGGGTTTTAGTATGGTTAAGAAAGAAAAAGCAGCTGTTACACAGGATTTAGCTCTGGAAAAGAAAATGTCTAAAAAATATCAGGCTGAAATGAAGCAGTTTCGAGAAAAACAGCTTAAATTAGCTAATAAATATACTGATATTATTCTGAAAAAATACAAACAATTCATTAAAGCAGTTGTTTTGTTTGGTTCATTTAGTCGAGGAGACTTTCATAAAAAAAGTGATATTGATATGCTTGTTGTTATAGATGATACTATTGCTAGATTTAGTCCAGAAATGCATGATAATTTTGATGCTGATATTAGAGTAATAGCTAAGAAAATATCAAAAGATATAACTGTACAACCTTCATGGACTTTGACAGAGTTTTGGGACATGGCTAGAATAGGACATCCTTTACTTTATACTATTGTAAGAGATGGGTGGGCTTTATTTGATACTGGTTTCTTTATTCCTGTTAGAAAACTGTTAGAAGCTGGTAAGATTCCAATGACTATTGAGGCTGTAGAACAGTTTATGCATGGAGCTCCTAAGAAAATTGAAAGAGCTAAAACTACTAAATTATATTTAATTGCAGAAGATGTTTATTATGCAATGCTTAATTCTTCACAAGCGGTATTAATGTATTCTGGAATAACACCACCTGCACCTAAGAATACTCCTAGAGTTCTTGGAGAAACACTTGTTAAAGAGGGAATTCTTGAGCAGGAATATGTTGATATAATGCAAGGTGTGATTGACTTTAGAAAAAGTGTTGAGCACAGAGAAATTAAAGATGTGAAAGGTACTGTTGTTGATGAGAATATTGCTAATGCTCAGAAATTTGTGGATAGAATGGAGCAATTATTGACTCAGATGGAAAAAAAGAAAAAAGAAGTTTCTGCTATTAAGAATTATGAAGTTATGATTAAAGCATCTGTAGCTGCTTTGAAGAATTTGAAAAAACTACCAGATGACCCTAAATTACTTCCAAAANTTATCAAAGAGGAACTTATTGATAAGAAAAGAGTTTCTCCAGCTTATGCAGATACTTTCAAGAGAGTTATATCTATGAGAAAATTAGTTGATGATAAAAAAATTGGAGAGATTCCTGAAAAGGATATTCAACTTACACGGGAATATGTTAGAAGATTTGTAAGAGACTTATCTCCTTTAATGAAAAAAGATGCGTGCAAACCTAAAACTAAGAAAAAACCGGCAAAAAAGCGTGTTGTTAGGAAAAAGAAAGCTACAAAAACCCGAAAAACTAAGAAATAGTTAGGTGAAACAGATGTCAAGAAAGGTAAGATTTGATTTCTATGTACATGGATTATGGATACTTGGTGCTATTTTTGCATTCCTTGCATCTATGATATCAGGTAATTTAGAATGGGTTACTGGAACTACAGAAATATCTTATGCAGTTTCAGTTTTGTTATCTTTAGTATTGTTTCTTGTAGCAGGTATGTGCTGGATATCAGCATCTGTTAATTCAAGAAGAGATCAGAGATAATTATTTCTTTTTAATTTCTTTTACTTTAGTAACTTTTTCTACTTTGGAAGCTTTTTCTTTAACATCAACTTTAGTTTCTTCTTTAACTTCAGGAGTTTCTTTAACTTCTTCTTTAACTTCTTCTTTAGGTTCTTCTTTTACAGATTCTTTAATTTCTTCTTTATCAAGAACTGGCAATAATTCACTTTTGTGGAATTCTATTTGTGAAACAGGATATATCTTTGAACATTGTTTTTTAATTTCCATTACAAAGCTTCCTAAAATTAAGATTTTACTAAAATCAATATAACCTACTGTTTTTGCTTTTTCATCTATAAGTTCTTTTGCTTTAGTTCTTATTCTACCCTGCATACTTGTATTTACTCTGCTAGGAAGAATAATTGTTGTTTTTACTCTTACATCTTTTCCATCTTTAGTTTTAACTTTTTGAATAGCAGTTACTTTTCTTGCTCGTCTTCGAACCATTCTGTATATACGGTCATTTTGAACACTATGTGCTACAAGCTCTGTTTTACAAGTAGTTTCATCAACTTTAGTAATACGAAGATGCAATTTTATGAAGAATTTATTGAAATCTTGTGTGATATCAGCATAACTTATTTTGATAACTCTATCTATTAGATTTTTTGGATCTGCAGCAAAAGTCTGAGATATAACTTTGCCTCCAAATTCTTTCGGTGCTTCAATATCATACCACTTTTTCTTAACAGCCATTTTACTTCACCAACAATTCTGCGTTCTTTCTATTATATGCCCATTTTTCATCTATTTTTCCTGTCCTTTTGTAGTATTTGACAAGACGTCTAACTTTTGATTCTAATAATTCTAACCCATGAACAGCTTTTTTATCTCCTTTATTATCATCTAAGTGCTTGTAAAGTAGAACTACTTTTCTTAATAATGACATTATATCATCTGGGGCTTGTTTATTGACAGCTTCATGAGCAACTTTTGATACTCTAAGTTTCAATGCTCTTACACGAGGAATTCCGTATTGATCTCTTAATATAATACCTATCATAGAATCACTATGACCTTCTTTTGTAAGTTTTTCTATAAGTTTCTTTATTTCATCTTTATCATATTCAACCCATTTTGGTTTAGTGCTATCCATAGGTCTAGTTGAACCTGAACTACCATGTTTTCGTGAATGCATTCTTGCCATAAAATCACCTTATACCAGAACGTTAGTCAGTGTTTACCGCGCTTGTATCTGCCTCTTTTATCAAGAGCAGTCAAACGTTGTAAAACTCCGGTACTTTTGTTATAATTGAGGGAATATGCTTTTAAAACTTTCTTCCATGCTATTTCAGCATTACTATGAGTGCTTGTTAATGCTTGATTTAGTAATTGTAAGTCAACTGCTTGATCTTCTACTTTTTCAGATGTGAATGATAAGCCGAAATCTATGAAATATATGTCTTTGTCAGAAAGAATCATGTTTGATGTTGTTAAGTCACCATGGATTATGTTATTTCTATGTAATTTAGCAATATGTTCTCCTATTTTTTCTGAAATATCGTCAGGAATTTCATTAAAATCTCTGATTGTTCTACCATCTATAAATTCCATCACTATTGTAGTGTTATTTTCAGAGTCTTCTAGCTGTGGTGTTGAAACACCAGCTCTACGTGCTTTGCGAATCATCCTTTGTTCTAAAGTTGTTCGCTTTTTTCTTAGAGTATCATCAATTTGCTTTATTCTGTACCCTTTTTCGATTCTTTGTTTTTCTAAAATATCCCCTTTTTTAGTTAAGATAGCTTCTGCACCTTGCGCTATAATACCATCTTTTTGTTGATTTTTCATGGAATATGCCTTTTTTTCAAAACATTTAAGATTTCTAGATTAGTGGTTTTCATGATAATAGTTAATAATGACAAGTGTCTCAAGTGTGCTGGATGCGTTGGAGTTTGTGCTTTAGATGCACTGAATTTTAATGATAAAATTACATGTGATAAAGAAAAGTGCACTGATTGTGGAATATGTATCAAATTTTGCCCTGTTGGAGCTATTGAAGGTGATAAAAAATGATTGATAATTTTATTCAAGATGAGTATGATGTTGTTGTTATAGGTGCAGGTCCTGCTGGTTCAAGAACAGCATGGAAATGTGCTGAAAATGGACTTTCAGTTCTTTTAGTTGAAAAAAGAGCAGAAATAGGCTCTCCTAAAAGATGTGCTGAAGGATTGTCTACGAGTTCTGCAGCTGAGCTTGATTTGGATATACCTGATTACTGTTATTCTTCTACAATAGATGGGGCTCTTGTTTATGCTCCTAATGGAAAGAGATTTGAGATAAAATTGCCTGGTAAAACTGATGGTTTAGTTTTAGAGAGAAAACAGTTTGATAAATGGCTTGCTCAGAAAGCAAGTGAAGCTGGTGCTAAAGTTGTTAGTAAGACAGAATTTGTTGATTTTGTTAAAGATGGAGACGATATCATAGGAGCTATTTTGAATATGTCTGGCGAGNAAATGCAAGTTAGAGCTAAGGTTTTTGTTGCTGCTGATGGTGTTGAATCTATGGTTTTGAGAAAAGCTGGTATGAAAAGTGGTAAGAAATTAAGATATGTTGATTCTGGATTCCAATATGAAATGTCTAATATTGATATTGAAGATTGTAATAAAATTATAATTTATTTTAATCAAAAGATTGCTCCTCGTGGCTATGTATGGGTATTTCCAAAAGGAGAACATAGAGCGAATGTTGGTATAGGTATTGCTGGCGATTCTGATAAAACTGCTAAAGAATGTTTGGATGAATTTATTGCTACTCGTCCTGAGCTTTCAAAAGGAAGTATATTGGAAGTTAATGCTGGAAATATACCTGTTGGAGATTTTATGAAAGATATGGTTATTGGAAATGTTATTGGTATTGGTGATTCTGTGAATCAGGTTAATCCTATTCATGGTGGTGGTATTGCTGAATCTATGAAAGCTGCTCTAATTGCAGATAGTATAATTTTAGATGCAATTAAGAAAAACGATATTGGTATTTTGAAAGAATATAATAAAAAATGGTGGAAAGAACGTGGAGAAAAAATGAAAAATGTTGAGCGTGTTAGAGAAATAATGGAAAAATTAGATGATAATAATTTGAATGATTTAGCTGAATCTATCACAGGTGAAGATATGATGGATTTTGCACAGGGTAATAATGTTGCAAAACTGGCTAAAGTTACTGCAAAGTTTGCTGTAAAGACACTTAAGAGAAAAATTGGTCTTTAATGGTATTTTTATTCTATAAGGTGAATGTTATTTTAGTGAATACCGATGACTAGAATAAATAAGTTAGTAGTTCAGGGTTTCAAGTCCTTTCCTACTAAAATAAGAATACCTTTTGATGCTAATTTTACATGTATTGCTGGTGCAAATGGTTCTGGAAAATCTAACATATTAGATAGTTTAACATTTGTGATGGGAGTTTCATCTGCTCGTGCTATTAGAGCTCATAAGTTGGAGAACTTGTTGTTTAATGGTGGTTTGAATAGGAAACCTGCTCAGTTTGCTTATGTTGCAATGTATCTTGATAATAGAGATAAGAGGATACCTATAGATGCTGAAGAAGTTAAAGTTTCTAGAAAGATCTCGCGAAAAGGGGTTTCTATTTACAAAGTAAATGGTAAAACTGAGACTAAAACAAAATTAGTAGAGTTATTGTCTTATGTTGGACTTTCTCCTGAAGGGCATAATATCATTATGCAGGGTGATGTTGCAAATGTTATTGAGATGAGTCCTAATTCTAGACGATTGATTATTGATGAAATATCAGGAATATCAGAATTTGATGATAAAAAAGAGAAAGCTGCTCGTGAGCTTATGCATGTTGAAACCCGTGTTCGTGAGTTAATGATAATTGTTACAGAAAAAGAGAAATTGGTTGAGAAGCTTAAAGCTGAGAAAGAGATAGCTGAAAGATATCTTGTTCTTGAGAAGAAACTTAATAGAACAAGAGCTAGTCTTGCTCACAAGAAACTCTCTGATATTACGAGAAAAATGAAAGAACTTGAGGAAGAAATAGATAAGAAAACAAAAGAATTCAAAAAAATAGATTCTCAGTTTAATACTATGGATATTAACCTTGAGAAAGAGGAAAAAGAAATTAAAACAATTTCTCAGCAAATAATGGATAAATCTAAAAGTGATACTGCTCAACGAATGGATGAATTGCGAATGAAGATTATTCGTAAAAAAGATAGATTGGATAGTAATATTAATGATATAAGTCGGATGCAGGGAATGGTTACTGAATTGAAATCTTTAGATGTTGCTGGTACAAGTTTTGCTGTAAAAGCAGTTATTGATGCTGGTAGAACAGGAGCATTAAAAGGAGTTTATGGAACCGTTGCAAGTTTAATTTCAATGTCTCCTAAACATGAGATTGCTGTTGAAGTTGCACTTGCAAGACATAATACTGATATTGTAGTTGATTCACAAGACACTGCGATTAAAGCTATAAAGTATTTGAAATCACAGCAACTTGGGCGTGCTCGTTTTATACCACTTGATAATGTAAGACCGCATCATACAACAAATCCTCATTCAAAAGGTGTTGTTGATATTGCAATTAATCTTGTAAAATATGACAAAAAATATGAAACTGCAATGAAATTTTTATTAGGCGGTACTTTAGTTGTTGATAAGATAGAAAATGCGAAAGACTTACGAGGCCGAATTGTTACGCTTGATGGTGATATGAAAGAAGATAGTGGAGTGATGATAGGAGGATTTTATAAGAGAAAATCTAAACAATCTAAGCCTGCTAAAAGTATGGATTATGTTGGAGAAATATCTAAACTTGAAAATGAGAATGTTGAGTTAGAAGATGATATTTCTGATTTGGAAAATGAACTTTCGAAAATTAAAGGGGAAGAAAAGGAAGAATCCCAAGAAGTTAAGAATCTTCATAAGAAACTTAAAGATAAGGAAAAAGCACTTGATGATATACGTTCTTCTAGAAAAGAACAATTTGACCAGCGTTCTATTTTACAGAGTACTGTAAATGAAAAGAAAATTGAAAAAGCAAAAGTTGAGGCAGATCATGATAATATCAAAATAGATTATGATGAAATTATGAAAACAATTAAGAAGAAAGTAAATTTTATTTCTGCGTCTGTTGAAGAACTTGAAAAAAGTGTTAGGGAAACTGTTGTTAACATAAATCAACTCGGTCCTGTTAACATGAAATCTATTGAAGAATTCAATACTTTGAATGTTGAATTTAGTGAAATGCGTTCTAAACTTAATAAGTTAATACAGGAGAAAGAAGCTATAGAAAATGTTGTTGCTGAAATTGAGAAAAATCGTACAGCTAAGTTTATGGAAACTATGAATATAATATCTAGAAACTTTGGGAAGATTTATTATGACATGATGAAAGGTGCTGCTCGTTTGCGTTTAGAAGAAGAGGGTAACATAGAATCTGGTTTGATTTTAGAAGCTAATCCTAGTGGTAAACGAATACTTAATTTGGATTCTATGTCTGGTGGTGAGAAAACTATGACTGCACTTTCATTTTTGTTTTCTGTTATGCAATTTTATTCTGTACCATTTTATATTTTAGATGAAATAGATGCTGCTTTGGATAAAGTTAATACTCGTAAAATTGATATGCTTGTTCAAAATTACAGTAAAGAAGTTCAGTTTATTGTTATATCACATAATGATGCTACTATTGCATCGGCTGACAATGTTGTTGGAGTTTCAATGGACCAAGGTGTTTCGAAAATAGTTGGCATTGATTTGAAAAAAGGTATAAGAGAGTGATAAAATGGAAGAACCTATTGAAAAACAAGAAGTAGTACCGGTTCAAAATGTTGAAGAACAAGTACCTATAGAAGAACCTGTAGAGGAAAAACGGGTTCAACTTAGTCAAGAAATGGTTTCTACTGAAAAGAAAAAAGCTGTTGATGAGAAAAAACTATTACGTACTATAGTTTCTGGAAGTGATTGGCAAACAGTTATTGCTGAAATAATTGAGCAAGAACAATTAGATCCATGGGCAATAGATGTAATAAAACTTACAGATGCTTTTGTTAAGTATCTTGGTTCTCTAAAGAGTTTTGACTTTAGAATTCCTGCACGTTTTGTATTAATCGCTGCTATACTTTTGAGAATGAAAGTGGAGTTGTTAATGGAAAAAGAAGAAAAAGAAATTCAAAAAGAAGAAGAAAAACTTATGATTGATCTTGATAAAGTTCCTCCTTTGGGTCCTCCTGGTATGAGAAAACCTATTAGAAAAGTTACTTTAACAGAATTGATAGGTGCTTTGAATAAAGCATTTGAATTTCAGGAAAGAAAAGAAACTTCAATTATACACAGACACAGAATGGTTGAAACTCTTATTGAAGAGGATGAAGATATTGAAGACCAGATAATAAGAATAATGAGTACAATTGTGTCTAAGTCGAAAAGTAATGAAAAACAAGTAATGTTTTCTTCACTTGTTCCAGATTGGACTCGTGCAAAAGCAGTTTCTGTTTTCCTTCCTTTACTTCATTTAGCTAATAGACAGGCAATAAGGATGGAACAGGAAAAGATTTATTCTGACTTTGTTATAATAACATTAGATGCAAAGAAAGCAGATGTAGAGGCTGAGTGATTATGGGTACAATGGATGAAAAGATTAGAGAAAAGGCAGCTCTATTAGAGGCTATATTGTTTACAACTGATAAACCTTTAACAGTTAAACAAATATCTCGTAAAATTAATGTTAGAGAAACTACTGTTGAAAAGGTTCTTGTTGTTTTAGAAGAGAAATATAGTGATGAAAAACACGGTATAAGGCTTCAGAAAATGGGTGGATTTAGACTTACTGTTAAGGACAAATATATTGAACATGTTCATGATTTGACACCTCATTCTGATATGAGTAGAGGCTTACTGCGGGTTTTGGCTATAATAGCATTTCATGAGCCTGTTAAGCAATCTGATATTGTAAAGGTGATTGGGAATAGAACTTACGAATATGTAAAGCAATTAAAGGATAGGGGTCTTATAATAATTGAGAAAGAGGGAAGGACAAGGATAATAGAGACCAGTCCTAAGTTTGAGCAGTACTTTGATATAAGGAAAACAGATCTCAAGAAGATGCTTGGAAACAAGTTAGAAAGTAAAGAAGATGATGCTGATGACGGAAAAGAAAATAAAGAAAGTGATGAACGGGCTGGATCTGAGATACCTGATAAAGGAGCTCCAATTTCTGAAGAGCGGACGGATTGATGCAATATATCAGAATGATGATGAATTGCGAATACGAATATATGTTCCAAAAGTAGGAAATTACGAGTTTTTTGTTAATACTAAACGAGCTCACCTTACTATTCATAAACGAGAGAAAGCTGTTGTTCCTAGTAACTTTGCAATGCTTTTGAGAAAGCATATGATGGGTAAACATATTCAAGAGATAAATCAGCGTAAGATGGATAGGGTTTTTGAAATAGTTGTGAAAGATAGAATATTGGTAATAGAAATGTTTCATCAAGGTAATATCGTTCTTTGTGATGATGCATATGATATTATACAGCCTTTACATTTTCAGAGACGAAAAGACAGAGTTGTTGTTCCAAAAGTAAAATATATATTTCCTGCGTCTCCTGAAGTTGAAGATTATACTTCATTTAAGAGACGGTTTCAAGATGATGATAGTGTTAGTAAGATTTTATCAGCAATGGGATTTGCTGAATATGCTGATGAAGTTTTGAAAATATCTGGAGTAGATGGTCAAAGAGAAGGAGATACTCTTGTAAAAGATGATATTGATAAATTATTTGATGCATCTGAGGATATACTATTAAGAAAAGAAACTAGTCCTGTTATAGTTAATGATAATGAAGAAGCAATTTCAGTTGTACCTTTTGGTATGAAAATGTTTTCTGAGTATACATCTGTTAATGTAGAATCATTTAACAAAGCGCTTGATACTTACTTTAATGAAATAAAACAACCTGCTCCTGTTCAGGAACCTAAACCTGAACCTACAATTGCAGTAGAACCTACACCTGAACATAAAATTGAGCGCGAAAAATCTATTGTAGAACATCAGGAAGAAGCTATTGAAGAGTATAAAGAAGAGGAAGATGAAACTAGGGAAGAAGCGACTTTAATTTATAATAATTATGGATTAGTTGATAATGTTTTGATGACCTTACGTAATGCTCGTGCAAAATATAGTTGGGATGAGATAAAGGATATAATAACTAAAGAAGATTCTCCAGAAGCAAATGCTATAATTGAGATACGGGAAAGTGAAAATAGAGTTATAGTTAATCTTGATGGAAATAATGTTGAACTTTTCATAAATAAATCTCCTGAAGAAAATGCAACATACTATTTTGAGCATGCTAAAAAATTCAAACGAAAAATTGCTAAAGCTGAAGAACAGGTTGAGCAACGTAAAGAATCTATTGCTGAAATGGAAGATGAAGTTGCACCTACTTTTATTGCTGATGAAAGTGAGGAAGATGAAGAAGAGACTGAAGAATTGACCGAAGATGCGCCAGTTGTAGAAAAGAAAAAAGGTAGATGGTATCATAAGTTTAGATATTTCTGGTCTATTGAAGGATTACTTGTGGTTGCTGGAAAAGATGCAACAACTAATGAAGAATTGATTAAGAAACATACTGAGTTTGATGATGTTGTTCTTCATGCTGATATTCACGGAGCTCCTTTTGTTGTTATAAAGCAAAGAAGAGATAAGCGTGAACGTGTTGAAGACTTGACTCCTCAGGGGGTTGTTGAAGCAGCTGAGTTTGCTGCGTCCTATAGTAAAGCATGGCAAATGGGGCTTGGTTCTGTAGAAGTATATTGGGTTAAACCTGATCAAGTTACGAAACATGCTGAGCCAGGACAATTTTTGCCAAAAGGTTCCTTTGTTATCCGTGGCCAGAGAAATTATATGAAAAGTATAAAATTAAGACTTGCTATTGGTGCTGATATACAAAATAAGAGTTTTATAATCGCTCCTTTGAAATCTATTGCTTCTAGATGTGATTATTATGTTACTATACAGCCTGGTGAAACTCCTGCAAAAGAAATTGCTCAACGAGTTAAGGAGAGTTTAATTGAAAAAGCACTTTATCCAGATGAAAAAGATGCTATACGTTTAATGCCTGTCGAACAAATAGAATCTCGAGTTCCTTCTGCAAAAGCAAGTATAATGGATAGAGTAGAATCAGGTGTTCTTTAATCAGCTTGAACAGGAATTGGTAATCCACGGCTATCAGTTTTTAATGAACCATCTTCATTGATTTGGTGTAGTGGATTTTCTGGGCATGGATTAAATCCATATGCTATAAGTCGTCGATGTTTTTGTGGACTTATTGGCTCATCAGTAATTATTGTAAAAGGATTATTTTCAACCGATCCTGTGCTTCCATCTGGTTTTCTTTCATAATGAAAATTCATTCCGAATTTTCTAGGTAAGAATGTATCACCAAGAAATTTTATATCGTCCATATCAAGCGGACTTCCATCAAATTTACAATATGATTTTCCAAATCCCATTAGAATCAAAGTATACTTGTTACTAAAGCTTTTATATCTTCAGTGACTTTTTCCAAAGATTTTGTTCCATCAAGGATATGGATGTTAGGATATTTTTCTTGGAAGGTTTGGTATGTTTTCATGACTTTTGCTAATTTATTTTCATTTTCAAAAAATTCTATGTTTCTTACATTGTTTATACGATTTAGACTTTCTTCAATTGGTATATCTAACATGATTGTCATATCTGGAATTCTGAAATGGCTATTTAATTGTTCTAAATCTTCAACTGGTAAATCAATTGAACCATATGCAATAGTTGAGAAGAAATATCTGTCTGATATTACTATTTTTCCTTTTGATAGTGCTGGTTCAACTATCTTTTCTAAATGTTCTTCTCTATCTTTTACATATAATTTTTGGAACTCTAATGGTGGTAGTTGTCCTTTTTCTCCTCTTAGAACTTGTCTTATGAATTTACCTGTTTCAAAGTCAGTTGGTTCTTTTGTTAATGTGACTTCATAACCTTGTTTTGTTAGAAAATCTGCGATTAGTTTGCATTGTGTACTTTTACCTGAACCATCAATTCCTTCTATAATAATGAATTTACCATTGTCCATGTAATTATCTTATGAGAAAAGTATTAATTTAAGATGTTGGGCTTTTTTCTAACTTTTGTAGGCGCTTGTACTCGTCATGAACATGTTTTTGTATTTCAGTTATTTCTTTATTTGTTAAGTGTTTGAAACGACCTTGCATTTTCAAGTATTCTTTTACGTGTTCAAATTCAGGTTTTTTGTTTATTTTTAGTTTTCCATTTTCTATTTCATATAATATCCACATTCCTGTAGTTAATGCTTTTCTAGAAATAATAACAGTATTTGCACTTGGGAATCTCCATCCTGGTGGGCATGGGCAATGAATATCTAGGAATGATGGACCATCTGCTGCAAGAGCTTTTTTAACTTTTTTTTGCAAATCTGGAATATTACCAATAGATGCTGATGCAATGTAAGGAATTTGGTGAGCTGCAACTATATCTATGATAGGTTTTTTCCATGTTTTGTTTCCTGGTACAAGTTTTCCTGCTGGAGATGTGGTTGTTATTGCATATCTAGGTGTTGCACCACTGCGTTGTATACCAGTATTCATGTAAGCTTCATTATCAAACATTACGTATAATACTTTGTGTCCTCGTTCTAGCATTCCTGAAAGAGCTTGTAAACCAATATCAACTGTTCCACCATCACCTGCCAATGCTATTATCTTAGATTTTTTGTGGCGTTTATCCATTTTTTTGAAAGCAGCTTCTATACCAGCTGCAACAGCAGCTACGTTTTCAAAAGCAACGTGAATATAATTTACATTCCATGTAGTTTTTGGATATTGTGTTGAAAATATTTCAGTGCATCCAGTTGCATTAGCTACAACTATATCTTTTGGAGTTACTTTTCCCATTGCATGTAATGCAATAGTTTCTGGGCATCCTGAGCAACTTGTTGCTCCGCTAAGGAATAAAGGACATTCTTTACATTTTACAGCCATATTAGTCCCTCCTTAATGTTTCTTGCATATTCAAAAGATTCTAATACCATTTTTTCTGTTATATCTCTACCACCAAGACCTGAGATAATGTTTGTCATAGGCATGTTACTTGCATATTTTACATCAGCCATGAGTGCTCCTGCTGATCCTAAAGAAATATCCTTTTCAAGAACAGCTGCGCTTTGAATATTTTTTAAAGATTTTTGTAATTCTTTTACTGGGAATGGACGATAAGATTTGATTCTGATTAATCCAACATCTTTGATATTGTTTTTTTCCATTACATGTTTGATTGTTCCGCATACAGAACCCATACTTATGATTGCGTATTTTGCATCTTTCATATTAAATAATTCTATTAATCCATTACCATAACTTCTATCGAATTGCTCAGCAAAATCTTTGTTAGTATCTTGTATTACTTTCAGAGCGTTTGTCATAGCGTCTTGTTGCATTTTTTTGAATCCTTGATATTCTTCAGGTCCTGCCCATGTTCCTTGTGTTATAGGTTTATCAAAGTCCATAATTGGACCAGCGTAATCTGGCAAGAATTTTTTAACATCAGTTTTTTTAGGAATATCAACAGGTTCATATACATGTGATAGAATAAATCCATCTACACATACCATAACTGGTAAAAGCACTTTTTCATTTTCAGCGATTTTGTAGGCTTGAATTGTTGTGTCTAATGCTTCTTGTGCAGTTTCACAATATAGTTGTAACCAGCCACTGTCTCTAGAAGCTATAGAATCCGACCAATCATTCCATATGTTTAATGGTCCACTTAGTGCGCGGTTGGCGATAGTCATTACCATTGGTAAACGCATTCCAGAAGCTATGAATAATATTTCGTGCATAAGTGCTAAACCTTGAGAAGCTGTAGCTGTGTATGTACGTACGCCAGCTGCTTGTGCTCCTACACAAGCACTAATTGCAGAATGTTCACTCTCAACATTAAGATATTCTGCATCTAAATCACCATCAGCAACCATATCAGCTAATTTTTCTACAATATGTGTTTGTGGAGTAATTGGAAAAGCTGATATTACTTTTGGATCACATAGTTTAACTGCTTCTGCGATTGCGTGAGATGTTTCCATTATTTTTTTCATTTTATTTCTTCTCCTTTTTTGCTTTTATTGCATTGAACGGGCATGCTGATGAACATAGCATACATCCTTTACAATAATCATAATTAATTTCTGCAAGTATTTGTCCTTCTTTTTCATGCATTCCCATACCAGCTTCTGGGCATACTTTGATACATTCTCCACAACCTTTACATTTCTTTTTATCTATGATAGGTTTGAATGTTCTCCATGAACCAGTTTTAACATCGCTTGTTTTTCTTGATGTTTTACCGCCAATTGATAATTTTTCCATTATGAACTCTCCTTTGGTTTATCATTTTTTTTCATTTCACTGTATGCTTGTTTTACAGCGTTGATGTTTTTTTCTCTCATATTTCCTTCAAATCTTTCTGAAAGAGCTTCTTCTAATGAATTTAGAGAAACAACGTTTGTTGCTGCTAAAAATGCTCCGACAATAGCTGTGTTTACTATTGGTCTTCCAAGTTCTTTCATAGCTATTTTTGTTGCATCTATGATTCTAACATCAAAATCTTTTAATTTTTCTTTTACATCGTTATCAGATGCATTTATTACAATAATACTACCTGGTTTTAATCCACTTGTTACATCTACGGCATCTAATAATGTTTGATCAAGAACTACAAGATAATCTGGTTCATATATTTGACTTCTTATTTTTACAAATTTGTCGTCAATTCTACAGAAAGCTTCTACAGGAGCTCCTGTTCTTTCTGGGCCGAATTTTGGGAAAGCTTGGCTGTATTTACCGTCTTTGAATGCTGCTACTGCTAGAACTTCAGATGCTGTAACAGAACCTTGTCCACCTCTTCCGTGTATCCTAATTTCAATCATTTGGCATCACATATTTAGTAAGAAAAAGATAGCTATATTGACTTTTATAGCTATTTAGTTCGTTCTTTGTCTAACATATGGATAGTACTTTTGAGCCTGCTTTCTTGTTGGTTCATTGGGTGCAAATCGTCTAACAATTAGACATGCAATAACATAGGCTTCTATGATTAGTAAAAGGTAATTTGCAGGATGTATGAAGTCTATTAGATAAAACATAACTAATCCACCTAAGAACCATATGATTTGGAGTCCTGCAGCTGATATCATGATTGCAGGTAATACGAAAAATAGCAATACTACTAGAATTAACTTGATTTTTGTTGGCATAAAGAACTTGATTAATGTTTCGATTTCCATTAAATTAACTTAAAGTAATTGGTTTTTATAATTTCATTAAAACCATAATTAATGAAAAAGACAGTTGTTGCTGTAATTCCAGCATTTAATGAAGAACTTACTATTGAAGGTGTAATCTATAAAACAAGTCAATATGTGGATAAGATAATTGTTGTTGATGACTGTTCAAAAGATGCTACTTATATTCTTGCTAAGAAACGTGGAGTCACTATTATTCGACATGATGTCAATAAAGGATTAGGTACTTCTCTAAGAGATGGATTTGGAAAGGCTTTGGAAATGGGTGCTGATATTATAATTTCTATAGATGCTGATGGCCAGCATGAGCCTTCTGAAATACCAAAATTTATTAATAAAATTAATCAAGGATATGATTTTGTTTTAGGTGAACGTGATTTACGTAAATATCCATTTATTAAGAAATTTGGAAACTTCTTTTTGAATGCTGCTACGAATTTTATATCTGGGACTAATTTAATGGATACTGAAGGCGGTTTTAGAGCTTTTTCTAAGTCTGGATTGAAGAAATTGTATTTGAAATCTGAAAGATATGAGATTGCTACTGAGATAATCTTTGAGGTTGGTAGAAATAAGCTTAGATCTGCTAATGTTCCTGTAAAATCTCCAATATATGTTTCAGGTGTGAATGTTTTTGATGGTGTAAAGAATTTCATATTTTTGATGCATCGTAGAGAAAGGCACTGGTTTGATTATATTAGTGATTTCAAATATGTTCTAAGAAAATGGCTTTGATTAAAGCAGTAATTTCATTGATATAACTAAAGCTGAAATAACTACGCAGGCAGCAGCAACATGCTCAGGTTTAAGTTGAAATCCTTTTGATTCAGAATCAAAGTAACGGATTAAACCAGCTTGCTGCATTGGCATTCTTTCTTTATTTTCACTCATAATATCACTTACATTTTGTTAATATAAATGTGACCTGTAATAGTCTGCATTCTATTAGACCTCTGTTAAACAGGCAGGCCTTGCAACTATTTGTCTAATGCGTCTCTGGCGCGTTAACGCGCACACGACTTGCATCCTCGTGATCTGGATTCGTCTCAACCTTGTTAGTACATCATGGAATCAGTACTAAGGTGCGTTTCTGTGCCCAAACATTCACTCTCGCAAATGACACGATTGCTGATTTGACTCAGCTGGATGTGCAGAACTTCTTCTCCACTAAGTGAAGGGAGTTGCTCTACAGGTCACAAGTATAGTATATAGAAATGGGTTTTTAAGTGTTTTCTAAAACCCTTAAAAGCCTTATAAATTGACTAATTTTACACACAAATCTTTAGATTATTGAACACGTAAGTTCAATGAAATCTGTTCATTTTCACTGAATCTGGACAGAATAACACCCTAATGGGTATCATTCTCGTATCTAGCTAATGCTAGGAAAGGAAGGAAGAGATGACGATATTTGAGATTATTGGCTGCCGTGGTGGTGATGGGTCAATCCCTTCGATGCATTATGGTGCTGTTATGGCTTCCATTGATATTGTGCTGAAGGGAAAGAAAAGGGAGGACCTTTCCGAAGAATTTGAGGTTATCACATTGTTTTCATTCCGTGGTTATGTCGGCAGATTCGCGGAGTATCCTCTTATCCGCGTGACTGTCGGTGATGATGCCCTACAGTCGATCGTTGATGAAATGGTTGCTCTCATGCGTACGCAATATGATGTGTTGGTCGTGCCGGTAAACGCGACCTTTTTTCCAAACCAGAGGAAGTGAAGCGCTGAAACGTTTAGGGCCAGTATGTATTACTGGTTCTTTGGAGTTGTCAACTGAAAGGAGATGCAAGATGAAGAGTTTGGTGATGGTGGTGGCGTTGGTGTTGGTGTCGTCGTCGGCATTTGGTGGTATGGTTGGATACTGGCGTTTTGAAGAAGGTTCTGGTGTTACCACAGCTGATGACAGTGGGACAGGTAACACTGGTCATCTTGTTAAGGATACGGCTCTTACGCCACCTCTTTGGCAAGATGATACTCCACCAATTTATGGCGGGAACCATTCACTATACTTTCCGGCTGGAGCAAGTGTCACAGCTTATGACAATCCGACACTTGACATTACTGGAAGTCTTAGTATTCATGTCTATGTGAAACCTGAGAGTTTGGTTGGAAATCGACCGTTTGTGGGAAAGTGGAGTTCTGATGATTCATTTCTTTTTAGATTTGATGGAACTCTTGCCTTTTCACTTGCTGCTACTGGCAGTGGCAGCTCAACAGATACACTCTTCTACACTCCTGCTCCTGGTGAACTTCCCCTGAATGAATGGACTCATCTTGCTGCCATATACAACCATGGGACCCGAGAGATGTCAATGTATATTAATGGCGTGAAAAAAGCCAGTCAGATATCATGGGTTCACGAAATCAGATCCACAAATGCTAATGTTCAAATTGGCCAGTATGAGAATAGTCATTATGCTGGGTGGATTGATGAAGTAAAGATATTTGATGGGATATATATCCCAGATCCTCCGGATAGTGGTGATTTGCCTGGCGGACCGGTTCCGGAACCTGCAGCTCTGTCGCTGGTTGGCATTGGGCTGACAATCATATGCAAGAGACGACGTTTGTAATGTTGTCTTTAATTGTCAACATGTCTTGGTGAAGAGGAGACGCAAGATGAAGAGTTTGGTGATGGTAGTGGCACTCGTGTTGGTTTCGTCGTCGGCATTTGGTGTGACTCTGTTCTCGGATGACTTTGAGTCTGGAAACTTGGATCAGTGGGAAGCATTTGAACGTGATGGATATCCGATGGCAGAGCTCACGAATGTTCAATCACACAGTGGGTCTAGTAGTATTCAATTTGTTCAGCTTAATCAACGAATTGGATATGAATTCCCAGATCATATGACTGATGTTGATGTGTCGTTTTGGTTGTATGATAACGCTGACATGGGTTCATATTTTGTTGGCGCTGTTTTAGGTAATTTGATGTGGAAGAATCCGGCCATAGGTCTTGGTGTCACAAACGTTGACGTGAATTATACTGTTTCTTCTACATCTGGGCAATATGATACTGGAGTACCTCGTTCTTTGGGTTGGCACAAGGTATTGATTCAAGTTCGTCCAGAAGGGTCGATTCTATCAATTGGTGATGAGAATTCATTCCAATATTCATCGCCGATTGATTCTGCAACCAATACACTGAAAATAATTTACTTTTCTGAGCCCAACTATGATTCTGGTCACGGTACGTTCTACATTGATGACATCCTTGTTACGGATTTGGGCGGACCAGATCCTCCTGGTGGTCATACTCCGGATCCAATTCCAGAGCCGGCCGCGCTCTCGCTGTTTGGCATTGGGTTGCTCTGTGTCCGGCGCCGCAGGCGCTAACCAGAACAGGGGAAATCTTCGGATTTCCCTTTATACCTGTCAACTTATAGGTATGTATTAACACTTCTTAGAAATATTAAATTGATTATTGAATAACATTACAAACAGTAACAAAAGCATGAAAGATACTAGGACTCCTAGTACAGGTGGTCCAGAGAGAGTGTTGATTGTATCAAACACATATTTTACAAATAGCGCAGCTGATATTCCTGTAAGAGCTGTGATAACTCCTAACATGATTGTTTGTTTGCAAGTTTTCTTTTTTTCTTTTGGTTGAATGAAACGTTGTAATAATCTATCAATATTATCTTGCTTATCTTCTTGTTTGACTATTGGTTTGATTGATTCTTGGATTGTTGGTTGGATTTGTTTTGGTTGAGGAAGACTTTTTTGAATATCGTCAAAAATATCTGTTAATGATTTGAAGTTTGCTGGTTCTGGTGATGGTTCAAGTGAAAGTTTTGGTACTGTAGGCATATCGAATTGATTGAAATCAGGTAAAGATTCATTTGATGTGTACACAGGAGTGCTTGGCATTTCTTCATCAGTGTTCATAGGTATGACTAGTTAGAAATAGTTTTAAGATTATTTTTCTCTAAGAATTTATTAGCAGATTTGTTCGTAAAGAACAGTATCTGCAACCATAAATGATCCTTCAATTTTATCACATAATGATGGATCGTTTTTGATTGATGCTAATTCTAGATAACAATCTGCATTTACATATATATCAGTGATCATTTCACAAATAGATTCATCTTGATTGTATCTTGCTACACTTTTGTAACATAATGCAGTACTTGATTCAAATTCCATATCTTGACATTGATCTATAGAAGTGTATTTTTCAGAAGTTGTTGTTTGTTCTATTGTAGTATCAATTGATGTTGATATTTCGTCTGTAGTTGTTACTGTTGTTTGTGTAGTGCACCCACTAACTACTATAACACTAATCAAAATTAAAGCAATTGCTAAATATTTCATAGTCATTTGTTAGTTTTGATATATTTAAAGAAAAAAACGTATAGGTCCAGAGATTCCGATTTCTCGGATTTATCAGCCGCAACTGATAAATTTTAAAGGCTAGCATTGGCGTAGGAGACAGTAAGCTGAACATCTCGCCGAAGCTTGATGCGTACACTCCTGTTCCATACCGAGTAGTATTCTCGTGCCAAATCGTCTATTTTTGAGGATGGCTTGGCCCTTAGATGCTTTCAGGGCTTATCCATTAAAGCGTGGCTACCCAGCACTGCCTTGTCAGACAACTGGTAGACTAGTGGCTTCGAGAGTATGTTCCTTTCGTACTTAAACTCCCTTCCTCTCAGACGACAACACCTTCAGCAGATATAGACCAAACTGGCTCACGCCGTTCTGAACCCAGCTAATGTGCCCTTTTAATCTGTGAACTCCAGTACCCTTGGCTGCTGCTGCACAGCCAGGTGAGGGCAAGCCGACAGCGACGCCGCAACACGCGGGGTCAATACGAACTTTCACCCGCTACGACACCATTATCCCCGAGGTAGCTTTTCTCATGTCACACGCAGCTATTTACGCCAACGTGCGTATCGCTAATTCAGACTTTCGTCTTTGGGAATCTTATTGTTCGATTTCCAATCAAGCTAACATTTGCATTTACACTCTTCATCCGATTTCCGACCGGATTGAGTTAACCTTTGAGGACCCTCGATATCCTTTCGAGGGCGTACCGTCCCAGTCAAACTACCTATCTGCTGATGTCTATCGCAATAAAGCAATATAAGCAGTACGTACGCGGAAGGGCAGTGTTACATTGATGACTCCACTTTAACTGACGTCAAAGTCTCGATGTCTCCTGCCTACGCTGTACAACTACAAACATACCGCAACAACAAACTGTAGTAAAGCTCTACGGGGTCTACTCTTCCCACTGAAGGTCTCTGGCCTAATCACCAGAAATGTTGGTTCGCCGGAATCAACTTTGGGACAGCGGAAACCTCGTTAATCTATCATGCAGGCCAATATTTAGTTGGCAAGGGATTACGCTACCTTAAGACCCTCAGAGTTAGGGCCGGCCTACAGCGGGGCTTCTTCAGGTTGGAACCTGATATGACACACCGCCAGTGGCCACGATTCGTTGACTATACAAGACCTTTCGATTTAGCAGTCAACTACGTTTTTGTTAAACAGTCGGGTTTCCCTTGTTATTGCAACCTAAGCATCCCTGCTCAGGCACCAGTTATACCGAAGATACCTGGCTAACTTGCCGAATTCCCTAAAGTTGATTAGTCCGAACGCCATGGCTTCTACAGCCAGGGAACCTGTGTCGGTTCTGAGTACGAGTAATTAAAATTCTAACTGTTCGAGTTTTTATGAACCCTTGGAATCATCTATAACCCTCTAATGAGGACTTATTCCTGCATTCACATGGTTCTCATCTTGACGATACTCCCCATGATTCTACAGTTAAACACAACGACAATTGTGCTAAGACTATCCAGAGGTGTCCAAGAACAGGTAAGGCAAATAATAATTAGTTACGGAATATTAACCGTATTCCCTTTCTCCCAACTCTGATTAGGGTTGGAATTAGGATCGACTAACTCCCAGCAGATAAGCTTTACTGGGAAACCCTTTCCCTTTAGGCGGTCGGAATTCTCATCCGACTAATATGCTACTTCCGACAGGATCTTCATTCCTGAGCGGTCCATACCTTCTTAAGAAGATACTTCTGCCCACACAGGACGCCTCTCTACCACTTACATATAAAATGTAAATCTAAAACCTCGGTAAGCAACTTAGTCCCGTCCATTTTCAGCGCTTCTGATTTTGATGGGTCCGCTTTTACACGTTGTTTAAAGGGTGGCTACTTCTAAGCCTACCTTCCCACTGTCTTAAATCAAAAACCACTTTCTACACTTAGTTGCTTTTAGGGACCTTAAATTTAGTCTGGGTTGTTTCCCTTTCGACTACCAAACTTACTCCGGCAGTCTCACTCCAGGCATACCAATTAATGCATTCGGAGTTTGACAACGAAGCTGGGGATTTCTCCCCTTGACTCCGTAATCAGTATCTCTACCTCACTAATTGGATAATACCCAGGCTGAGCTAACACTCATTTCGAGAGGAATCAGCTATTGCAAGATTCGATTGGCTTTTCACCCCTAATCCCAGGTCACTCGAGTGGTTTGAACCAACAACGGTACGGGCCTCCACCACGCTTTCGCGCGACTTCACCCTGCCCAGGACTAGATCATCTTGCTTCGGATCTTGAAGCAGTGACTAAACGCACTTTCATACGTTGCGCATCTGTACAGAAGTACATAGACGCTATTGCTTTCGCTTTGACTGCGTGCTTGAAGCACTTAGTCTCGCCACTACCACAAACTCCCTGCCCCGTTTTTCAAAACGGACGATGGTTTATTCCTTTTTTCAAAGGCATTCGCCATCTAACTATAGCTGCTTGGGTTCAGGTTTTTTTCATCTCCTTTTAAGGATTCTTTTCAGTTTTCCTTCACAGTACTAATACGCTATCGGTCTCAAGTTATGTTTAGAATTAGGAGTAAATATCTCCCGTATTCAGACTGAAAATTCAATCAGCCCTACTCTGGATACTTGCCATTATCTTTCACACTTACTTTTACGGGACTATAACCCTTTATAGTGTCCCTTTCCAGGGAACTTCAAATTCATGTGCTAAGATAGACACAAGTCCGAACACCACATATTGTGCTCATTTCTGAGCAAATTCGGTTTGTTCTATACCGGTTTCGATCGCCTCTACTCACGGCATCACTTTTGTTTTCTTTTCCTGCGGTTACTG
>NZEE01000044.1 GCA_002688965.1 archaeon | reverse complement strand
AAAATTTATATCGTTTTAATTTATCATCTGACGGTTCTCTATCAGTAAATAATATTGACCCAGAATCTTCATTTGACCCTGATATAGAAGACGATAAAAATAAATCACTTTCAAAATTTGTTCCAGTAGTTAAAGTTAATGACCCTGTTGTACCATTATCAATAAACTCATTTGAATATGAACAAGAAACAGAAGATGTAATTCTCTCCCAAAAAACACTAGAACTTATTTGATCCTCATCCGAATTAGCAATACTACTACTGATATAAGAAAATTGACTTCCATTTTCAGATTCAATTAATATTCTAAGGTCAAAATTATTTGGCATAATTAATATTCCTATGCTGTCGGAGGATTAGAATCTGCTGATCCAGGTCCACCAGGAACTGTTTTACTTCCAAATGAAAATGGACCTTCATTTGTTTTTCTAGAAAACGATGCAGATTTACGTCCTGTTATTCCAGTTCTACCATCCATATTAACACCAGTATACTTATTTGTATCTAAAGTTGATCCAAAAAACATAGAACCAGACAATAAATTATCTCCTTTCTCTATAAACACTGGTGATCCAGTAACAGTTAAAGATAATGTTGAAGTTACAGTGTTATCACTTCCACTTAAAAATTGAGCTTTTTCTCCTTTAGGATTTTGATATGTCTGTACAAACTGATAATTATCAAACCGTCTTTCATCCGGAGATTTTATTTTATGAAAATAAACAGGTGGACTTATTCCTTTTCTATTTTTCGGTATTATAGAAATATCAGCAAAATGGGGATGTGACTCAGCTATAGTTGTAATACCAAACAAATCCAGTACAGCAAAACTTTCACTTGGAATAAAAAAAGATCCAGTAATATATGGGTCATTAGACCCCATATAACTTTCCGATGATGTTATAATCATATTTCTTTTTAATCCATGATTATCATAACTAGATGTCCATGTTACTGGGTCAGTTAAGTTAAACTTACTAAATTTTTGTTCATATGAAAGATTTCTAGTTTTAGTACTACTACTTACAGACCCAGTTATCTCCCACTCAAAAGGTGAAGCATAAATGCTAACTTTAGCCTCAGATCCTTTAGAAGCAGAGACTCTATATGCTATTTCATATTCCTCTTCATCCATAGCTTTTCTAAATATCTTTGTTAAATTTTTACTCTCCGTTATCATCATACTGTTTGGCAACTGTGTTCCAACTGACGTACTTCCTGAATTTTTCCAATTAGTAACAACATAATCAGGTGAAGAGGCCCAGTTTGTAAAATTACCTATATAAGAATAATCATTAGTTTCATATGGATTATTAGAGTCTATTGTATCAGTGCTTGATGTAAGATTAGCATTAGAAATTCTGTCTCTTAAAACATCAACAGTAGACCCGGTTGAAATGCCTCCACTATGACTTACCTCAAAATTATCAAGTATTTTAAAGTTAGATGTGTTGGAGTCATCTGCATTATATGATATTTGACCAAATGACCATTGCCCTCCAACCGGTCTTAAATTATCAGAACAAAATGTTAATAATGACCTTTTAAATGAACCATCCGTAGCACTTTTATCATTAGATACAGTTTCAATAATATTAATTTTGGGATTTGATTTAAAATATAATAAAGATCCATTTGTAAATTCTTTTTGTATTAAAATAGGAACTTCTAATCTGGCATTATAATGTCCTTTAAAACTAGATGGCACTGTATTCCCTTCAACTTCTCCCATTATAACTAGTTTTCCATAACCATCACTAATTGGAATATTTATAGATAATGGATCTTCCTTTATTAATATAGAAGTAGCCGCCAATCTTGTTGATGTACTTATATTAACTAAAGAATTATAAACTATATTACCCCTAGCATCAACAACTTCAACTATTACATTAGAACCAACACGAAGTTTAAAATCTAAATTAGTATATCTATTATATCCAAAAAATATTACATGGTATCCATAAGTAAAAATCGGTGGCATCTCTTTTATTATAAAAATTTCTGGATTAGGCCAAGAATCTTCATAAAACACCTGATAATCTATTAATCTTTTACTTTTTGGATAAATTCTATTAGTCATATCAATAAATATAATAAAAATGTAAATGATATCAAACTATGAATTTAAAAAACAATGAATTTAATAATTCTTGATAATTATTATTAAATACTATTATATATTAATAACGATAGGAGTTTATAATGAATAAAAAAATTAGGTCAATATCAATATCTAAAAAAATAGATAAAAAACTAACAGATGATAGTGATTATCGTGGTTTAACGATATCGGCTAATGTTTCTAGAATATTATATGACTATTTTGAGGAAAATAGCTTAAAAACCGGGGATAAATTACCAGTTAAGCAAAAATAACTTTACTATAACCATTTTTTACATCAATTGGTATCAACATGTCCATATAATCTTTAATTGTGTCTAAATGAGTAATGATCATCACAAAATCAAATTGAGTTTTCAAATATTGAAAAGCTCCCTCCATATTAGCTATATTATCGCTATCTAATGAACCAAAACCCTCATCTACAATAATAAAATTTGGTCTTGGTAGAACAGAAACATTAATTAGTCCAATTCTAATAGCCAAACTTGATACAAACCGCTCCATACCACTTGATAATTCAAGATTCCACTTAATATCACTATAACAAATATATGCATCAATGGTTTTATCCTCCATTTCAAGCTCAATATGAAAGCCAGCATTCATATTTTCTAATACATGATTAATTTCAAGTTCAATTGCAGGAATTGCCTGTGAGATTAGCTCATATGGAATACCATCTTTAGATAAAGCTGTTAGATAAAGGTCATAATCAAGTATTTTTTGTTCTATATCAATTAATTCTTGTATATCATTACCAATTTTATCTCTTTCATTCCTCGCAACAGATAACAAAACTAATATTTTCTTATATTTTTTATCAATTTCAATAGATTTAAGATTTAAAGATGAAATACTATCAATCAAACTAGATATTTGTATATTTAATTTATTATTTTGTTCAATTTTTTCTTCATCTGTATAATATTTATTAATTTTACTTTTAATATTAACTATTTCACTATTTAAATGATTCAATCTAGCTTTATTTTTGTCAATTTTCCCTCCTATTTTGACAGCATCATGTGAAATGTGTGATAATTCATAAGTAAATATATCATATTCCTGTTTCGCATCTTCAGCATCACCTAATTTTTCAAAAATATTTAATTTTGAGTTATATTGTATATTTAATTTTTTATATTCTTCATCCAAACTCATCAATTTAGACTCTATTTCTTCTTGTTCATTAATTTGTTCTTTACCATTCTTAATACAATATTCACATTCTGGATCATATTCATATTTTCCCAGATCAGTAAGGTGCTTATTTAAAGATTTAAATTCAAAATTAACCAATTTCTGGTGATTTTCAATATCTTTTATATCATTTTTTAAATTATTCCATTTTTTATAATTATTTTGAATTTCTTCTTCATCTATCTTAGCTAATTTTTTATGATATTCAAGATATAAAGGTCTTAAAGTTTCTTTATATTCTTTATCTTCTCTAAGCTGTTTTTTTATTTTATCTCTTTCACTAATAATATTTAAATTATTAATTTCTAATTCTTTAATATCATAATTATCATCAATTTTATATAGCTGTCTAACTAAATTTATCTTTTGATTTTCAAGGTCTGATATTTCACTATTATTTTTAGATTCTTCTTCAGATAATTTTGTTTCTTCTTTCTCTAATTCTATAATTTTATTTTCTATTTTAGCCAATTCTTTATATGAATCTTTCTTTTGAAATTGCTTCAATAATACTCTTTCATCGTTCGAATCTAATTTAGCAATAGATTCAAGCTGTTCAAAAACTTCAATATCCATAAAAGATGAAAGAATTTTTTTTCTTTCAGCTTGTTTTTTATCAAGAAAATCCATCCCATTAGTTTGTAAAGATAAAGATGTTAAAATAAAATCATCAAATGTACCTAAAATTTTTCTTATCTCTTCATTAGTACCACCACCATATGCTGAATTAAATCTAGCTGCTCCGCTCAAGTCTATTTTATCACCAAATTCATCTATCATATAAAATTTTACAGCTACTGGACACATCTTACTGATAGTACCATCTTTATGTTTTACTTGTTTATATTTGCCTTCTCTTTCTATCCAATAATCTATACCATTTATCTCTATATTCAATTTAGCTTTAAATTTTTTTTGTTTTTTATTTAATACATCTATTGCTTTACCAGTCCTACTACATATATCATATATTGTATATGCTACTGCATCCATAAGAGCCGACTTACCACTATGATTTGGAGCTACAACCCCAACATTTCCATTTAATTTCGAAAAATCTACCTTATTCCCTGAACTGTAAGAAAACATATTATCAAATTCAAATAATTTTAACCTCCAATCCACATTTCTTGTAACATCACTATTATATACTTCAGGTGAATTATTAGTCATTTCATTTATTTTATGTATTCTTTTTATTAATTCATTATCTATACCATCCACATTCCTTTTTAAAAAATCTGTAATTAATTCATTTTGATAATTTATATCTCTAACATCACCAATATTTAATTTATTATCTCTATCACTACCAATAACAAATGCATCTTGTCTTTCGGCTATTATTTCTTTTAATTTAGGATACTGTTTATTTAAACCAATTTGTATTTTTTTTATATCATCTAAATTACTGTTCCAATACTTTATCTTTATTCTACCTTTAGGTGGTATAAACGTCAATTGATATGAATTACCATTAGTTATTGAATCTAATATTTTACCATTTTCAACTTTTAATATTTTAAACCCATAATCATTTGGTACTACATGAAATTCTGATTTTTTTGTTTCCAAATCCCAAAATAAAAACCCATGCTCAGGAGCTTCACCAAAATTTTGTTGAATAAGTGACCCTGGATAAGCAATTGTTTCTTCATCATTCAAAAATTGTCTCTTATGAATATCACCAAGTAAAACCAAATCATACCCATCAAACACATCAATCTTCACATGCTCATCTCTAACAACGAAATTATTATCATATATATGTTTATCTACTCCACCATGAAAAAAAGCAACTTTATGTTTATTAGTTAAATCTTTTGGGTCTGGAAGTTTATCTACAAGTTGATTCCCTTCTTTATCTCTATCAAATATAGACATTACTCCAAAATCAACATTATCTATTGTATAAACTCCGGATTTCTTCCAATAATGTATATTTGAATCTATCTTTTTTACCAAATCAATAATAGGTGAAAGTGTATCTTCCCTAGATTTATTATTTAAATTACAATCATGATTACCTGGAATTACAACAACAGGTGAAATTCTACACAAACTTAGAAAAAAATTAGATACTAAACGAACTTCTTCTGGTGATGTATCTAATTTTCCATGAACAATATCTCCACCAATATAAATTAAGCCTGGTTTAAGTTGTTTTAATTGTTTATATAATTGTTTAAATACTAAACGATATTCTACAAATCTATGTAACTTTCGTATATGAATATCTGATAAATGAGCTATTGTTTTAATCATATAATCTTTTCCTATTCAGTAGATTCATATTTACCTATCTCTAAATAAATAACATCTGAATTTTTTTTCATACCATAACCACATAATCCATAAAATTCACTTTTATTTACAATAATTTTTTGTTCTTCTAAACCTTTAAATAAATTAGTAAAATCTCTTGCTTCTTTAGATGTAGGCCATGCACCAGCAACATAATCAATATCTACTTGATTTCCCATTTCATTAACTTTTTTAACATGCAATTCATCAGTTTTTGGAAACTTAGATTCCCTTAAATATTGTTTATATGTTGATACTAAATTCATATTTGAATCATATCTATATTCATAAACATATTCATTATCATCACCATCTGTAAATATATCAGCATTAGTCCCTGGCTGCATATATATATTCTTAAATAAAAATTCATCATTAATATGATTAAACTTTAAAATTACATAATTTGGTTTATTTTTAATTTTAACAATAATATAAATTGCATTTAATAAACCATCATCGAACCTTACCCAGCCATATGTTGTACTATCAAGTGTTAATTGAAATTCAAAATCTAAATCTAAATTTAATATTTTTTCTGGAAGTTTTCCTATTAAAATATTAATAAGATTTCTATTAAAAGACAAGTCTATCTTCATATCAATATAGAATTTATTAATTTTTTTGGGTCAGTCTTAATTAATGACCTCTGCATTTCTTCAGTTTTAATAGGTAATATATCAGACAATATATCTTTTTCTGGAATAAACCCATATGGATATAATCTACCATTAAATTTTGCAATTAATCTTGCAAGGTCATTTAATTCTTTCATGCCACCTTTTATATTAGTATAGTTAAATATTGCAAATAAATCAAATGCTATCGTGTGAGAATCTTTATCAGACAATCTCATCCATTGATTTAACCAACTCATTGAATTAATAACACAAAAATAAGGTGGCCTATCACTACTAAAACAATATTTACTTCCAATAATAAACTCACCATATGCATCTATAAATTTTATAGCATCTTTTTGTTCAAAAGAAGCTGATAATGGTACCGAAAACATTGTATATGATTTATTAATCATATTATACTCTGTAAGAAAATTTCCACCTACTGACCATCCTGATATAGATGCAGAAAAACTAAGATTATTATTTATATGCGCAACTTTAATAGTATAAGATTTTAACTTAAACTTATTTATTATTTTTTTCCATAAATTTATTTTTTCATTTACATCATTTTTATCTTTAGCTTCTATCGCGCAATAAATATCAGCAGTAATATTTTGTGTATTTATATTTATATAGCCTTCCATACTAATTATTTCAGGTATTTTTTTAAATTTATTACATAAAGATNTAANTTCTATAAATGGNATNNCTTNAATCAATAATTGNNCCCTAAAAGGTAATAAACTTTCNGTATTNANTTTTGCNGATANTAANACNCCNTTCATNCCCATNGTNGNTAATGAACANGAAAATATATCTTCGTTTTCTTCTGCGCTACACCTCCAAATTTTTCCATCAGTTCCCATCAAATGTAATTCTTGTACATGACTAGATAAAGCCCCTTTTCTAAAACTCCGACCGCTAATTCCACCAGACGCCAATGTGCCACCAAGAGTTGATTTAAAGGCCGCTGTATATATAGGAAGTCTAATACCATGATGACGTAATAAATTTTGTAGATCATATAATTTTATTCCAGACGGTGCTCTCACCCAATCTGTTCCTATTTTTGTAGCAAAACGATCTGATATAATCCTCCTCACGTCCAGAACCATACCATCTTTACAAGTAGATTGTCCATAAAATGATTGTCCTCCACCACGAAATGATATTGGTAAATCATTTGTACTAGCATATTCAAAACATTCACGTAGGGATGATATAGTTTGTGGACGAGCAACAACAGCTGGTTTATTACTATACAAATTACCAAAATCTGTTGAATACTCTTTCAAAACATCTTCACTAATTATCAAATCTTTATTTTTCATTTGAACCATAAAACTACCCTCTACACATTTAATCTACCTTTTACAATATCTGAAAATTTTAATTGTCTTGTATTTTTTACCATACTCCAAAAATTATCAAAACCTAATTCAGATGGATCCTTTCCTCTCATCTCTAACAAATATGTTTTTATTCCATATTCCATTAAAAAATTAGATAATTTAATAGCATCTTTTTTTGCATCATCATCGAGTGACACATAAACACTTTTTGTCTTCTTTTCTATCAATTTTTTTACTAATGTTTTAGATAAAAATTTACCTAATAATGGAATAACATTTTTTCTTATTGATATAGCATCAAATATTCCTTCACATAATATAATGGGTTCGTCCCAATTTATAAATAATTCTAAAATAACTGTATCTTTTGACATTGGTGGATTTTTATATTTCATTTTACTATTTGAAAACATATCACGAGCAATAAAATAATTTAATTTACCATTATCATCATAAGATGGTATAATAATTCTATTTTTATATTCACCACTTGCACAATATCCAATAGAATATCTTAATATTTCTTCAGGTCCTATTCCTCTTTTATTTAAATAATAAATTGCATTTTTATATAATAAATCGCTTGATTTTTTCCAAAGAGGTTCATAAAATTTAGGCAATGCGACCTTATATTTTTTATCTTCTTTTTTATCTTTTAAATAAGAAACATGCTCATTAAGTAACTTTAATATATTTTTAACTATGTCACTAGGAGCATTAATCTTCCTTAAAAGTATACCAATTTTATGTCCACCATGATTGCATACCCAGCAATGCCATTTTTGATTTTCTAGATTTATTTGAAGTTTTTTCTTATGATGATGACAAAATGGACAATAAAAAGATATTTCTCCATTTTTAAGTTGATATCCTTTATTTAAAACTTTTTCTAATAACGTAACTAATTCTAAATTATACATTCTAAACAATATACAATTAAATATATATACAAGTCAAGCAGTTTTTTTATATAACGCCATAACCAACCCATCATAAGCATCAATATTTCTTTTATCCCAATTTCCTCTTGTTGTTTGTTTACACCATTTCTTGGTATCATACATTTTTTCTATTTCTTTTTTAACAAAATCTTTTGCTTTTATTCCTTTTACTCTTGCCTTACCAAATACTTGTTTTCTTGCTGTGTTTGGATTGATCAATTCTACATCGATATCATATCTCCATTCCATTACAAAACATAACACTGCGTTGAACTTTGCTAATTTGATTATAGTCTGCATACGAGTTCTTCCGCCCATGAAACCAGAAAGACTATCTTCAACAATTATCTTATCAGTCTTTTCCATATTAAGGTTATCATCAAGTACTTCCATAGCATGATATGCTTTATCTTTTGGTGTTTTATATTTTTTTAAATCAATAAAACCCATATCAAGTATTTTTTTGTTTTTTATAAAAGCATATCCTACGCATGTTGTGGATATATCCAGTCCTAGTATAACCATATACTATATAACATCTTCTTTTTTAAATTTATTGTACCAAAATTTGAATTCTTTTTTACCAAAATCTTCAGCTTTCTTTTCGAAACTAATAGCCTCTCTTTTATTCCTCATCCACCCATCTATATCTTTTGGATTTTTCGATTGCCAATCAGCAATCTCCATCTCATAAGCATCTCTTAATTTTCTCCAACCAAGTTTTGTAGCATCCATAGCATGGTCTATTTCATGAAGTACTGTTATTAGAAAATCTTTTTCATTTTTTATTACACCTTTCCTATTTGATATTTCTAGAACTCCATTACCAAACTTATAATAAGCATAGTCCTTAATAGATCTATAAACAACTCTAACTTTAACTTTATAATGTTTAAGTAAAGTTGATATAATATAATTTTTTTGTGATTGATTTAAATATTCTTTTATTAACATAACTTAATTTAAGCCTTTTTTTTTATAAAAACAAGCTAAAAATCCATTTGAACTTGAATAACCATTGTTTGATCTTTTAATTTTTTAATAGGTTCAGGAAAAGCAGCAATCATAATCATTTCATCATATTCGTTAAACAATCCAATTTTTGTAATATAAGGTCTAAAGTCATTCGTTAAAAATTGTGAATTTATTGTTGGTTCTGATATATTAACGATACTACCAGAATTTATAAACTCTCCGGGATCACTATCTTGATTTGTAAAATTTCCATATCTTCTTGAATCATTAAATGATGTTACTGTCATTGGATTAGAAGCACTCAATGCAGATACATTCATTGTTTTATTATACTCATTAGGTTCTATTCTACAATCATAATATACTGAATTAATAGTTAATTCTGTATCAAATGAGATTTCATAATGAATATTACTTGATGTATAATAAGTATTGGATACATAAGAACCAGTTTCTGTAAGTATGGCTATACCATGTTCATAAAATACATTTCCTACATAATTATCTGATGAAGATACTGAAGTTGCTCCACTTTGAGTTAAATCAGCATTTACAGGATAAAGATTACCATAACCATCGTCTTTTATATAAATTTGATTTGCTGCAGCTAAGTCTACATTTCCACTTATGACTAAAGTGCCAGGTTTTATCCGGTCACCATATGCACTAGAAGATATAGAAAATAAAACTCCTTCTTCATCAAATTTATTTTTATATTGTGGATTTTCAGCCGCATCCTGTGTATGGGTATAATAAACACCAGTCCCAGTAAATGCTGCAGTATTCCCTCCAAACTGATAGGTTTTATAAAAATAATTATTTATAGAATTGTAATAACTTTGTGAGTCCTCACTTGTAGAACCAGAATTAAAAGCAACAGAAAAAACACTGTCACTTGATGTATATAATGTTAACTGTGTATTTGCTAGATTTTGGGTAAATTGAATATCACTTGAATTAAATAATTTAGACATGACATGACCATCTATCCTCGTATTTATCCATCAAGTTTAGCAGCAATAGTTAATTCAGTATTATAATTCTTCTTTTGACCAACATTTAATTGTGCTACAGCTATTAATTCATTAAAACTATTATATAATCCAATACCAGCTACATATGAAGTTGGTGCTCCAACCATATCAGGAATAATATCACCTAATGTAGACCCACTTAGAATATAAGTAGGATTAGAACTAAAATTAAATTCATTATGATACATTCTACAATAATATGTAGTCTGATTTAAATCTTGTTCTGACCTCATTATTACAGAACCACTTCTAATTGCATGAAACATTTTAGTGACATTTGATGCATTTCCATCAGTTCTAGTATCTGGTGCAAAACCAGACCCAGTATGAATCTCATCCCATAAACTACCACTCTGAGTATGACTGCCCGGTACACTTGCTGATAATTGAGTTCCTGAAAATATTATTGTTCCAAGAGCCGGATAAAAATGACCAAAAGTTACTAACTCACCAGCTGGATCTGCTAAATCAGCATCTGCTGCTTGAGCTCCAGCTGAGCCACTAATAACTTTATAATAGTGACCAGCTATAGATGGATATTTACTTGTTGTATAAGTTGTTAATTGTAAAGCTGTTGCCTCTGCTGTAGTAGTACCATCTGCATGGTCTCCAGAAACAGAAGAACTTAATAATAATGTCCAATTTGTATTTACTCTATCTTTTTGTTTATCAGTTTTAACTGTTACTGCCCAAATATGATTATCCTGATCCCCAGTATCACTACCAGATACATCTGAAAAAGTAAATTTAGCATATGGGTCATCTAATAAAACATTTGCAAATTGTTTATAAATGGCTTCAGTTTCTCGAACTGATGAATTAAATCCACTACTTAAATCTGAACCACTAGCATAAAAATTTCCATATGTTATGTCAAATATCTTGTTTGAAGCTGTAGTAACACCATCTGATAATGTTAAATAATAAGTTTTATTTGACGCGCTAACTGAAGCTGAATATAAAGACTGTCCATCTAAACTTCCGGCTCCTCCGGCAAATACTCCTTTTGTTACTTTTGTAGTGTCCGTAAATATATCATGAGCCGTTAGCTGTTTATAAATAGTTGTGCTTGGCATATTCTTATTCTCCTATTATTCAGTCTAGGTTACAATCGTTGTGTTAGGTTGTATGGTGACTTGTAATTCTGCTCTAGCATTTGTAGTTGTACCAATAATAATAACTTTTGTCACTACATTAAAATCATTTTCATTTCTTTTTGGTGTTACTCTAATGCCCTGAGTAGTATTACATAGAAAAGCTTTTGCATAACTAAACCCAGATTGACCTATAAAATTTGCCATCGCTAATGGATTAACATCAAGTGGAGTTGACCCCCCGCCCACTGCTTCTATATCAGCTACGGTAGCATCTAATAAAATGACTTTCATTTGAGGCTCATTTACATTTTGAATCTGTACACTTACCACTGTCTCCGAATCAATAAATTCTAAACTAACTGAAGTTGGCTGAATTACAAAAATGGGCATCCTTATTGTAGAAATATCCATATCTCTGATCAAATTATATTTAGCTTGAAAAATATTACTAACAACTGGTTCTAGCATAGGTAATGACTCAATTGCAGCTCCATAATACGGAGAACCATCAGTGTGGTTTATATTCCACAAACTATAATCAACTCCATCATCAAAAGGTGAAAATTTTGCTATTTGAAATCTTGATGGATCTGTTAATAGATATTTTTTCCCTAGATCTGAAAGTTTAGCATGTACTGTTACACTGCCGTTTTTTTCTTGATATCCCATTCCATACTCTCCTATTATTACTCTACTTAATAATTTTCTATAAAACTATATATTAATTTAAAATATGTAACATTAACCAATTCATATATAAATATATCGTTTACTAAAAAATACTTAATAAAATCAATAAATTACATAATTATTTATTATTAATTATTGTACCACCAACTTACTGTCACCATCATCCACTATTCTTGTAAAAACAGCACCATTTCTAGTATTTTCATCAAATTGATATAATGGATCTAAATGCTTTGTTTCCTCGCCAGTATTTATTGTTCCTTCATTTATATGATCAATCCACGCATTATCAATAAAATTTATATAATGATTTCCAGGATAAGAATGATTCCCATCTTCATGTATTGTAATCCTATTAGTCCTACCTATAAATTTTCCATCATTATCAATAACACCATCTTTATAATGTAATACATTTCCTGGATTATATGGGACAAATAAGAAATCATATATTGGTCCAATCCATCCAAAACTGTGCTTCTCTTTAATAGTTGTTTTAGTTTTCTGGGTCCACGCCACTTCGTAATCTCCAATTGGAAAACTAACTGAAGGAGTTGCATGAGCAGCCGACCCACTGTCATTATTGGTTTCAGCATTGAAAAAAGTATAATTTGGATTATTTTTATCACCATATAAATTTCTTAAATCATTAGTAAAATTTGTACCTACAGAATCATCAATTGATGGTACTCCAACTTCATCATATCCATCTGATTTACTAGCATAATTAAAATACTTTTTATCTGGTATTTCACCAATAGGTAAATTTAATGATGTATTATTTAAATTTACAGTAATAGATGAATCTTGTGATATACTAATATTATCTGATGTAGAGCTTATCGGATAGGTAGAATTTTCCTTTAATGTCTGTTCTATTAATCTATTTATACTAGATTCATTAACACCAAGAAATGATGATTTAGGTAATATAACTGGACTAGATCCAATTTCTCCAGGTGGAGCTGTTTGTAGACTAAAATCTAAATTCTTATCCACAATTAAATCATCCGGACTTGATTCTATCAAAGAGTGTTTATTAGTAGTCATATCACTAGTTTTTCTATGTAACGGTTCACCTTCTTTAGGTAACAACACGACTGAATTAGGGTCTATAACTGGACTAGATCCAATTTCTCCACCAGTTGGAATTATTTCTTTTTTACTCTCGAGGCCTACATTATCAGAGGGACCAATATCATTACTAATATAGTATTGATTAAATAAAATATCAAACTTTTCTTCAAAATTGTTAAAATTATCAGACATAATAAATTCAATTTTTTCTGATATTTCAATAAAATTATCACTAGGCGATCCAATTATATCATCGGTTACAAGTGATAAATGTTTATTAGACATTAAATTTATTTCATTTTCTTTATTTACATTAATAGTATAATCTAACTTATTTAACATAGAAATTCTTTCTAATGATTTTAATATATCAATTGATTCAATACTAGATTCAACAGTCGTGTTATTTTCGGATAATAGTTGTGAAGGAGACTTACCAGTAATAATAGTATCAAACAATGAAGGAATTAATGAATTATTCTTCATATTTAATAATTTTTCTGTATTTAATAATTCTGAATCATTTATATATGGTATATTGAATTGAGAATTATCACCCTCCATGATATTATTTACATTATAAACTTCAACATCATTTGGAACAAATAAATTTTGTCCTTTTTCATCAAATACTTTATCATAAAATAAAATCGGATCTGTGTATAATAAGCTATTTAATGTAAAATTTTCGCTATCTTCCTTAAATTTAATTTTATTATCTAACTCTGCTGATAATAAAGCTTGAGTTTTTGTATTAGATAATTTTACGTTAACATCAGGATCAAATAACTTACTGGAAAAAATATTTTGTATACTAGCATTATTTTCAATTCCATCAAATTTCCAATCAGACCCACCATTTATAATAGCCTCAAATAATGGATGATTTAATGTATCACTTATATTACTGTCATCAAAATAATCAAGTGATGATGAATAATGTGTTACAACATTAACATCTGGATCGGCCCCGATATTCCCATCAGAACTAAAGTCCATACTACCTGACATAATAACTGGAACAAAACTTTTACTTACATCAAACTTAATCATATCACTCGTAAATGTTATTAAATCTGGATTTAATGAACTTTTTTGAGTGGAATGTAAACTGCTTACATATTTTTCAGAAAGTCCTAGTGATGTTTTATTTCTATATAAAATATCAGATTTTAAAACAAAATCACCAGATACTTGTACAGACTCTGGAAGTAATTTTTTTAATCCTGACCACATTCCCATAGGAATAGCATCAGACAAAGTTCTCATAAAATCATTTATATTTAAAATACTTCCATATTGATCTAAAATTTGTTCTCTTATGCTAATTAAATTTGAATACTTTTCTTCATGTCTATCTGATGGCTTCCCCCATAAAGTTCCTAAATCTTTATCAAGAACAGAATAATTAATAATTCTATTAATTATATTTGTTGGAGCTACTGATATATTAATCTTAGGAACTGACTTTCTTACTTGGTTTCCATAAATATTAAATCTTGAATCATATACCAAATTTGACATAAATGGACTTAATCCATTCTTTTTAACTGCTGGTGTTCCTGCTATTATAATTTTGTTTGTATTTATTTCATCAAGTGGATTTAAATTTCTTGGAGAAAATTGAAAAACATTTACAACTTGCTCTGTAATAACTGTTCCATCTGAAAAATCAGAGCCTAATGCTTTTGTAAAATTACCCTTAGTATTATTATTAGTGACATCTTTAATTACAGTACTATCATTTACCCTTCCTTTTAATCCTCTAAATTTATATTGATATGTTATATCTTTAAAACTGTCTATATTGGGACCAACCATGCTATTATGATCCATAGCAAACATTTGAAAATTCTGAGTTGTATATGCATCTGATCCAGAATATACTGATATTTCTGATATAGAACCAGTAAATCCTGCTTCACCAAAATTCAATGCACTTTCACTCATAAAATGAGTATTTTGATTTACACTACTGGTCGTAAAACTCATAGACTCAATCAAATCTATTGTATCATCTTCTTTATTAGATATATGCAACTCATATGTATGGTCGTCTGAAAGTGACCCAGTTGTTGTAGTTCTCTGTACAAGTACATTCCAAACTTTTCTATTATCTAATGAAGCTATTGGTAGGTCAGAAGATGATATAGAAGAAGTTGTAGAAAACCCATATGACCCTGTTGGATTACTATTATGATTTAATCTAAGTTGAACACTACCACTATCAGGTGCTGTAGAGCTTGAAATATAAATAACATCCCAAAAGTCATCAGCACCACTACCACTTGATTTTAATATAACGGCAGCTTCACTTGAAGTTAATGATGAAGATAATGCCATAGTAAAAGCAAATCTAACAGCTGTTGTTATTCCTGTAGAAGTTGTATTCCATTCAGTAGTAAATGGACCATTTCTAGAATCTATATGAAGAGATGATAATCTACTTTTATATTCATTAAATGATACATTACCAGATTCTCTTCTCAGTCCCTTAGTTGTAGCAAGATTAAGAACTCCTGGTGAAGTTTGTTGTTGTTGTTCAGATGACCCTCCAACCTCATCAACAGAAATTATATCAGGTGGCAATCCAAAAGAATTAAGAAAAGCTCTTACACTAGCTTCGGTTCCTTTTGTTTTATAAATATAATTTAAATTATTTAATAAATTATTCCATATATTTTTAGTTAAATCATTATAAGAAAAAGCTTCTGTTTCATCACCAATATAATAATGTAATAAATTTTTTATACTATTTGAATTTACAAATTTCCATCCAAAATTTTCACCAATACTTTTTATTAGTTCTTGTGGAACTCCATCATATGTATCATATCCTCTTCTTAAAATATTTGTATAATTATCAATATAATTCTTTAAATAATCATAATATTCACCGGTCATTCCTACAAATTTATTAAGAACTAGATTATCATCATCATCTTTCACGTGCTGAGGTAAATTATTATACAATGAATTGATATTTTCTTTATCATATCTTACAGCTACACCTAATGAAGATGAAAACCAATCCTGTACAATTTGAGATGATGTAGTATATAAATGAGAAAATGGTAAAACATCTGATATACTACCAACAGCTGTTGAATAGCTACCGCTATAAACTATATCATTTTTAAATAACTTTATATCAGTTAAATATGATGATGTTATTGGAGGTGAAGTATCTGATGAGGTTACATGATACAATCTAAATAATTCGCCAGTTGGTAAAATAGATGACGAATTATAAACCATAAGGCTTTCATCTACCTCAAATCCAGCTGGAATTCCATAAGACCCACTTGGAGCAGAACCACTATAAATATTCCATTGATCTCCATCATTTGCGTCAGTATCTGTAAATTCCACATACGAAAAACCATCTACAGGAGCCCAATATGATTGGGAAGCTGCTAGTACAAATCTTGTCCAACTACCAGTAGATTCTTCGGTTACTGTCGGAGTGGTTTCAGGTAAAATATATTGATTATTAAAAGCTCCTGATGGTATTAAAAATCCACTACCCGATGTGTTATAATTTTCCCATGTAGGAAGCTCTTGCCATTTAGCTAAAAATGTTAAATAGAAAGGTCCATTATAATGAGATAAAGGAAACTTTTCAACTAAATATTTATTAGTAAAAATATCAGCTCTACCATCTTCATCCATTGTTGGTCTAATAGTTAAATTATCAATAGAACCAGAAAAATTCTGGC
>NZEE01000043.1 GCA_002688965.1 archaeon | reverse complement strand
ACTATAAGTTGAAACAATCCTGGACTAATTGGAACATTTGCCCATACATTCTGCAAGAATCCCATTCCACCAGCTATTCCTCCAGCTCCGCCAGTAAGCCCTGTAGCTGTAAGTTGAGGCCCAATTTGTTCTAAAATATTGATAACAATTATTGCCATTGTAACAACAATTCCTGAAACCATAGGAGATAAGAAAAATGCCTGAAACTGTAATGAACCAGTTATGTCAGCTAAGTTTTCTTCAACCTTAACTTGAGTACTATGCATTTTTCCAAGAAAATCTGATATTGATAGCATAGCAGCTGAAGCAGTATGTAAACCTTTTTTTGTTGATTCAACCACAGTTTTCATTATAGAACGAATTAAATTAGATGGATAGAATCTCACAGAGCCATATTGTTTATCAAATAAAGCAGCAGCAAAAGTCATTCCCATATTTTTTATATTATCCATTGTTTTTCTGAACATTTCTTTTATTTTATTGTCATTCATCTGTCTCAAACTTCTTTCTAAGGCAGTTTCTATAGGACGGCCACCAGATATCTCATTTCCTAATCTAAACAACGCATCTCTAAATTCACCTTCAATAGTTCGCGTATTTTTTCTAATTTTTAAATTATTTGCAGAAATACCTAAATAATATACAGCTAAACCAGCAGCTAAACCAGCAATTACAAATACAGATGCTAGTAAATCATCACTGCCAGCACCTATGAACATGTAAATTCCCATTGCAATTGGAATAATAGCAACTATCAAAGCAATTGGTAAAGCTGAAACAAATTTCACACCATTCTTAGTTTTCAATGCTATCTTACCTTTTGGAGAAGCATTAGGATTAGCAGAAACATCTATTGATGAAAAAGTAGGCGGTCTTGTTTCTAGCACATTGAAAACAAGGAATAATAATACCATTGGAAGAACAATATCATAACCTATAAAAAGAGCTATAGGTGGAACATCTAAGAATATTGAAATAACCGGAAATAAAACCAAACCCATGATAGGAAGGATAATTCCCATTGCATGGATAGCCATAATAGGCATTTTCAAATCTCTATTGTACTTGTCAGCTTTCTCGCTTGTAGATTTTAATATCCCATCAACAGCATCATCCAGCATCTTTTGCCGACGACTTTCGTTAACACGAATACTCTCTCTCATAGTTTGCAGAGATTCAACAAAAGCAATATTAGCAGCCCACTTTGATGCATATCCTATTAATGCTTCATCAACAGAACTCATTTTTCCAATTTCAATATCCCATACAAGTTTTCTTAATTCATATGCTAAAGGACCTGTTAAATTATCTGCTGCAAATCTCAAAGCACCTTCAAGATTAGGATTATCCCTCAAATAAATAGCCATATACAAAATCATGGAAACAATTTCAGAACCAGTTTTAACTTCAAATGTTTTTCTCATATGAATTGGATAGTTCATTAAAAAGTAAATCAAAGGAACTGAAAGAAATATAGCAATCAATCCAAGACCCATATCAAGCCCAGGAAGCCCGATCATAGCTGTAATCATAAGTAGGACAAAGAATGATATCATACCAAGACCAGCTAATACTGCAAAAGAAGAAGAATCTTCAGGTTTTATATTCAAATGAGCAAAATTAATAGAATCTTGAAGTTTCTTCCTCATTTTTTTTCCTGGCTCAATTTTAACTATCTTACTAGATTTTCTAGCCATTTTTTCATAAATAGTTGCAATTCTACCAGCCCATTGCTCTTCTTTCATATAAATTTTATACTCACGACTGGTAATTGTTCCTTTAATTTTTTTAGGTATTGGAACTATTTTTTTCTTTTTTCCAAACATTCAAAAACCTCTAGATTTTAAGTGTATTCAAATTTTTTATTTTTTGTGTGAACCATTTATTCCAGTTATCAAATATCATTTTACTATCTAAAGCACCGACATCGTCTTTAACAAGTTCAGCTGAAAGATGGTACATATTATTAGATTCTAATACAACATCAGCTTCAAGAAGCTCTGGTTGATTATTTCTTGTAGCAGTATCAACAATAGTTTGAAAGATTTTCTCTCTTAACTTAATATTATTCCAAACATTTTCCCATTGTCCACGCCATTCAGGAACTCTTTCAGCTATACTATTTAGAACAACACTCTCACCAACATTCAAAGTTTCAGTTGGTTTTAATTCATCACCTTTTGCAGAATATTCAAGTAAATTAACAAATCCACCCTCTTCCATAGGATCATTTTTCCAATGTTTTCTAACTTCAGTCATTTCTACAACTCTTCTAAATGATCTCAAACCATCAGAAGATTTCAACATATTACATACAAGGACAACATCAGTTGCTTTGAATGACGTAGGAGGAACTCCCAAATCATTTACAACACGGTCAAACACACCATAAGCAGAGTCACCGTGGATTGTACCAGCAACAACATTAGCTAATGCACCAATACGCATTGCTTCGTACAATGCTTTAGCTTCGCGACTTCGGACTTCACCAATAATCAATGCAGAATCTCCCAAACGTAATGCAGTTCTCAAAGCTTCATCTGCAGGTAATTCAGTTTCAACATGAGTTATAACTGAACGACTTTTCAATCTCTGAACATTATATCCTAGGTCACGTAATTTTGGAATCGGTAATTCCAAAGTATCCTCTACAGAGATAATTCTAGTCTTTGGCATAATCTGAACCATACTTGCTCCTAAGAATGCAGACTTACCAGAAGAACGAGTACCTGCTATTAACAAAGTTCTAGCACCATCTATCAAAAACCACATTAATCCAGCAGCAAACGAGTTAACCATCTTATTTTGTATAAATAAAGGATATGTCCATGGCTTATCTCTATGTCTTCTAAATGCAAAACCCAAACCATCAGCACTTAATGAACGAGTGATAGCTGCAATACGAGCATTTCCACCCGGAACATACATCTCTGTATCTAAAACCGGATTAGCTTCATCCAAAGGTCTACCAGAACGTAATTTAAATTTAGTAGCCCATGATTCAGCATCTTCTATACTAGGAACTATATTTGTTTCACACTCCATGTAATCAGAATGAAATATATAGATAGGAGAACTTCCTATTGGAGAATTTACTGAGATATCTTGAATCTTATCATCTTTCAATAACAATTCAAGCAGTCCTAGTCCAGCAGTGTATCTTGTAAGTATATCAGCTAAACTTCGTAATCTTTTTTCAGATACATTTTGAGAAGCCATGTCTCTCAACATATCTAAAGAAATATTAAATATATTTTCTCTAATTTTTCCAGGATTTGTTAAATCAGATTCAACAGGTTTGTGCTCTGCTAAATATCTTCTTGCTTTATCCAATATGCCATATTCTTCTTCATTTAATTTGAACTCAGGAGGTATTACATGATAAAGTTTTCTAACACTTCCTGGCAAAGAATATATTTCAATTGAAGTATTTCCAATTGAATATGAATCAATCGGTTCAGCGTCAGCAGGAGGTACTGACATATAACGAGTATACATGAAATTAGGTCTGATTGTAGGATGGAATATTTTTCTATAAAATTCCCTTCCCTTGATAGTTGCCAAACGTGACATTGCAAGTTTTATTAATCTAGTTTTTCCCATTTCACTTTTGATAGGAAGCAAACTATTTTCAATATAATGACGATAACATTCATATTCGACATCATCACTTTTCTCCATTATAATTTTAGAATGTCGAATTTCTCTCAAAACATTTTTGAAAGCTTTTATGGGATCTAATTTCATATCTTCTACAGTTTTATGAATAAATGCAAGTCTCTCAGGAATTTGTTTATCACAGTCCTTAGTACTTAGATTTTTTACAGAACTAACTCTATAAACATTTTTTATATTGTTTACAGCTTGCCCAATTTCTAAAAGCAATTCAGCTTCCTTTTCACTATATTCATATTCTCTTTCTTTTGAAAATATTATTCTAGGAGCTCGCTTAACTTCAAGTAATTTCTCAATAGTTTTAGCCATACATACTTCAAAATCTTCAATACTTGCCCCGTAAATACAGTTTATACAGTTTATTCGCATCTCATTCTTACTATCATCGTATTCGTAATCACACACCATTTTCAACACTACCTATTGTTTCTATTCTTTTTCATCACTTAAAGTTTATTATATATACCTGAATTTGAATATTAAATTATGCCAGAAGAGAATGTGTCATTACAACAAGATAGACTTATATTGCAGGAATTAGTCAGACGTTCTAACAATGATAGTCGTCGTTTAAAAGAACTTGAACAACGTTTTGATGCGCTTGATGTTAAAATGAAAACAATTGAGAATACAGTTCTAAAAAAACATAGAGATTTAGAAAGTCACTTTACTGATATTGAATCAAGGGTTCGTGAAATGGAAGATAGATTATTAGGATTTCAGACAACTTTTGATAAATTTAATAGACAAGTTTCAAAATTCGCAATGCGCAGAGATATTAAAGAGCTTGAACATATGTTTGAGTTATTTAATCCTGTCACAGGCAAATTTGTTACAGTTGATGAATTAGATAACAAAATGAGGGAATTAAGAGAGACCTTTATACAACCAAAATAATGTTTATAAACCGCAAAATTAAATATAAGAAAAGGTGATTATGTGTTTGACTTTTTGAAAGGCAAGGGAAAAGGAAAAGATATTCCAGGAAATATTCCTGTTTCTGAAGTTCAACATCTTCAATCTCTTGGCATGGAAGATAAGGATATAATAAAAAAACTAAAAGAACAAGGATATGGTTTTTCTGAAATAGAAAAAGCTATGATGCATGCAGTAAAAGGCGGTGTAGAACCAATTGCAGAACCAATTCCTATTCAAAATGAAGAAATGCCAATAGAAGAGCCATTACCTCCTCCAGTTCAAGACAATCAGAGATATGCAAATGAAGAACCAGTAGAAAACAAAGACATATTTTCTCAATATAATGAAGAAACTCCTACTTTAGGTGAATTAGAAGGTGATATGGGGCAGATGACTGTTCCTGGTATAGAACATGATACTATCTCTCCAGACGTAGCAATTGAAGAATTAGTTGAAGGAGTTGTAGATGAAAAATGGGACGACTTCTCAAAAAGAATGGAAAGAAATGATTCTATTTTAGCTGAACTTAGAACAGAACTAAGAATTTCACAAAATAAACTTGATCGACTTGCCCAAAAACCAGCTGACAAAGATGAGGTATCTGAAGAAATTAATCAAAAAATGGAAGATTTAGAAGTCAGAATAGCAAGTGTAGAAAGAGCTTTCAAACAAATGCTACCAAATCTTACAAGAAATATACAAGAACTAACATTATTAGCCAAACAAAAGAAATAAATTATTCTGAATTTCCTATAAACCACACAGCTATTATCACTAATGCAATCATAAATACTGCTGCAATTAATGTGTCGTTTCCTAAGAAGTTTATATCAAAAATTGCCAAAGCACCACTTGCAATAAATAATGCAATTCCAACAATCACAAGTATAGCAAGAGCATATTTCTTATCTGTGAAAACATCTAAATTATAACCAGCCATATGAGCTAAAAGTACTACAACAAGCACACCAGCTAAAACAACAGCAGCTGCACCAAATAAGTTACTTAATACTGCTCCTAATGGAACTGCAGCATATCCTGTAACAAAAAATGCTATAACAAGAGAAACTACACCAATTATATTCTTATTTTCCCCAAGAACTTCATGTTTTGTTAATAATCCAAAACATACAGCAAACATGAAAATAAATGGTAAAATAAATCCATAGAAACCTAGTTGCTGTAGATTTGTTACTAAAATTGAAAAAGGATCCATTTAATCACCTTTATTTATTTGTAGGAGCTTTTGGAGCACTACTACTGCCACTATCACTATCACCACTTATGACAAATGCAACAGCAGCTAAAACTAAAACTATAATAAATCCGGCAGTAACATATGAGTTTGACCAAAAGGTCCATCTCATCCATGATGTTCCTAAAGCAATAAGGAATATTACAATACCAAATCCAATCAAGACAGCAAGGGTTCCATATTTAATATTTTTATTATCTCCCCATTCTATCTTAAATCCAACCAGAGCTGCAAACATTACAACTACAAGTATAGCAGCTGCTACAGTTGAAAATTCTGCAAAAATAGTTGTAAAATAACTAGCCATTAATGGACCTGAATAAGCAGATACGAAAAATGCTATTACAATAGCAAGTATACCTGAAACCTTTGTATTTACTTTACCAAACAAATCAGCTTTGATAAGAAGTCCATATACAATTGCAAATGTAAATAACCATGGCAATAAGAAATCATAAAATCCAATTCTTGAAAGGTCGCTAACAAGTTGTGCGAAAATATCTACAGCCATGCAATCACTATAATCTAATTAATTTATACCTATTTATAACTATTTCTTACTCTTTAGTTCTTTTTTTTTCTGTGTCCCCACTTGTACCCCTATCATAAGCTATGTATAGTATTGCAGCTATTAACAATAACCCAACACCCCACATTATATTATTCATATCAATACTTGCCATTATAGGAAGCCATTTTATGAGCCAACCACTACTTCCAGCAGCAGCAATAAACACTATTACTATTATTAACATAACAAGCAAAATTACAGGATCTGTTTTATTGCTATCTTTTTTACCGCGTCCAAATATTATGAGTTTAACAAATGCAAGGAAGAACAATACTATAAGAATAGCAGTTGCATATGGTAAAAATACCTGTATAAACTCAACAACTGGTGTATAGCTTGCTGAAAACAAGCCAA
>NZEE01000042.1 GCA_002688965.1 archaeon | reverse complement strand
GTATAGATTCTAGTTGGGTAACTCTAACAGTGGCAGTGCGAGTAGAGTAATAACAATATTAGTTAACCTCGAAAGTTGCAGGTATAATAGAATCCTGTCGGAGTACAAACAATCTCGTTCCTTTGGGTACAAAGCCTTTGGTGACACCTTCGGGTGTGAAGATGATGTAAGATTCATTACGACTAGAGTGAGTGGCTCTCACTGGGGACGAAAAAAGATAGGTTAGTACTTGTAATACAATTTAAGGAAACCCTATCTTTTTTATTTGACAAACAGTATACATATGATAGAATGATAATGTTTATATAAGGAGAATATCATGCATGCAATAATTTTAAATGAACAAGTAATTCGTGGGTTGAAAGCAAAAGTTTTATATGAATCGTGTACATGTACACCAATAGATAAATGTGAATGTGATGCAGTCATGGAAGATATTAAAATTGCAAACGAATGGATTGAATCACTTGACGGTGAAGCACAGGATTGTTGTGATGGTTAATGGAGGAGCAGGAAAAGGCAGTAAACCCAGACCAGTGGACCAAAAGAAATGGAACGAAAATTGGAAAAAGGTTTTTGGAAAAAAGAAAAACCCAAAAAGGAAAAGTAAAAAATGAGTAAAGTGAAAATTGTTAGATTAACTTCTGGTGAAGAAATTATTGCAATGGTAGAAAAAACAGATACCCATGTCAAAATGAAAAAACCAGCAATCATAATCCCAGCCGGACAAGAACAGATTGGTCTTATGGGGTGGTTGCCATATACCAAAGCAGGACAAGGCATCGAAATACAATTGACTTCTGTACTATTTATTGTAGAACCTCTGGAAGAAATGGCACAGCAATATGAACAGTCTTTTGGTTCTGGGTTGGTAGTGCCGAGTTCTACAATTGAAACGCCGGGTTTAAAATTTACTGGTAATTCAGAATAAACATGGCAAAGAAAAAAGTAGAATATGACCCAGCGATTGCAAATCGAATAAAATTAGATAAAGGAAAAAATAATGGCGTGTAAATGTGGAAAAAATGAAAATTGTAAATGTGGAGAACTTCTTTATATCATGAATCCAAATTGTGGTTGGTGTAAAAAGTCTGACCCAGTTGTTGCTAAATTGGTAGAAGAAGGTCACAATATTAAAAGTCTTGATGTGAATAATCCAGAAGAAGCAAAAGAAGCAAATGAGGTAAAAGCAAAGCATAATGCACAATGTGGAACACCGTTATTTATTGATGCAAAAAGTGGAAACATGGTTTGTGGGTTCGATGAACCAAATATTAAGAAGTGGGTGAATGGTGAAGAAATTCCTGCACCACCACCAAGACCCAATAGACCTACTCCACAACAGCATGCACATGTCAATGTTGAATTAAAGAAATTTAATCTTTCAGTGTGGCAAGAGGCTAAACAAATTCTTCAAGATAAATTTAGTAATGATTATGAAATTTGGAGTAATTCTAAATTAAATGGAAAAGTAAATGGAAATTGTCCCGTCAAGGAAAGACCAGAATTTCCAACTACTGAACAAATTTTTTCGGAGTCTATAAAGCTTCTGGCTTTTTGTTCTAGATGAAAAAAGAAACAGACAGAGACATGTTTGGCACTCCCAAGAATCGTTCAAAGACTTGGGATGCAAAACTGGGTAAAGACCCGAAGAAAAATAGACGAGAAATCAAAAAAGGTTTGAGAAAAAAACTAAATGACAAAAAATAAACTCAAGCCACTTTATACTCACTATTACGATACGGCTAAGTATAAGATAAACAGACAGGAACAACTTAGAAAAGATAAATTTGTTTGGAAAGTTGGCATTTTTATTATAACCCTTATTAGTATGCTTGGGATTTTTACCATAATTTGGGCAGCAACATTATAAAAGAAAGTTCTTGACAGATACCTTTATTGTGGTATAATACACATATGGAAAAAACAAGATTATGCAGTATGACTCAAGAGGAAGTAGATTCCTACTTGAAAGAAAATAAAATCAATGTGTCTGTTATGATGGAACACGGTTTCGACAAAGACGGCGATTGGGCAGAAGTGATTACCGATGACGAAGGTTATCAAACAGGATTTGGCGATGACTGTGTAAGAATCGAAAAGTTGTGGGGATTCTCAAGTCCAAATGGTTTCCATACCTTTGAGTTTGAATTGACAGAAGTACAGGCACAATATGCGACTGTTCTCTTTCATAAGTTGTATGAAGAATGCAATTTCAGTTGGAACGATTCAGAAACCCTTGCACTTTCATTCGTGAATACTTGTACTATTCCTTTTGTTGAAATGAAACCAATGAATGAAATGGAACAAGAAGAAATTCGTAAACAAATGATTGATATTATTGATTCTGGCAATTTAATAATTCCTGAAGGGGTTTTACCAGATGAAGATAATCATGTTTGTTTTATTACGGCACAAGTTATTGCTGAAGGTGATTCAAAAAGATTTACCAATGAGTTTGATGCTTGGGTATCAGAAGAAGGACAAAAAATTATTAAAGAACAAGTTGATTCTGGAGCAATAAATTCTATTGAAGAATGGAATATAATTTGGGATGAATGGTTTGCAGAAGAATCAAACAAAGATGTAATGAAGGAATATAACCATGAATGAAACTTATAATTTAGGGGAAGCAGTAGTACATCGTGGTAGTCAAAAGATGGGAAAAGTTATCGATGCCGCGGATAGTTCAGAAGATGGTACTACCGAATCAGTAAAAATTCAATTTGAGGATGGTTCAACAAATTGGCATTCTGTTGATGATGTTTCTAAAATGTTATATGAAACAGACCCCACAAATTCCACTTTTTTACAAGATTAACTAGAACCTGTAGAAATAATTCTACTATTGGCGGCAGTACATACCATCCTTGCAATCACCATCATACCACGAAGCAGAATCACCATATGATTCCCTACATTCAATTCTAGTTACACCATCTACACATCCTTTTTTTGCACCATAACAACATGCTCCTGTTTTTCTGCTTGTCTGAGTTGTCGAGGATGTTTGTGACACACCAAGCGCAAATGGTTGTCCATATACACTTACTCGATTGGTGTATATGGAATTAATTTCTGTTTGGAAATCATTCATGAATGATTTCGACTTTTGTTGTTTTGCAATTATATGAGCCAACAACAATTCCACTGATTCATTTGCATCTTCATCATCATCTGTTATTTCTTCCATTTTCATCGGAGAGACCGGCCCATTTTTAAATTTTATGTTTTCTTCATTATCTCTAACATATACATTTACCAATAAAACGCCATCCTTTAAAAATATTTCATCATTTATAATTGCATTAATGTGCAGAAGTTCTGCACCCTGTTCATCTATTTCATATTTTAATATTGGTAATTTTCCTGTGTTATTCACAGAACCATTAACATCAATCCAAATATTATTTGGCTTAATTTCAGACAGACCCAAAGAGAAAAAGGATTTCTCTGATTTTTGACCTAGAATGTTTTTTATAATACTGACCGATTTCTTATTATCTGGAATCGTAATAGAAACTTGAGGAATATCAAGAAAATATTCTGGGGAATATGTATCAAATTTTGAAGAGATGGTCACATCACTTCCTATATCTGCCGATACTGTGGTATTGTTTTCTATAGAACGAAAATAATAAGTTCCAGAAAAATTAGCATCATATGTTTTAGAGGTTGGGTGCTTCCACTTTCCATCCGCAATAGTAAAAGAAGTTCCTGAATTTATATTTTGGAAAAAAGATTTAAGTTTATCTTTATCTTCTTTATTTTTAGAATGACTCCAGTCGAATAAAACTTTGGTGTCACTATCATATAGTGCAATTATTGGTGTGGTTTTTAAGATTGCGCTGTCAACATATTTGTCGTCTTCGGTATTTAAGAAAGATAATTGACTTTTTACAAATAGGTTCGTTCTAGTAAGGAGAAACTTATTTGTTTTTTGCTTATTACTTCGCCTATTTCTTTTATATGTGTTTTTAGCCATTATTTTTAACTACCAAGATAATGTAAAAGTTGAGATGCACTATTGTTTCCAGAAACCCTTGCATATACTTTATTGAGGTTATCACATTCAATAAACATAGATTCACCTGGTTCAAGAAGATATCCTTGTGTTACACTAGAAACTAATTGACTACTTCCAACTAGAACATTACCTGCATTTGTGGGGCTTGATTTGACATGTACACCACTCAGAAGTTTTGTATTAGATTGTAATGTGGTTGCGGTGTTGGATACTGTAATTCTTCCACTGTTAATTGACGATGGTCTGACCATTTCGGTGATTTTTGCACGAATCTTCCCTCCCAACATATCTGTTCTAATACCGGCAATTGCTGAAGTGTTGGAATCAATACTTTTAAGATTGGATATGATTGGTTGTGATTCAACCGTAATAGCATCACTAATCGTACTATTGGTAACCGAAACATCACCACTAACAGTAGTACTTAATGCACTTGTGGCAGTAATTTCTACTGCACCACCGTTATCACCCCTAACCACAACTGGCGCACCACCCGATACGCCCTGTACTTTTAATCCACCGGCTACAGCCTCTGGGTCTGTGGTTTTGGTGCAGTTCGTAATACCTAAACATGCAGATACATCTACGGAACAAGTAACTCCAACATTTGTTAGTGCAACTTTGAGTGCATCACCAGACCAACCTGCTGATACACCATCATTTTTCCATAGTTGAGACCTTACATATTTACCTGCATCGTAACCATATACTGCAACTGCATCAGTAGCCGCACCAAGATTTCTACCACCTGTTGCATTCACAGTACCATGCACTGTAACATTATCTGTATCTTGATGTAATTTTCTACCCGCAGTAACCGCAACTGGATATCCAAATCCAGCAGATGTGCCGTGGTCCCACTCAGCAGTTGAACCACCAGAAAGACCTTGAACTCTTATTCCACTATTTGTAATTTCTACAGTTCCACTAACCCCAAGAGGGAATCCATTTGAGATTCCTTGAATCGTTCCAGTAACACCCACTAAGGAAGTACCACTAGTCGAACCTGCGATTGCAATGTATTGGAAAGAAACTCCAGCACCCTCATCAGTTCCGATATTAGCAATTGGGAATTGCCCTGTGCCAGAAATTGGTCCAGTTACAGTGATTGGTCCAGTTTGCCCGTGTAATTTTACTGGGAATGGGTCTGTAGCGGATACTCTTGTAGTAACATCAGAATCACCATATCCAAGTTTAAAAATTTGAACATGTGCGCCGGTTAATCCTGTTCCCGATGTATTGTAATCTGTTGCTAACTCGGCAGTATTTCCCGATATATCAATTATTATATTTGGGTCTTGGTCAGGCATTTAAAAATCTCCATTGGTAGTTTTACATTATTTATACAATATATATATATTTCTTATTGACAAACGTTGTTTTACAAATATAATAATGGGACTAGGAGGAAATTCATCATATGATGATATTTGACGAACAAGCAAAACAAACATTTTCTAGAAAAATAAAAGAATGTGTGCAAAATAATAGTGAAAGTTATATTGAAGCAATCCTAACATTGAGTGATAAATATGGAATTGAACCCAAAGTGGCAGCCAAGTTTATATCCAAACCCATTATTGAAAAAGTCCAAAAAGAAGGACAAGAAATTAATTTATTACCAGAAACCTCAAAACTTCCAATTTAATTCTTGACTATTGATAGTTTTGTAGTATTATATACATATAGTAATTGTGGTTGGGTAGTTCCCAATCGAGTAAGAACACGGTAGTTCCGTGAGCAGTAAAAAAGGAGACAAATATGTCATTTGCAGAATTTAAGAAGCGTTCTAGGTCAAGTATTGATGAATTGACCAAGAAGATTGAAGAAACAAACAAGAAAGAATCATACACCGATAACCGTTTTTGGCGTCCAGAGTTGGACAAATCCAGTAACGGTTTTGCTGTTATTAGATTCCTACCCGCACCAGACGGTGAAGACTTGCCATGGGCAAAGTATTATTCACACGGGTTTCAAGGTAAGGGTGGATGGTTTATCGAAAATTGTCCTACCACACTTGGTGAAAAGTGTCCTGTGTGTGAAAGCAACAGTGAACTTTGGAACAGTGGAATTGAAAAAGATAAGGATATTGCACGAAATCGCAAGAGGCGATTGCACTATGTTTCAAATATTATGATTGTAAGTGACCCCGCAAATCCGCAAAATGAAGGTAAGGTATTTCTTTACAAATACGGAAAGAAGATTTTTGATAAAATCAACGAAGCGATGAACCCCGAATTTGAAGATGAAGAAGCAGTCAATCCTTTCGAGTTTTGGGAAGGTGCAAACTTCAAGTTAAAGGTTCGTAAGGTCGCAGGTTTCATCAACTACGATAAGAGTGAATTTGAATCAACTTCTGCTCTGTTTGATGGTGATGATGCTAAGTTGGAAGAACTTTGGAAGACGCAATATGCTCTTACAGAATTCACCGATGCTAAAAACTTTAAATCGTATGATGAATTAAGGACAAAAAGAGATACTGTTCTTGGTACTGATATTCGTCAGACAACCCCAGATAATACTTCTACTGTTGAAACCATTAGTGAAACTAAAGACGATGGTGTAGTACAAGCAGAAAAAGCATTTGGTAAAGACGATACAGATGACACTGATGCATTAAGTTATTTTGAAAAACTTGCTAATGAGTGATTCGTGAAATAGTGTCATTAAAAAAAGGGAGTCTTCGGACTCCCTTTTTGTTTTATCCAAGGTTTGTACGCCAAGATGGTAATGCAATATTTCTTATAACACTTCTATCAAATTTGGTTATACCGCTACCAGAAACAGGCATCGATGGTGCATTGATGAAATTCGCATTTTCGTTTGTCAATACGGCAGGACCACCCTTTACTTCACCACCTTCATTTTGATTATTTAGTTTCTGTGTTTGATTTTGATTTATAGTTTGGCTTGCACTTCTGGAAGAAACTTCTTTAGACTTTTCAATTGCTTGTCCTATAATTTCAGGAGTTTTTTCAAGTGGAATTGCTAGTTCTGGCCCGGCTTCTGCAATAACTGTTTTTGTTGGTTTATTTACTAATCCACCTTCTGCTAAACCGGGAAGAATTGGAGTTTCTTTTTCTTCTTTAATTATATTTGGCATCGACTCTATGTAATGTTGTGGATTAGAATAAATTTCATGTCTTACAAGTTGATGATTACCGGCAGTGTTGAAATTCTGAATAATGTTTGGTATATTTTCTTTTGCAATGGGATTTGGAGTAATCGATTTAGTGGAAGTGATGTTTAATGCGTTGTGTACTGATTCTGGTTTTAATTCGTTAATTAATGATACATTTTTTGTAATATAATTTTTAGTATCTTTAGTATAATTTTTAGTAGTATCTTTAGTATAATTTTTAGTAGTATCTTTAGTAGTATAATTTTTAGTAGTATCTTTAGTATAATTTTTATTATTGTTTATACTTTTTATAATACTATTTTCTACTGAATTTTGAATCTTATTCATCTTATTTGATACATTTTTTATATTTGTTGTATCTTTTATTACTTTATTTAATGGATAAGATTTATTAATATTCTTATTAAAGGTATTGTTATCAATATGAGAATAGTCTTTATTTATAGTTAGTGGATTTGTAATATTATTATATTCTTTATTGATGGTCGTGGGTTTCGTGGTGTTGAAATTTTTTGATACACGAGTTATATTAGCGTTATATTGATTTTCTATATTTTCTTTGGCCTCTGGAATGTTCAAATTTAAATTATCACGAAGAGATGTTAACATATCTCTTTTCATTTTATCAAATTCTGATTTAAAATCAAAAGAACCCATTTCTATTTTTTTATCTTTTCTTTTATTATCTTTGTTAGTATTTTTTATTTCTCTATTTTCTTTTTCTGGTAATAATTCTACATCATTACTCTTTTTTATTTTGGCATTTTCATCACCAAAAGAATTAGAATAATAGTTTAAGAATGGGGATTCTCCTATCTTACTTTCTATTTGTGAAATATGCTCTTCTTTTTGGTTGGTTTTATTTTCCATTTATATTCCTATTTAAACATACCCTGCTTTTCTACTAATTTTCTGTTTTCTTCGTCTATATAAGCCTTTATCTGGTTAAGATATATATCTCTTTCCCAAGGTATCAGATTACCTAATTCACCAAAACTATAATTGTGGTGGTGTGTTAATTGAAATGTTATCACAAAATAATCCCTTAGTTCTATATGACTAAGGGCTAGCCGAAAAAATCCCCCAATCCACTCAGGGTAATACTCCTTTCTACGCCATCCTTTGTAGTATATTTTGTTGTGTATTCTAGTCTTGGAGAAGTAAGGAAAAAATCCAACAAAGAATTAAATTGTGATTTATTCATAACATCTACAAAGGACGCTATTTCGTTTTTAGAAACTTCGTTTGATTTGATTACTTCTTTTTCTGTGTGTATCTCATCTATACATTCTACTATTAAATCATAAAAAGAAGCAGAATCATTTATATCAAGCATAGAATTTCTTTTTCTAAGCAGACCCAATGAGGGATATCTCATTTTTACGAGAATATCATCTGATATTTGTATCTTATTTGTGTGATTTTCTTCCTTTGTTGGTTCGACTGACAATAAGTCAATTTCTAATTCAACACTTTCTTCTGTTTCTGGACACACAATAGTAGGAGTGACAAGTTCACCTACAGACTTTGACCGTATTCTTAGAAAAATATATTCAATGTCAAAGATTGGCATATTATCTACCTCGGTCAAACCATCTACACAAGATTCAACAATATCTCTAATTGCTAATAGAATTTCTTCATTGCTTTGACTTTCTTGAGCAATTAATAAAATCTTTTCTTCTTTTACTAAAAATGGTCTGTAAGTTACAATTTTACCGGTAGAGGGAATTTTCAATTCATATTTGGGTGTCTTCTCCGTTAGAAGACTTGATAATTTAGTCATATTAAATCCTTTATGTTATAATATATTCACGATATGCAAAAGATACTTGGAAGGTTGTAAATGCACTTATCATGTCTTGTCCCATATTTAACGGCATAATTGTATGGGGGTATGGTTCTTTTACAGTCATTGCCATGACTGGTTCATCGGTTGATTTATCCAGGGCCGAAATTACCATTCTTGTTTGATGAGTTTGCATATAGTTTCCGCGATAGTTGGAGATTGGGTTTACACACTGGTCCATCCAATCCTCAAAAAACTTTCTCATGTCCCAATATCGTTCTACTATAAAGTTTATAACAATAGCAGAATTAAATGTTCGTTTAATGGGCACCATTCTGGGGGGTCCCCACATTTCATCAACATGGTGTAACAGTTCTCTGCCGGGGATAGCAATAGAATGTATATAAAAATCATCATCATGTGGACTATCGGCACCACCCGGAATATTCAGAAACTGTACAGAATATCTGGTGGGTGATTGTAATCCCTTTTTCTCTAATGATGTCCGAATGTTGGCTATACTAGATGTGCTTGGCATTATTACTCCTTCTTATATATTTATAAGAGTTAAGGTAAAATATCATCTTCTGTTAAAATAATAAATTTCCATTCATTTTCCTTGCATAGTTTTTGAGCGGCTTTCCACTTTGCTTCATTTATACTAAAAGTTATACATTCTCTGAGAAAGGTTTTTTCTTTCTTTTTCTTCTTTTCTGGTTTTATTGTTTGTCTTTTTGGTTTTACTTCAATTACCATTGTTTCTGCCGACCCATTTTTAGAAACTTTCTCTGCAATAAAGTCTGGATAATATCTGTGCATTTTTTTATCTATAGGAGAAAAATAGGGAATTACTAATTCCTCGCTGCCCCATCTAGTTATATTTGAATTTTCGTCTAAATATCTACACACTCTCCGTTCCCACAAAGAACGGCAAATTATGTTTGCTGGGTTTCCTATATATTTTGAAGTGTTTTTGGGTTTATATTTTGTTTTATATGCCACAAGCATTCCTCTATATTACATATATAGAATAGAAACTACTAATTATCGATAAAGGAGTATTTATGGGTTTTCCAAGCATGATTTCGGGAGCAACAGACGCTTTAAGTTCAGGAATCGACAAGGTTAGCGAGGGCGTTGAATTTGTTTCTGACCACCTTCAAGAAAATAGGACAAATCAATATCCATCGGGGGAGATTGCAGATGCGGATAAAATTCCTTTTTGGATTAATTTTAAAGCATTTTCATATACATCAGAAGCAAATGCGAGAGCGGCAAGGATTGGTCTTGGTTCAATCCTGGCAGGTCAAGATGATATATGGTTAGCATTACCACACCAAATACAGACTTCAAACCAAATAAATTATAAAGAGGGTGAATCTCCAGAAAGTTCATACACACTAGGAACACTCAAAGAAAAAGCAATGGGATGGTTTGAGGGGATAGTAGATAGTGTACCAATCATTGGAGGTATTAAAAAAGCAGTAGAAACAAAAGTAGGTAGAATGAATATTCAATTGTCTGAAGCAATCTTCAATGGAGTGGCACTAAGAACTTTTAATTATCAGTTTGAGATGGTGCCAAAAAGTCCAACGGAAGCAGAAGCAGTTACTGGCATATGTGATACATTTCAACGATTAGCATATCCAAGAGGAGGATTGCGAACGAGCAAAATGTATCACCCTCCACTTTGGGGTATAGGAGTATACAGTAGTGTTGGTAACGGACAAAGGATGAGAGATTGGGACATGAATCCTCAAAATTGTGTATTGACTCAAGTTAATATTGATAAAGGAGGAGAAGTGGGGGGTCCTTCTGCTATTGGACTAGACACACCTAAACCTTCAGTTGTTAAACTTGACCTTTCATTTACTGAACTAGAACCAAATGTAAGAAGCATGGAACAAAATGAATTAATGTCTCGTTCTAGAATGAAGGCAGGATTTGGTGCAAGGTAATTATGTATTTTCAAAATTTACCAAAATTTGAATATGATACTGTTGAACTGGTAGATATCTTTAGAAGAATAGCATTTACAGAAGAGACTTTAAATTCTTTAGATTCATTTGTTGACTATGTTGTTCCTGATGGATTCACACCCGATAGGTGTGCAAGGGAGTTTTATGGTGATGCTAATTGGTTTTGGGTGGTTTTACTTTCCAATAATATTCTTAGTGTAGAGGGTGAATGGCCGAAATCTCAAAATAAAATTCAAAGAAGATTTAGAGACACTGGATTTTTAAGTGGTTCTAGTTTATTTTTTTATGAGGGTAATAGAGATTTTCAAGAAGGTGATATCATTGCAAAGGCAGAAGTATGTACACAGGGTGATGAGGGATGTCCCGATGGAGTCACAACAGAAGTTGGCAATTATGCCATCATAGATTCGTGGGATGGAAATTTATTTAAATTAGATGTAAAACTAAAAGGTGCAAACTATGCTATTCAGTCTGGTGATGAAGTAGTTCATATCAGAAAAACAAGTGATGCATTTCCAATGCTTGTAGCAAGTGCTACAGGGTGTAGTGGAGACAGTCTTAATTTTCAAGTAAAAAAAGAAACGGATTTAATTAAAGGTGTGAGTAAATTTAAATATGGAAATATGGAAATTAGTCCATTTTCACAAGTTACTGGTGGAGGGCCCATACCAGATGGTCCACCAGGTGCTACTGGTGTTCCCCATACTCCAATCTATAGTAATCAAGGACTTTGTGGATTAGACACAACAATTTTATATAGGTATATCTATGACGGTAATCTTCCAATTGGTTTTGATGCAATACCATTAGAGCAAGACATATATGAAGAAAATTATAAAAAGAGACACATAAAACTACTTCACCCTAAACTGATTATGGATTTATATGATGAATTTAGAGTTTTAATGACAGGAAATGTTCCACGAGGAACAACTAGGATTATTGAATTCAAGGGTTAATATATTATGACTGAAAGCACATCTCCAGAGCAAAAAACAAATAAAAATGATATAAACATTAGTGAAATAACTATTTGGAAGCCAGGAAATAAAGATTCGCTTCGTGTATTTCCAGAAGAAGAAGGCAATAGCAGATACTTATTTAAAAACATTCAAATTAATGAAGGAATGTTTTCACCAGCAGTAGATGGAACACTGGTTATGGATGGTTCTCATCCTATGATAGAAGAATTTAATCCAATTGGTGGGGAAAGACTTTATATAGAGATGAATACGCCTGGAACTAATGATTCATCTCATGTTTTAAACTTTTTTATTCACGATGTTTTGAATACTACAGACGAAGCAAGCGAATCCTCTACTCCAGTAGATATGTTAGGAAGTGAAGATAAAAACATTATTATTAGTTTTACTTCATATGAATACTATTTTCTAAACAGTACAGATAATTTTAATACCGCATTAGCACCACCATCAGATAATATATTTGGAGTAATGACAGACCTTACGGAGTTTCTTAAAGATTTATTGGGCATATCCGATGATACTTCAAACGATTATATCGGAAATATTTCTGAACTTGTTGAAACATTTGCAGATAAGTATTTTAATGCATATTCTCAAGAAGAGATGGTGATAGAAGATACGACTAATGGTGTTTGGTTAAAACCAGAGCATTTAATGTATCCGTGGTCAAAACCAAAAAATCCATTAAGTATTATTAATTTAATGCAAAACCTATCAGAGAATTCTGTATCGAAGATTAATCCTTACGCTGTCAACTATTTATTTTGGCAAGATTTAAGAAAGTGGAACTTTCGTTCGATTGATTCTTTAATTCGTACTGGTGATGAAGGCATCAAACAGGGTGGACAGAGTGTTATAGATAAAATTTCAGATTTATTTGAATCTATTGGGGAAAAGATTTTTGGAAAGAAACCCAAAGTAAAATATTCGGTATCGATGCAAAGTACTGAAAATAATGAATTACATAAATTTAATTTTGTTTCAGAGGTAGACCATCTTAAATATTTAAATAATGGTACATACAAATCATATTACGAAATACTTAAACCAGATTACACCGACCCATATCATGATTTTGTAGATTTTTCTTCTTCCCATGTTAAGGAAAAAATTGAATATGATTATTTTGAAGACCAAGACAAATGGGCACACATTGAATCATTTCCCCTCTTACCATCTGATGTCAAAGACAAAATTGGTTTGGTTAGAAAATATGATGATTTATATGGTTACTTCTCTCCAGAATTCAATAATCCAAAAACAAAAACATATGATATCATGGGAGAATTGTCTCCAAAACACCAAACTAAATTATGGCAATCTGCATTCGACCAAACAGATTTAGATATAGGTATTGCTAAAACAATTAACAAAACTATAAAAGAAGAAGCACAAACTAAATATGCCGAATATTTAGAACAAAAGAACAATCGTCAAAGGTGGGACACATATGAATGTTCGGTTTGTTGTTTACAGGGTGGTGGTCCTACTAGTGATGCTCTTCAATCTGGTGGTGGTGTAAATGCTGCTGGAGCATTTACAGATATTGTTAATTATGATGCTTCAAATACTGACAATGGGTTTAATGGATTATCATTAAGTTATAACATAGATGGAACTACGGGTGGAGTTACAGGTGGAGTTACAGGTGGTACAGCAGACATTAATTGGAATCAAACTATCGGAGAGTTCTTTAATTTAATAGACGACATTGAGGAAACGATGGGGCCGTGGACTAGCGATAGACTTGTTCGTATGTTAGATGATTATATTACCGCATTTGATAATATTCGAGAGATGGTGGAGTATAATCCATGTTGTCAATCAATTAATTACAACCCATCTTATTCAATAGGACCCCCTGAGTGTTTATCAAGTCATTGTAGGCCTTCCGGTGGTTGCGCGTGNTTTGATGAGCAGTGGCAGAATTTCTCAGGGTGTGTATGGGTCTGACCCGTGGGAAGAGGCAAGATGTATGGGNCTTNCAGACCAGATGCAATGGCACNNCNTTGACCATATGATTGGACACTATACTGATNNCTGNTGTNNGGTAGAACTAGGTTTGCCTTGTGTNGGGTGTGTGACCAAATGTAATAAACATAAACAGTTTATTNAAAGAAGAATAGATACTTTTAAAATATTAAAAGAAAATATAGAATCAAGACAACCAGTTATTGAAGAAATGTATCGACAATATGTTAACAGAAAAGCATTCCCAATTTCAAAACCTCCAAAATTACTTGAAGAAAGTCATGAAACAAATTTAATAAATGTAAAAAGTGTCACTAGATTACCAATTAGAGGAAGTCAATATGAAGCATTTCCTCGAAAATTTAATATTAAAGAGCAAGAATTTGAAGATGAAAATTATTTAACTCCAACTCATTTTGGACATCCTTGGTATGATAGAACATTTATTGAAAAACCATTTGTGAATACTTCACCTATAGGATTCAGAAGAACGGTGTTTAATGAAGGTGTTGAACCTGATGACCCATACCAGGACCATATAATTAATCCGTGTAACATACCATATTCATCAACGGATGCTGATTGGGCCCCCGAAGGGTCCTATGTATCTCCCTATGCATATGACCCGAAACAAGAAGACCCATTTATTGAAGGTATTGTAGATTTCCCACCATTTTATAATATTGTATATTATCCGCCTGGTCTCAGTAATCCATTTACAGGACAGAATTATCCTAACTGGGATGAAGATGCATATATGAATAGAATGAACATTTATGCTATAGATACAGAAACTTCTAAACCCACAATAATAAAATCTTGGGAATTAGCGAGTTATGTCCGTGTTGAATTTGAAACACCTATTAATGAAGAATTTTTAGAGAAATTTCCATACGGAATTTCAAAAAATGCTGGGGACGAATATTATTCTCCGTACATACTCATCATTAATAAAATGCCATTTCCTGGCTCTTCTAATAAGCAAATTTATATATTGGGTCAAGACCCATACGGTTTTGATATTGCTGTAAAAAATAATTCTTCTTATGATGGTACATTAATCAAAGATGTTGAATTGTATCCAGACCCATACATACAAACATCAATAAATCCATTCTTCACATATCATATGACTGCTTGGGGTTCAGAATCATCTTCAGATATGATGGATTTAGAAAGAGATGAATTAATTAATTTATCAGAACCTAATTTCTTATCACATGCAAATCATCAACTTCCAATTTCAGGAAGTTCTGGATATACATGGTATAGTGGTGATTGGTATGATTTTTCTTTCGATTGGAGAAACATAGGTAAATTAATCGCTGGTATATGGGATGCAGAGACCCAAGGTTTTGACCCAAGTGCTTGGTTTATTGAAGATGAACTAGATGAAGATGGTTTACCAATATGGAACTGGGAAAGTGAAAAGGGTTTTAATCCTTCATTATTAAATTTCTTTAGAGAGAACTTTAGAGAAGGTTGGAATAATGCATTTAATCAAAGATGGATATTACAACATCCAAATCTTTTAGAAGAAGATATTTGGAAATTAGACCAAACTGGAAAATCACAATATGGTATAATGACACCTCCTCAAAAATATAATGTAACTATGCCAGATGGTTCTAAAATTCAATCTCAAGAAGATTGGAATCCTGACAGAAATTTTGCGGCACAATTTATTGTAGTTGGTTCTGGTTCAGATACATCTAGGTGTTTAGAATATTCTTGTGCAAATCCAGAAGGTTCGGTTTCTAGTTCAGGTTGTCCAGAGAATTATCCTTGGTGTAATTGTCCTAATCAGGAATTAATACCCAAAGGGTCAACTGGTTCATGTTGTGGTAGTTTTGGTTGTGAAGAAAATTATACATCGAAGCAATGTTCTGATGTGAATGGAGTATATCGGGGTGCTACTGCAACAAAACCAACCCCTACAGAATTAAGTAACCTTCTCAACGAAGCAAGACATTGTAATTTAATTACGGAACATCTTGGTGAAGATTGGTTGGGGTGTATTTGGAGTGACTTAGAAAATCCAGATAGTTGTGCCTGTCCAGGAATTGGAGAGAACTTCCACAAGTATATCGAATACATTAGAACATATTCCACATATTGGTCTACACCAAATTATGCACCACTATATAGAAATGCACAGATGAATTTAATACAGTCTCAAAAAGCACATGCTGTAGTGAGTGGTAATTTAAGTTTAAGACCGGGTGATTTAATAGAAATTGATAACTCAATTCCTCTGATATTAAAATATAACCAAAAATCTAGTGCTGGTGTGTGGATGATAGAAAGCATTAGTCACCTAATTGAACCAAACAACCATGAAATGTCTCTTAAACTTATTAGAGATAGTATTCCAATCAATCCAGAAGATTTTGGTATTATAAACCGTATACTTAAAGCATTCTTATAAATAACATAAGGAGAATTCTAAAAATGGCAACTCAGTCACGGTATTCAGATTTTGATATATTTTTCAGTAAAAATGAATTTACTGGAGATGTTGCTGTTAGACGAGAATTAAATTCTGTTAAACAATCTATATTAAATCTTGTAATGACGAGAAAAGGAGAAAGACCTTTTAATCCATCATTTGGAATAGGTTTACATGATTTGTTATTTCAAAATTTATCTTTACCCATTGTGATGGCCACAATAAATCGGGATTTAGAAGAACATATAGATGCGTTTGAACCCAGAGTAATTTTTGATTCTTTGGAATTTGGTGATGATTCTGAAATAGATGCTAATACGGTATCGATTACTATTAATTATATTGTATTGAATGAAAAAAGAGAACAAACTGCAACAGATTCACTTACAGTAGGAATCAAGAAAGTAAGATAAAGGAAAAAAATGGCAAATTCTAAAATACAATTAGGAAGTCTTGAGTTTGAAGATATAAAGCAAAGTATTATTGATTTTATGAAAACCAATAGAACAGGTTCTGCCGTTGCATTAAACGATTATGATTTTGACGCTTCCGCTCTTCAAACTCTTGTAGAAATTTTAGCATATAATACTTTATATTATGGACACTATTCTAATATGATTGCGAACGAAATGTTTTTAGATACTGCCCAAAAAGCACAATCTTTAATTTCTTTAGTAAAACCTTTAGGATATGTTGTTCCCGGATATAGTTCTGCTTCCGCAGAAATACGAATATTGAGTGGTGGTGCATATAGAAATATTCCAAAATATTCTTCATTTATAGGTCAAAATGGTGATGGGGTTTCTTATGTGTTTTACACAAAAGAAGAATATGATTTAGACGACCAAGGAAAAGGAAATTTAATTATTTATGAAGGGAAAACTTTTGTATCTAAAGAAGTTACTCTAGGTGAAAATAATAAAATATTTTTAACAGGTACAGATATTGATATGTCTACAATAACTGTTGAAGTTAGAAAAGATAATACAAATGAATGGGAAGAGTGGACACTTGCATCTAATATTGAATATAATTTAGATTCTGGTTCTAAAGTATATTGGTTAGAAAGAAGTGAATACGGATTCTTTATTGTATTTGGTGGTGATGCTCCCGGATATGACACATCTATTGGACAAATCCCCGACAATAAACAGCCTGGTTCGATAAGAGTAAAATATTTAATAAGTAGTGGTGAAAAAGGAAATGGAGTAAGTTCATTTAAATATAATAATTTATATGATTCTGACGAAGATTTGCACGACAATCATCAAATTGTAATGATATCTTCATCATCTGAAGGTCGTAACGACCCAGATTTAGATGCTATTAGATTTTGGGCCCCCAAATGGTTTGCCGCTCAAGACCGAGCAATTACAAAAGAAGATTGTAAATCTGTTCTTGCAGGTCACGGTTTTGCTTCGGATACTACAACAGTATGGGGTGGGGAAGAAATGGACCCCCCATTCTATGGAAGATTGTTTGTTTCACTTATAGTAGATAGAGATGAATCAGATACTGCTACACAAGCAATATCTGCACTAAAGGAAAAAACATGTGTTACCATATTACCAGAATATATTTCTGCTGAATATTATGATTCAGAAGTAGAAGGACTTATAGCATATAGTGTTGGTGATACAGAAAAAACAATGAGTCAAATGAGAAGTCAAGCAATTGCTCTTATTGATAATTTATATGGTACTTTAAAATTTAATAATAATTTTAATATTCAATCTATTATAAATGGATTGATTAATTTAGATTCTGCATATAGAGTTGGTGAGGATAATTTTACATTTAATTTGAAATTGAATAGAAAAATAAATAGTACGGGAACAATAAAGTTTTTTAATGCCATTGATGAATCTCCTGATTCGGGTCATTCGGTGTGGACTGATGCAATTTCAGATAATACACTTTCAGATAGTGAAATTTATTTGGAAGATGTTAGTGGTATTATTATTGCATATAGAGTGCAAGATGGACTAAAAGTTATAGTTTCTGAAAATGTTGGTAGTGTTAATTATGAGAAGGGTACTATTAAGATGAAGAATATTTCTAATCAAGATTATGGTATATACATGCAACCTAAAAATAAATTAATTTTAAATTCTCCAGAAAATATGGTACTTCGTATAAATCCAAATATTACTGTAATTGCGGAGTAGGAAACTAAAAATATGCCATTATGGTTTAAGAAAACAGCAAAGAATGAAGAATATAAAAGTCGATTAAGACAGGACGACATTGAGAGTCGGTTTCCTGAAACCGATGGTGTAGTTGCAAATACATTTGATATATTGGAAAATTTTCCTCTTTGGTTAATAGAAAAACATAATAATGATGAAACGGATTTTGTAAATTTTGTTCAAGCATATTATGATTGGTTATATAGTTATAAAAGTGGATATGAACTTGATATAGATGGATTGGATAGTTTAGCAGATATTGACACTGCTCCAAAAGAAATTTTAAAATTTTATATGAGAGCATATGCATCAGGATTTCCTGAAAATATGGTTGGTGTTACGGCTGGATATACTGGTCCAGGAATTGAAGAATCGGAAGTAAAAGATTTTATTAAAGGAATTAGACAAGAATTTTACCAAAGAAAAAGTAATGAAGAAGCATATAGATATTTCTTTGAAACTCTTTATGGTGTTAGTGGTGGAATAGATTTTTCATATCCCAAAACACACATGCTTCGATTAAATGGTGGTAGATTTGAGGGGTGGAATCCTCCAGCAGATTTAGGTCATACTGGAGATTACGAAGCTCTTCAACATTTGGGTGGAAGTCATCTAAATGGTTCTTTATTCCAAGACAGTGATTGGATACAGGACTTTTCGTATTTAATTTCAACACCATTAGTAAAAGATGAATTCGAGGATGGTACTGTTATTCCGTATCAAGATGCATTGGAAGAACTTTTGCATCCTGCTGGTTTGAAGGTTATATACGAAAAAACAATGGATGATTACATTCCACCTGGTGGAGAGACAACTGAGGGCGAAACATTTGTGATGCCTAAAATAAGCAATTATTATGCGTATAAACTAAATTCTGATTCGTCTATTGCTGGTTGTAGTGGTTGTCAGGGTGGTATGGGTGCAACGATGGGAGATGATACAGTTGGATTTGCTGATTATTATTCTTCTATTCGTTGGGACCAAGAATCGGGTTCTTTCTATTATATGCAAGGTGCTGGTATCACATTTGGTGGTGATATGCACCAACTGATTGATGAAGGAACTGGAGTTTCTACTGGTTGGGAAATAGATGGAATTTCTTTTGCTATGGAAGGTGTAAGTGGTTACGGTGATATCGCAGGACATTTCGTACACAATGGAGTTTCACTTGGAGCAAAACCAATACATGTATATCCAGATTGGACATACGATGGAATTACTGGAACAGAATTTGGTGATATTAAATTAAATCAATTTTATTGGTTAACTTCACCTGGCTCAAGTCCAAACGCAGGAGTTACTCATTGTCACGGAACACTTGCTGGATGTACGGCATAAATATATACATATAATGAAAACAGAGGAAATTAAATGACGGTACAAAGAAAATCTACAAAATTAGGAGTTGACACAGCAACACTTTTTTATAATTCTATCGGCACATATGCTAATGGTGTTCCTAATTTTTATTCATTTTTTCTGGGTGGTGCATCTGAACTATCAAATCAAGGAAAAAACAAGACAGGGGAGGGTAACAACGCATGGGAAGATGCTGAAATGTGGAATCGCATCAGTGTTGTGCGTAGAATTGGAAAAAATGATGTCTCCCTTGTAGTTCCTAGAAAAGATTGGGTATCAGGAACAGCATACCACCCGTGGAAATCGAGTGGTCAAGATGATGGGTTCGGAAATTTTTATGTATTAAATCCTTCAATCAATATGGTATATTTGTGCATTAGCGATAATATAAAGTTAAATAGAATAGACCGTAGAGGTAAGTCTGGTTCTACAAAAGCACCTACTCATCTAACTGGAATTAAAACATACAGTGACAATTATTCTTGGCTTGCTTTATATAAAGTAGAATGGGATTCGGAACAATTTTTAACTAGTGATTGGATGCCAGTTCCGAGTGAGGCTGATTACAGTCCTACATCACAAACTGCTACTCGTACATCAAATGCAAGGAGAATTTGTGGTGCTGGTAAAGAATCTGACTGCGGTACATGCTGTTTGTATTATAGTGTATCCGATTTTAATAGTATAGAAGGTATTACATTTGCTCCTGGAGATTTATATCATTCAACAAAATCAAAATGTTATAAATGTATTGATATGGCCGAAAGATTTGGATTTGATTATACATTTACTGCTGGTGCTATAGGAAATACGGGTGCTACATCTTCATGTTCTCCTTGTGAAACAACCGTGTGTCCATGTAGTAAAGAATATACAAATACT
>NZEE01000041.1:3525-7481 GCA_002688965.1 archaeon | reverse complement strand
TTTAAAGTATTGTAAATATACAAAATTTCTTCTACATATCCTATTCATACTTAATTATTTTAATTCTTTTACTATAAGTTAATCCCAAAATATAATTTTAGTTAATATACCAAGTACTGTTATCCATAAAGACCATAATACTTTTCCTGTACTTTTTCTAAAGATTGTATTTTTATTTACTTTTGAAATAGTTCCTATATCAGGATCTAAAAGTCTTCTTTTAATTTCCCTTACATCCTCCTTCAATTCTACAATTTCATTATGTAATTGTTCATTTGTCATTCTCATAACAACTAATCTATTTTTTATAAATATTTATTCTGATCCTCCTCCGTCATCACTACCATCATCTCCGCCACAATCAGCACAATCACTATCACTATCTGCAGAATCAGAAGATTCTGGATATATAACATCCTCATCAGTAGTTATAGGAATATTAATAACCTTAGAATCCTTATCTTGTTCTAGAACTCTCTCAGTTAAATGTAATATTTCTTTTTCATTTAATTGTGTAACTTGATTTGCTTCTATTTCTAATAAAGGATTTTTAAAACGTTCATTAGCTACTATTAAAACATTATATGTATTAGTTAATCCCGTATCTACAGTATATTTAACATACTCTACAAATCCTTCAACTTCATTTTGATCAGCTAATATTGCCGCCTTTTCTAATAATTGTACCTGATTAACATGTTCTTTTTTAAAAGAAGGACTTTTAATAATAGCTTCTAATTCTTTACTAATTTTAGGAACTCTCTTAAACTCAGAATTACTAAAATTATTTGCCTTACTAGCAGTATAAGAAATATTACCTATTGAAACATATGTATCATATATTTGAGTACTAGATCTAGATTGTTGACTCGTTAATAACACACTAGCATCTTTACAAGGATCTAAATCACAACCACATCTATCTAATAAAGAATTTAAATAATCAACTGCATCATCTGCCTCATCACTAGTTATACAATCTCCAGGCATTAATAAAAAAGTAGCATCTTCACAACATCCTAAACTATCACAAACAGTTACTGTATATAAACCTACAGATAAACTACTAATATCTTGACTTGTTGAAATATACCCATTAGGACCTACCCAACTATAAGTATAAGGAGGTGATCCTCCTAAAGGTGTATATAAATTAATAGAACCATCATTACCAGTTTGTTGAGTTAAAGATATATTTAATTCAGAACTAGTAGTACCATTAGTACTCGCATGATCTAATGCTGCAGTACCTGTATTATCAAAAGTAATACTTACAATATCTGAACTAACAGTAGCCGTAAGATTAGATGTATTTAAATTTAATGCATCTTTTATTTGTGTAGCAATACCAGAAACAGTTGTTGCAGAACTAATATCAATCTCTATTTGAGTATATCCAGTAACAGCAGTAGGTGCTGTAGTAGATCCTGTAGCATCAAACCACACTTCATAATATCCGAAACTTCCTGAACCATCAGGTATATCTATCAAAAATCTTTTACCATCATAATTAGCTACAGTAGAAGAATCTACATCTATAGTAGCCGTTGCAGTTGTAGTTGTATCTACAGTACCAGATGAAGATCCTGTAACAGATCCTGCTATAAATAAATTACATTCTGGTTCTTTTATTGTAAATGTTTGTTCTACTACACAACCACTCATATCTGTAACAAAAACTGTATAAGTGCCTGCAATAAGATTAGTTATATTTTGTGTAGTAGCTCCATTACTCCAAATATAATTATATGGACTCATACCTCCTGATATAGTTATAGATATAGAACCATCAGATAATCCAAACATACTTACATTAGATACAATCCCAGAAACTATCATAGGAGGAGGNGTAGCTATAGTAAAAGTTATAGTAGNTGTACACAAAGTCGTATCATCTGTTGCAATTAAAGTATAAGAATCTGGAACTAATGCCCCAAAAGTATAAGCACTTAATTGTCCACCTATTGTAGTCAAAGTAGACCCTAAATTACCAGTTAACTCATATGAAAAAGTAGAACTATTAGGTGTCCATACATTAGCATCATAACCTCCTACAGGATTATCATCTCCAAAACATCGAGGATTTATTATAGATCCTGATAAGTGAATATCACAACTTTCACACGTTACATTAAAAGAAAATTGAGTCTGACAACCTATATCATCTACTACATTATATACATAAGTTCCTATACATATATTATTTATAGAAAAAACTCCATTATTAGAATATGATAATGCATATGGATTAAAACATGCAGGAACTGTATTAACAGTTATATTATAAGGAGCTGTTCCTCCAAGTAAATTAACATTAACAAGTCCTCCATTAANATTTCCTGTACAACCAGGTTTATTAATAATTGCTAATATTTCTGTTATATTAACTCCTGAACAAGGATCATTAGGTTCAGTTATTGTAAAATAATGATCACAAGTACATGTTTCATTATCTGTTATTACATGTTTATAAGATCCTGGACTAAGAGATACATAACTAAAAGACGTTTGTGAACTACTAGTTAGCAATTGAGGTCCTCCTATTGTATTCCAAGTACCACTAACATCTACAAATAATTCATAAGTTAACGGAAATGAAACAGAAATAGGAGATGCTATTGGTCCACTACCATCCTCATAATGAAAAGGTAATGTTACTTCACCATCATTTGCACCAGTAACACTAACATTAGTAACTGCTGCAGTATCACATACAGGAAATGTAATACAACTTATTGGAATACAAGCAGCTTGACAAGATGCTAAAGAAGGATACGTTCCTGTTCCTTGTGTATTAAGACTACACACTCCATTAGTACAATTATAAGTATCAGGAATAATTTGATATTCTCTTACTGCAATAAATTGTGTCCATATTTCTTTAGGTAAAATAGCAGTTTGATGAAAAGGATTTAAGCCAGTTACTGGATTACCATAAGTACGAACTCCCCATACATTTTTTTCTTGAGTAGGTGCTATACCATATTTATAATCACTAAGATTATTATTATCTAAATCAAAACAACCATTAATAGCTTCATCAAGTGATACTTGAGTAGAAGAAGGATAAACATATTCAATTGCATTATGGCCATAATTATTAGCACTAACTTGCCCTAAATTACTTACTACCTCTACTAATTCATCTATAGCAGGTATATACCAATGGTAATTTCCAACACCAGCAGTCCAATAACTTTGCAATCCCACCTGATAACCTTTTGGCTGTCCACTATAAACAGTAGGGTGCGTATAAATATCATTATAGAAGGCAGGAATTTGAAGTAAAAATTTTCTAACAATTCCATAAAAACTGCAATTAGGATCTGTATGATTATTAAAAGGCCCAGTTTGTCCATATCCATTTATCCAATGATGAATCATACCTAAAGTATTTTCTACACCATCTAAATGACTCTCTACAGAATACGTCTGCCCTGTATTAATATTAGTAGTATTAGGAGCATCTAAAATATCAGCACATCCCCATATATTAGTTTGTGTATTTCCATTAAGAGCTAGAGTAGTACTTCCTGATATAGTTGGAGTAGTATTATGGAGTCCTAATGTACTTTGTATAATACCAGTATGCATATAATGAGCAATCTTAACATGATTAGAATCCGCTGGATCTACCCAATATACAAAACCATTNNNTACATTATCTCCTATTACTGCCATAATTAAATTATTTCNTCAAGCATATCATTTAATGCTATTATCATTATNAAATCATTCATTAATTCNGGNCTACAATCTATTGTTCCTANACTAANNTTATTAGACCANTGATTAGCTACTTGTAATATAGNACAAGGATNTGGAGTATCTGGATCTGTNGGATCANNATTANNANNATAANAACTTTCTGGAATACATGGATATTTACAAGANCCATCATCTANNAGTAGCNAANGGATNNTAATTNNNAGCTANNGGATCNNTACAACCANNNA
>NZEE01000041.1:0-3519 GCA_002688965.1 archaeon | reverse complement strand
CACCTGNTGGATANANACAAGAACCNTCATCACAACAAGCANNNGGATCATAATTAAGAGCGGTTGAATCCATACATCCTAAATAATCACAACAAGAACCATCATCTACTGTAGCAGCAGGATTATAATTACATGCTGATGGATTTGTACATCCTGGAACAACAGTTGGATAATCACAACAAGTAACATCTCCATAAGGTCCTAAATTAGTATATGCAACACTTCCTATAGCATTACCATCACAATCTGCTGTAGCTAAAGAATTATATGTACCATTTATAGCACTAGGATCAGTACAACCCTTAGCTAAAGGAGTATAAACACAACTTCCATCATCTATTATAGCTAATGGATTGTAATTTGTTGCTAAAAGATCGGTACAACCATAAATAGTTTCACAAGATGTACAATCTAGATATGAACTAAATCCTGCAGAAGGAAGAGCTTGATAGGCTTTAAGAGGAGCTATATCAACACCTTTATATACAAGACAATCAAATTTTCCTCCTCCTAACGCAATCTTAACTACCTCTCCTATAGAAGGAGAGCCTACAGATATCAACCAACCATATGTAAGAAGTGATGAATATGCTGCAGAACCAGCTTCAATTACATTAAATTCATTTAAATCGTCTTGACAATATGCCCATTTATAATGTTTTTCTTCTGGGCGAGAAGGACCTCTACATTTAAAACATTCAGTAAACGTACCCTGATACCATGAAGTGAAATAATTAGCCCAAAATCCAGGATTAGAGGGAGATGTTCCCATATACATCATACAAGTATGAGTTCCACCACCACCAGGCCACATATCTATAACTTTTCCTACTGCTGGAGAACCTACAGAAATCCAAAAATTTTCTGAATTTACAGCAGTTTGAGCCGAGTTCATCTGCGGATCAATTATACTAAATTGATTTTGAGAACCTAGACAATTAATCCATAAATGATATCTATCTCTGTCTCTGTCTAATGCCATATCTTAACAATCTTTACAATTACATAATTTATTACATAAAGCATCTCTCAGTTTAATAGCTCTAACTACCATAGTTTTATTAGTATTATGAGGTGCAAACTCAATTGCTTTACTTAAAGCATAAACTTTTAAAAAGTTTCTTCTATATTCATCATCACATTCATTACATTCTAAAGAATGTAATTTCTTTAATGCATTATTTAAACAACAATTACAATCTACTTTTATTTTTTTATCTACATATATAGTATCAATATTATCTCCAGATACTTTATACCTTATAGTATAATAACCACTAGTAAAAGCATGAGTAATAAAAACTCCATATATAAGCTCATCATTATAATAATCTATATCATAATCTGTATCATCAGTATATATTGTTGTACTTCCATCACTATGCTGTATTACATCTAAAGTGATAGACATATTAGTTATTTGATTTGGATCTTGTCCATCTAAAATTTGATGTAAACTTAACACAAGTAAAAATCCACTACAATCTTGAGCAGGAGCAATTAAATGCCGAGAAGTATCTGCTGTAGTTACAAAAGTACTAGAAGAATTTGGAAATTTATTAGTTACAGACATAAATCATCAACAATTACCACAAGCTCTACATTCCATAGTAAGTACATAATTTTCTAATGTCTTAGTAACATTATCTATTTGTACCTGATCACAACCTTCACTTATGGCAATAACAACAGATCTATATAAAGCATGAGCTTCTAAAAACTTTCTTAGAAACTCCTCATTACATCTATCACAATCTAATATTATTTGTGCAGCGTAGGCCTGAAGAACACAGAGAACTCGATCCATTAATATAAATTTTTAAACAGATAAAAGAGGGAGGGAATAAATCCCTCGCTCTCTTAATATCTGAAATAACTAACTATTAGCTAGTTGTTGCATCCATATCAAGCATCTCCATTTCGAGGTCAATAGCTAAGGTATCACATAAGCTTGCCCACCAAGAAATAACATCATCATCAGTATCACTTGACGCATCAGCACTAGCTGCTCCGATTAAAGTAGTATCACCTGCATCCATAGCAATAATTAATCTCTTTCTAGAGAAAACTGCTAATTCTGCAGATTCATGACCACAATCAGTATAATCAACAATTAATTGATTGAAGTAAGCAGTAGTTTGCGTAGTTCCTGTTCCTACAAAATAATCATAACCAGATTTTGGTTGGTCTTGAATTGTAGCTCCTGAATAAGGTTTATGTGCTCTAGAAGCATTAATTTCCATTTGTTGGATACCAACACCATAACCTTCAGGTTGTGCCACATTTGTACTAGTAGTAAGAGTTGCATTACAATCTAAATTACATGATAATCCTACATAAAGATCTGGCACATAAGATGGAATATAATTTACATTATTACCACCAGAAGGATTTTGTTGTACACCACCATTAATATATAAAGTCCAGGCTGAATCAGCTAAAGCTTCACCTGTTGCTTTAAGTATAACTTGTGTACCAGAATTATCAGCAGCATCAAAAGTTAAAGTAGAGTGTGGCCATGGTCTATCTAAAGTCATAGTTAATGCAGTTGTATCTACAGCTTCTACTCTAAATACATCTGATGTTCCAGTTGTAGTTACAGCATCATCAATTGCACTAATATCAAATCTAACAAAATCACCAACAACAACAGTAGCTGCAGAACCAGCTCCTTCATGGGTTACCGCAGTACCAACATTTGCAACATTTGAACCTTTAGTTACAGTTGTAGCATTAGTCATTTCATAATTAGTAGCAACAGCTTCTGTACAGTTAACAGTTGCAGTATCAATAGTTTTACCTTTAGCATTCATATTTGAATCTAAATCACCATTTAACTGTTCAGCTAATCCCATTGCAACATCCCATGCAGCTCCATCAGGACACCCACATGCAGTGCCACAACATCTAGTTACATAAGAATAGGTCTTAACCATATCTTGATAACCATATGTTTTAGCAATTTCTGGAGATTCATATCTCACTTTTAAACAATACTCTGTTTCACAATCGATATTGCCAAAAGCACTAACAGTCATAACTTTTGCTGTACCAGCTCCACCCGCTTGATAACGGACAGATCTGATACATTTAGTAGGAATTGGACTACTTTTTTTAATAGCAGCATTCCCATCTTCGTCTGTATACTTAACACACCAAGTAACTGATCTTGGGATATCAGGCCCAACTACAGCACTAGTATCACCAACAGTTAAATTGGTATCAGTATCATACGCATATATTTCACCAACAGTCCCAGAACCTACAAATGTAGCAACATTAGCATCTGCTGCTATAGCTGCATTTACAAAAGGTACTAAGACATCGGTTGTCATATTTCTTGTACTCATTTTTTTTAATTTTTAAAATTATTATTCATTTAATTGTGTCTTCAAAATCTTACTTTGAAGATTTGGGTGATCTAAATCACCCGAGGCTATCATAACGGCTATATCCACAATCTCGTGATGTGTATGTTCAGCTAGTTCGCAACTATCATTAAAAGCTGCTAGCTGTCCG
>NZEE01000040.1 GCA_002688965.1 archaeon | reverse complement strand
GCCAACAGCACAATAATAACGTTTCAAGACGGGGAACAGACAACGTTCGGAGGTAACGAAAATGGTGAGAAAGAAAAAGGCTAAAAAAAATGATGAGGTTCCCCTCGAAGAACATCACGGTATCAAAATGGGCGACAAGGTATTTGTTCATCGGTATCCGGATAATAAGTTAAGTTATGGAAAAATCAATAGTTTTCATATGAAACAAAAGGACGGGGGAGATTACTTTGGTTTTTTCTGTGAAATGTGTGGTAGTTTTCGGCTAGGAAGCTTTGATGATATTATTTACGATCCTACTAAAGACCAACAGCGAAAACTCAAATTAGCCAGAGCCAAGCTTTATGGATAAAAAGATCCTTATTGATGTTAATAATGATTATAAGAACTGTTGGGTTGATGACTAACTGGTTTTGGAATGTATGCTTTAATAATTTCCTGTAAATTTTCTAATGCACAACCCAAACCCAAACTTTCAAGCATAATCGAAGATGAATGAATCAAGCTTATTAGCTCACCATTGTTATTGAAAACCGGGGATCCAGAGCTTCCAGGTTTGGTGGGAATACTATAAAATTCATTCTTTGCAGAATCAGAACCACAATACAAACCCTCGAAGATAGGAACCATTCCAGGAGCATATATTCCAAAAGGCGCAGCAATATTAAACACACGCTCACCTGGGAGTGGCATTGAATTAGCTATATTCACCGATCTTGCCCATTCTCCTGGAGACTTTACCAAACATATGTCATTCTCATGATCGACATGAATTATATTTCCCTCATGAGAATTTCCCCATATATCATAAAATTTAATTTTTGTTTCTATTTCGAGCGCAAATGGAACTTTTTTAAATGATATTTTTTTTGGTACGTCTTGTGAACAAACATGACCAGCAGTCAAGATATATGTTTCACCATTAACATGAGTAAAAACCACACCGGATCCCTTTATGTTCATTTTCCAGGTCTTATCAGGAATGGGTATAGTAGTACAGAGTCGTTCAGAGGCTAAACATTTTTGTGCAGTGCCTTCAAAAGAGACTAATACCAAAACAAATGATTCCCTCTGACTACTCCGAAAATCTGTATTGTGCTTAGGATAGCAACCACTATAGCATGCACAAGAACAAAAAATGATAAAAATACAAATTAACGTATATAAGAATTTTGAGGAGGATCGAGGGGATCGTGATTTAACTAATTTCTGCTGCATACATTTAAATAGGTAATTATTCATTTTTGAAACTTTGATTGATTATGCATGTAACCATTATAATGGTCTGGCGTGTTTTCAATTATCAATACAAAGTGATTAAATTCCATATAATTTATCAGGAGGGATACATATGTTAGACTGGAACGAATACTTTCCGCATGATAAAACTCGCACAAATCAAGTTGAAGCAATTGATTTTGCAATTGATGCATTCACAAAGAAGAAAAAACGATTTGTTATTATTGAAGCAGGTACCGGAGTTGGAAAGAGTGCCATTGGGTTAACAGTTGCCCGATATTTGGAAGAACACATAGCACAACCTGGTACATATGGATCGGGGGCATATTTTTTAACCACACAAAAAATTCTTCAGGAACAGTATGCACATGATTTTATTCCAATGAAATCCCTTAAATCATCTTCAAATTATACGTGTAATTACATGAAAAAAAATTCATGTGCGGAAAGTTTGAGAGCAATACGCACTGCAGAAAAAGATTCGGCATTTTTTAAAGCATGCATGTTTGGATGTGTATATAAACAAGCTAAAGATGAATTTCTTAAATCTAAAGAGAGTGTAACTAATTTTTCTTATTTCCTTGCTGAGACAACATATTCCGGTAAGATAACCCCCCGCAGTGTTTTGGTTATTGATGAAGCACACAATACTGCTGGAGAGTTATCTAAGTTTATTGAGGTGACGATAACAGAGCGGTTTGCCAGACATGCACTCAAACTTCAAATGCCAGAATTAAAAACACAATCTCAGGCCATCAAATGGATTCAAGAAATTTATGCCCCTAAATTACACCGACATATTATGCATATAGAGGATATGCTGGAAAAATATGTGAGTCTCAAGGATAAGCTTAAGGAATTTACCACGATTGCCAAACAATTTGACCTATTGGATAAACACACGTGTAAACTCCGGCGGTTTCTAGAATTATATGATAAGAACAATTGGATCTGTAATTTGGTGCCTCCAGATGGTAAATCAGGTCGAAAGATTGAATTCAAACCGATTGATGTCGCTCCGTACGCCGAAGATATGCTGTTTCGGTTAGGCAAGAACGTAATTATGATGTCAGCAACAATATTAGACCATGANGCCTTCTGTACAATGCTTGGAATTGATATATCACAAACTGAATTTATATCAATCCCTTCTCCGTTTCCAATACAAAACCGACCGATATTTTCTTTTGGGATTGGAAGCATGGCATCACAAAAAATAGAAAACACACTTCCAAAATTAGCCATGGCTGTACAGGAAATACTTGACAATCATCCCAGAGAAAAAGGGATCATTCACTGTCATACATTTCGGATTGCAAAATATCTAAAATCATCTCTTAAGTCTAGGCGATTACTGATTCACAATAGCCAAAACAGGGATGAAGTTTTACAGAAACATAAAAAATCCAAAACGTCAACCGTCTTACTGTCTCCTTCTATGACGGAAGGAGTCGATTTAAAAGATGACATTAGTCGATTTCAAATTATCTGTAAGATTCCTTATCCGTACTTAGGGGATAAACTAATTCGTAAGAAAATGAATAAGTGGAAGTGGTGGTATCCGCTGCAGACTGCAAAGACGATTATGCAGGCAGCTGGAAGAAGTGTGCGCAGTGAATCTGATCATGCCGTTACCTATATTCTTGATTCTGACTGGGATAAATTTTATAATAGGAACAAGTCATTATTTAATAAAGAGTTTCAACAATGCTTAAAAAATTAACGGATCATTAATAATGCCTAAACTTTCAAATTATTTTGACCTAATCTACGGTCAGCATCGTTTCAATTTTCTTTTTCAAGATGATTATATCTCCAAATATTGTAAAACGTTTTATAGAAATGAAAAAATTCTAGAAAAAAGCCCCCTTATTGCTTTTATCGGAAAAACATTCAACGTCTACTGGGAATATCGCGATGGGGTTTTAGATAGCGCGTCTCCGGTGGAGAGCTGCGTAATTCTTTATCAGATTTTAGAAAAGTTTGGAAACAAACCGTTCTTTTATGTTAAGCCCAATTTTTCTTCCACTAAATGTAAGAACATTATCGATCTTGCTGCTGAGAATAATGGCGTCGTCATCACGTGCCCAAAATGGTCTTACATGGAATTTTATTATGCATTCTATCCTCATAGAAAAGAACTTAGAAAGCATAATTGTTTTTCCAGCAAAAAATCTGATATAACATTTCTTGGTAGCCTTCGAGAGAATGAAGGATATCGACGCCCTCTTGCAAATTATACGGACGAGACATATAAGTATCCCGTTTATCCTCCCCAGCTGGATTGGTTAAAGCATGCACCTCCCGATGCTAGCCGGGAACAAACTGACGTCCCCTATCCACAACGTAAATATTTTGTTGATAAACTAAGTGAACATTTTTCTATTGACATGTTTCATGGAAAATCTACTCAAGAATGTTTGAATCTATATTTAGAATCCAAGATGCAATTCCAACCTCATGGAGTAGGACCCCGGCATAGCATATATGAGTGTATGATGTTAGGAATTCCCTCAATTATTCCGGAATGTTCCTACTTGGATAGTGTTACGAGAAGCTCTAATATTATTTGTTCAGAGTTTATGAAAGATGTACCTACCAAAGATATCAAAGAACTTTTGGAAAACCCTGAAGTGTATGAGGAAACCAAAAATGGGATGATTGATCTTTATGAAAAACACATGACCCCTCATGCCATCATTGATTGTGTCTTTAATCAAGTAGAAGGTATATCCAGTTAGCCAGTATTTATAAAAACTATAGAATTTAGCTNNCTACCAACTTATGAATAGAACACTTTATATATTCGATTTCGATGATACTTTAATCAAGTCTGATGCTCAGGTAATAATTTATCATCTAGATGGTACTTTAAGTCAATTAAATAGTGCAGAATTTGCTCGATATAAAGAAAGGCCCGGCGATGAGTTTGATTTTTCACAATTCGAAATTTATCCCCCGGGCGGGCAGACAATCTCAAGTACCTTTAAAAGGTTACAGAAAGTAGCTCAAAGTCTAGGTCCTCGTAATGTTATTATTTTAACTGCCAGAAGTTCCGCCGGCCCCGTACGACAGTTTTTAAAGGATCAGGGATTAAAAATTGACATTCCCATAATTGCAGTAGGTAATTCAAATCCCTCGGCTAAAGCTGCATATGCAATCAAGCGTTTGGGTACAGGTAATTATGATAATGTACATGTATACGAAGATAACCATAAAAATATTAATGCAATTCAGAATGTTGCCAAGCAAATGGGCGTCAGATTTGATTATACGTTGATAAATGTTGATGATAATCCACGCACACATTTACGGGAGTTTATACAACACACTTTGTTAGAAAAAAAAAAGAAAAAAAAGAAAACCCCCGCCGCGGGAATCATTGTGACACGATTATTTCCTGAGGGGTTGAAAGTATTAGGTTTAAGGCTGTATGGAAAATATGATATTCCTAAAGGAAAAATAGAGGCTGGGGAATCTATTTTTGATGCTGCCCTAAGAGAAACAGCTGAGGAGGCCGGTATAACGGATCTTCGATTTCCATATGGGCTTCAACCAATCTCAAGTGGACACATTACAGTTTTTATTGGTGAAACATCTCAAGACCCAATAATTTGTAAGAATCCACAAACTAACATCTACGAACATCACGGTGTTTCATGGTTAGGTTGGGATGAGTTAATTCAAAAAGTGCACCCCAGACTACGCCCTCTTATCATTCAGGCACAAAAAATCATTATCTTTAATTAAATCCTACACATACGAATTATAAAAATGATATTTATAATGTAATGTCTACTTTTAAAGAACACAAAACCTCAGCTGACCGGTCGGCATCAGATCGCCGGCGCCACAAGCAAAAGATAGAGAAAGCTATTCGTGAGGGCGTTTATCATATTGTAGCAGAAGAATCTATTATAGGAGAAGAGGGAAAAAAGAAAATACGTATTCCTGTTCGAGGCATAAAAGAATATCGTTTCATTTATGGAGACAATGAAACCAATTCTCAGGTGGGGTCTGCTCCTGGAAAAGGTGTTAAACGAGGACAGACGGTTGGGCAATCTCAACAATCTCAATCACCTGGTGATCAAGTTGGAAACGAAAAGGGCCTTGAATATTATGAGGTTGAAATAACTCTGGATGAACTAGCAGAATATTTATTTCATGATTTAGAATTACCAGAATTGGAAAGAAAGAAATTTAAAGTCATTCGATCTGAAAAGTTTAAACGGCATGGGTATCGCAATAAAGGAATTCGTCCCCGATTAGACAAAAAGAAAACTGCGATTAATCGTATTAAAAGAAAGGCAGCCGTTCAACGTCATCATGAATCATTCAATGATGATGATAGATTTACATTCCATGAAGATGATTTGGAATATCATCATATCAAAAAATCATTTAAAGAATCTAGTAATGCAGTAATCTTTTTTATGATGGATATTTCCGGATCCATGACGCAAGATAAAAAATTTCTTGCAAGAAGTTTTTATTTTTTGATATATCAATTTTTGAGATATCGGTACCAAAACATAGAAATAGTGTTTATTTCTCATGACGTGGCGGCATATGAAGTAAACGAAAAGCAGTTCTTCACAAGAGGCACCGGTGGGGGAACATTAGTATCTTCAGCATTACAGAAAACAATAGAGATTATTGGTGAACGATTTCATCCTGACATGTGGAACATATATTGTTTTCAATGTTCAGATGGAGATAATTGGCCTCAGGATGAATCTGCATGCAATGAAGCCGCAATTATTTTAAAGCAATATTGCCGGCTTTATTCTTACTGTGAAATAGAGCCCCAGAGAGAAAAGAAAAGCTGGATTTCTTCAGGCGGTTCTAGTTTGCACAAAAACTTTACTCCACTGGTCGANAAAAATTTTAAAATTGTTGAAATCTTTCAAAAGGAAGATGTATGGCCGGCATTTCGAAAAATATTCGGAGGAAAATTGAATGAATGATTGGAGCCTAGAAGACTTATCATCATATGATGATGAAATATGTGAATTGGCAAAAAAGCATGGGTTAGACTGGTACCCAATTGTCTATGAGACATGCGATTATTATGAAATGATTGGTAACATGGCTTATCATGGCATGCCAACGCACTATTCACACTGGTCATATGGAAAGAGCTTTGAAAGGACCCATCAAATGTATAATGCCGGAGCTGAGGGTTTNCCTTATGAATTAATCATTAATTCCGATCCTTCAATTTCTTATTTAATGCGGGAAAATCCATTCTACCTTCAAATTCTTATTATGTGTCATTGTGTTGGGCATTCGGATTTTTTTAAAAATAATAGAATGTTTGAAAACACTAGACCAGACTCCATTGTCGCTAGATTTCGTAATGCAAAAAAACGAATCCAGTCTTATATTGAAGATCCAAGTATTGGAGTTGAAGCAGTAGAAAATATCTTAGATGCTGCACATGCAGTACAATTTCAGGTTCCTAGTTTTCCTTATGAAAGACCATCACATGAAGAAACTAGAGAAAAATATATCAATCTAGTTAAAAATGATGAAACAGGGAATTATACTGATTTTGATTTAGAGAAAATACCCTTAGAGTCAGATCATGATTTATTAGCTTTCATTATTGAACATGCCATTCGAATGGATGATTGGCAAGAAGATCTTATTGAAATTGTAAGAGATGAAGCTAGATACTTTTTACCTCAAATGCAAACCAAAATTATGAATGAGGGGTGGGCATGCTTTTGGCATTATAAACTTATGCATGAATTAGATTTACCTCAAAATTTACATATTCCTTTTATCAAGAGTCACAACCAGGTGGTAAGACCCCACATCGGGGGAATCAATCCTTACCATTTAGGGTTTCATCTTTTTAATAAAATAGAAGAACGGTATGGNATNGANGAATGTTTTATTGCANGAGANTGTGCNCATGATGAAGCNTTTTTAAGACAATATTTAACTCAAGAAGACTGCGAGGATTTAAATCTATTTTCATTTATCAATAAAAAGGGAACATATACCATAGCTGAAATTTCGGATGATGATGGATGGAAACTAATTAAGAATTCCTTATTAAAAAATGTAGGTGCAAATTCTGTACCTAAAATTTATGTACATGAGATTGAGGATGGAAATATTTTATCTTTAAGACATCAACACGATGGTAGAGATTTGGATCTTAATTATGCCGATGAAGTAATATTACATGTAAGTAATTTATGGGGAGACGTTGTTAAATTGACAACAGTTATTGAAGATGAACCATGGGAAATCTAATTATAATTAGATATAGAGGGTAACATGGCAAAACATGATTTCTTAAAAATAATAGAAAAACAAAGAAACACAAATAAAAATGAAAAATTTGAAGGAACTTTTTTAAATTATCTGGATGTTATATCTAAAAAGCCAGATGTTGTGCAATTAGCTCACAAAAGACTCTATAACGTTATATCATCTCATGGAATAGAAATGATGAGTTCTTCAGATCCTCGTCATCATAAATTATTCGATGGAGACAATATAAAAATTTACGAATATTTTCAGAAAGAATTTTTTGGAATGGAAAGAGTAATTGCCAATCTCATGAGATTTCTAAAATCTGCAACAATGCGAGGGGAAGAGAGTAGACAGGTTTTACTTTTTATGGGCCCTGTTGGCGCAGGAAAATCTGCACTTACAGAACATATAAAAGCGGCTCTGGAAGGGGAGAAATATTATCATTTAGAAGGTGATTTGCAACGCGGAGAACCTTTACATCTTTTGCCTCGAGGAATTAGAGAAAAATTTGAAAAAATGCTCAATGTAAAAATTGAGGGAGATTTAAGTCCAGTTGCTAGATATCGATTATTGCATGAGCTTAATGGAGAATATGAAAAATATCCCGTGGTAGAATCAACATTTTCGCAAAGAGGTCGACGAGGAATCGCATCAGTTCCTCCAATGGATGCAAATAGCCAAGATGTTTCTGTATTGATTGGTTCGGAAGATATTTCAAAATTGGACAAATATTCCGAAGACGACCCTAGGGTGCTTTCATTAAACGGGGCTTTTAATGTTGGGAATCGTGGTATAGTAGAGTTTGTAGAAATTTTTAAAAATGAAATTGAATTCCTGCATACTGTGATTACTGCCACTCAGGAAAAGAGAGTTCCGAGTCCAGGAAAAAATGATATGATTTATTTTGATGGTGTCATTATTGCCCATTGTAATGAAGCGGAATGGAATAGGTTTAGATCCGAACATACTAACGAAGCTATTCTTGATAGAATTGTCAAAATTAACGTGCCCTATGTTTTGGAATTAGATCGTGAAATTATGATTTATGAAAAACAACTGAGGCGTTCGGATTTTAAAGCACATATAGCCCCTCATACTCTTAAGATTACGTCAATGTTTTCTGTTTTATCGCGCTTGAAACCATCTCAAAAATGTGATCTTCTTACCAAGATGAAAATATACAACGGTGAGGAGGTAATTGAAAAAGGGCGTGTTAAGAAAATTGATATCAAAGATCTAAAAGATGAAACTAGAAGAGAGGGAATGTCCGGAATATCAACTAGATTCATTATGAAAGCAATCGATTGTGCATTAACAGATAGTGATAAGGATATGATCACTCCCATATCAATTATGGACTCATTAACAAAACAGGTAAAAGAACAAGTCGTTGATGAAGAATTTCGAAAAAACTGTCTTGAATTAATTCAAAAAGTAGTTCGTGAAGAGTATCTTAAAATCTTAGAAACTGAAATTGCAAAAGCATTTGTGACCGCATATGAAGAACAGGCACAATCATTATTTGATAATTATCTGGATAACGCTGAGGCATTTACAACCAGGCAAAAATTGAAAGATCGGGTGACAAAGGAAGAAATGACACCCGATGAAAATTTCATGAAAGCGATTGAAGAACAAATTGGTATCGTGGGATCATCAAAAGATGGATTTCGAAGTGATGTTACGGCATACATGTTTGCTAAAATGAGAAGGGGTGACAAGGTTGATTATGCTAGCTATGAACCACTTAAGGAAGCAATTGAAGGTTATCTCATAAACTCAGTCAAGGACATGGCACGAATTGTTACTAAAAGTAAAACTAGAGATGATGACCAGCAGAAAAAATATAGTGATATGGTCCGGACAATGATGGATGAATATGGTTATAACGAATACTCGGCAGAAGAAATCTTAACGTTTGCCAGTAATAATCTTTGGCGCGATAGTTAAACTTTCAGCACAATCTAATTTATATTTTTGTACAGGAGGTGTATATGAATTTTACACTAGGATTACCGGAAATTTCCATGATATCATCGACGTGTCTTTATGTAGGAAACAATACCATAATGGGGCATATCTTTTTAGGGCTATCAGTTCTTCTTGCGTTTGGACGTTTGGTTATGGATATGCATAAATCAGAAGAAAAAAAGAAAGAAAAAGAAACTCAGATAGGCAATGTGAAAGACTCCATTTTAAAAGCAGCATCGTATATGTCGTTATCGGATAATGCCAAGCATTAATAAATGAAATTTTATGGAAACGTCATATAGTTTACCGTGTTTTGACCAATCTGTACTAACTTCAAAACGTAGATTTCTCCGAACAATTGAACACTGCCTAGATGCAATTAGAGACCAAAAAATTGCACAATCATTTGGGGAAAGCTATTCTCCCCTTACCATATCAGACATTAATAGAATTATTCATAATTTGGAATTCCAAAACCCTATGGAAAAGATATGGAAATCAATGCTTCTTTCAACAATGGTTAATTGTGAATTAGAAAGTGGGGCTAGTGGAATAATTTGTTTAATAACATTGGTGGAATTATTAAGAAACTATGATAAACATGAATTAAGTTCTCACCAAAACAATTCTTTAATACAGCACCTGAAGGATGTCTCAAAAGAGTCTTCTCCTGCAACGTATTCAGATTATCTAGCATGCATACACGTTTTGTTTAAAGATAATTTTACTATCGATTTGATTAAAAATGCCCTACAGTTATGCGGAGGAGAGGGACAACTTTTTATTGACAAAACATATTCACGAGAAACTTCAATTGAATTAATCACCGGTTATGCGTACAAACACTTTATTCCTGATAATTTTTTATTGATGACTCAAATAAAAAAATGGGTAAAAAATGATGTAAAAATAATATTGATTGATGGGATTATCGAAAAGGTGTCAGAAATACATGCAACATTAGAAAAACTTCATGAAGATAAACAGCCATGCATCATTTTTGCAAGAGGATTTGAAAATGATGTAATATCAACTTTATCAACTAATTTTTGTCGACAAACATTAGATGTTGTTCCTGTTATCGTTCCTTATGATTTAGCTGGAATAAATCAATTAAAAGATTTGGCAGTTATTTGTGGTTGCGATGTAATATCATCGCTTAAAGGTGAATTAATTTCTACTCTACAGTTTGATGACCTGGTTGAGGTTCAAAAAATTATTGTTGATGAAAATAGGATGATTATTAAACAAGACACAACCAAAAACATTGTTTCTCTTCATGTAAACGAACTCCACAAACGAATGTTAGCAGCACTTTCAGGACATGATGAAAAATCTAAATTATTAATAGATAGAATAAAAATGCTATCATCACAATGTGTTTATATTAAGATTGGCGACTCTCTTAAGGAGAGAAAAGGGATTATAATCGATAGATTAGAGATGGCAGTTAGGTCTTATAAAGATATTGCGATGTTCGGAATTTTAGCATTAAATGATATATCAAGATCTTTAAAATTTAAACCTAATGATGGTCAAGTGATATTGGGGATAATTAAGCGTCTTGAAATATTGGGATTTAATAAAATCGGAATTAAGAGTTTACATCATGGAATCTTAAAAGGCGTATCATTAGCAGAATCAATGCGAAATTGTAAAACGGTTGTATTGTCAGACCATAGTGCATAAAAATATTTACTAATAAAGCATAGCCTATATTTTTTATTAGGAGGATTTTTTATGAGCATAGAATCTCAATTAGGTCGAAGGGTTTATGAATTAAAGGGCGTATTGCAGGCTGGTGTTTTTGAAGAATTACTCGAGTGTACTCGAGAAAATGATTTTCCTCTAACACAACAACAATTAGTTCTCGTAAAAACGTGCATTGATAATTCTATAGAGAAAATAGTTGATAGAGGAACACACAACATATTGTCAGTTCTTAAGAAATAATGTTATAAATTGATGAAAGGAATAAAGCACCTAATAGAATGTCATTGTACGCTTCCACAATATCGAAATTCTAAAAAAATACTATATCATAAATTTATTGTTTTTTCTATTATCGATAATAGCGACACTGTCATTTCAAAATTTGCTCAATGTAATAATTGTGATGTCGTGCATAGGGTATATGATATCTGTAAATCAGAAATCCTGGCAGGGCGTGATGAATTTAATTCGCTATTAACTAAAGATGAATTAAAACTAATGTTACCTGACGACGTGGTAGGAGTTTTGGAATCTTACAATGTAGATTTAGCAACTTATGAAAAAGCAAAATTTATTTTAGATAATAACATGTGGAAAGATCACGTGATACTAGCTAAAGATTCACTTGACGATGAAACGACGGGAAAGATGTTAGTGTTTGAATCCAAGAAAAAATTTAAAATTGAACTATTTTCATTTAAAACATCAATTGATCCAGGTGAAAAATAATGCTTATTGGAAAAACGTCAACTGAAAAACATGCAAATGATGTTAAAGTTTGTAGAGAAATTGTAAGTGAGATTTTAAAATATGGAGTTAACCAGGAACAAATATTGAGAGTCATGTATCTTCTTTCCCTGGAGTTAGAAGAACATGAGGCAATGATAAACACATCAGCGATAATTAGAGAACATTTACCTTATTTAAATGAGGAAAAAAACTCTGATATTGTTTTAAAATAGGGAGAAAAATGAATGTCTGATATATTGGAAAAATGGAATGAAATTAAGGTACTTGTAGATAGTCTGGATTTGGATTTACATAAAAATGCTAGTGGAAATTCATCTGCTGGAGTTAGGGCTCGAAAGGGCTTAAGGGTGCTCAAAAATGAAGTGGGTGCTTTGGTAAAGATAACTATTAATGAAGACAAACTTAGGAAAGTCGATAATTAATGCGGGGACGTAAAGGTTTCGACTGTGTATTAGAAGTTATTTGTGCAAGGCAGAGGGCAGCGTGGCTCTGTAAAAACGCTGGAATTAATAAGTGCCAACACTGACACTTTTTCTGATTACGCCTTAGCTGCATAATCCGGGGCTGCTGGAAGCCTTGTTAACAAAGACCAGCAAAACTCGATTGGCCTTCGAGTAAATAGGG
>NZEE01000039.1 GCA_002688965.1 archaeon | reverse complement strand
CCAAACTCTATGATTACTTCTCAATTAAGATATCATATTGGTGGAGGTACTTTACCTGGAAATTGTGATAATGTTAATTATTACAAATCAGCTGGTCCTTCTGGAGGACTATGTCATCCTGATGAAGTGTGCTCAAAATTCAAAGTTAATAACCCAATATCATATCCGTTTAAGTTATATTTGTCAAGGCAGAAAGATAAAGAAGATAAGGAGTTTGTAGAAAAAGCTCGTGGTGAAATATTCAAGTGCAATAAATGTGATAAAGCATATCCTACTGAGAAGTCTCTGAATATGCATTATGGGCGTGCTCATGGTATGAGTGAATATTGATTTTTAACAATTTCTACCCTTATTCTAATTATGTTAACATTTGAAGCTCTGCGAGAGCAGGAAAGAAAAGAGAAAAGTTCTAATCAAATTGAAAAAATGCCATCTGATTTTGTTTCACAATTACAGGAATATGTTCAGAGAAAAATAAAGAAAAGTGATGGTTCTTCTGATGATAGACGTGAAATAGATAATATTAAGCATAGTATTCAACGATTATTGGAAATAAGAGAACATAAGATACTTGATGCAGTGATGTATGGTTCTCGTACTGGATTAAAACCTGATAACTTGACAGAACATGAACAGAAAATGTTTGATGTTGTTCTAAAAGAGATTAATTCGTATAGAGATAGTTTTATGAAAGAAGTTGAAAAGGGATCTCCTCAGAAACAAGTAGAATCTAAGGTTATTGAGAAAACCGTTAAGGCTCCAAAAGAAGTTTTAAAAGTAGATATAAAGAAATACCTTGTTAAGCGAGATGTTAAGAAATTTATATCACCTGATTTAACTGAAAAAGAGCTGAAAAAGGGTGAAATACTGCGCGAAAGTGATTTACCAAAGACTTTAAATGATTTGCTCTTGAAAAGAGGGATTATTGAGGAAACAAAATAAGTGATTTTTATGATAGCTCCAAAAAAACAACGAAGATTTTGTAAGACTTGTAAAAAACATACTGAACAGACTGTAAAAGAAGCTAAACGTAAGACTAGACGAGAAACAACTAAAAGTCAGAGACGATTTAGACGAAAGAAAAAAGGTTATGGTTCATTTCCTAAAGAAAATCCTAAAGGACGTGAAAAGCCTACAAGAAAAAAAGATTTAAGATATACTTGTTCAGTTTGTAAAAAACAAAATGTAATAGGTTCAGGATTTAGAGTTAAGAAATATGAATTAGTGGCAAAAGGTGCAAAAAAAGAAGAATAATTTTGTCTTAAAAATAATTAGGTGAATTTATGGTTTTAGATATGATATTTGGGTTTCTTACAGCGTTTGAAGCACCAATAGCAGTGCTTATTTTTGCAATAATTATTATGTGTCTTCTTAATATTCCTTATAAATTTTTAGTTAATCAGAGTGAAGTTGCTGATACTAAAAAGCAAATTAAGGAACTTAATAAAAAAAGTAGAGCTGCTCAAAAACAAGGTGATACAGACCAAGTTAAGAGTATAATGTCTCAATCAATGAAATTGAATAGTACTATGATGAAAAGCACAATGAAACCGATGATTATAGGATTTATTATTGTTATTTTACTTTTACCATGGCTTCATGATACATATAGCGATTTAATGATTCCTGAAGATGGTTTAGTTGAAATTGATGGAGAAATGGTTGATGTTTCTCAGTACAGTGTTCCTACAAAAGGTGTTGTGATTAAAGATGCTTTATGGAATGTTGTTGCTGAAGGTGAAGGAACTAAACTGCAACGTGTAGTTGTGATGTTACCTGTGGAAGTGCCCATAGTTGGAGATGATATGGGATGGCTTGCATGGTATTTTATAATTTCAATACCATCAATGGTTATTATAAGGAAGCTAATGGGTATTAATTTATGAGATACTTAGAAAGAAAACTTGACAATGATTCTGCTCAAGTTTGTAATGCAGATAAGAGTCCGTCTTTACAGAAAATTGACGATATTCTTAAGAATGGTTTTATAATTCTTGACAAACCTTGTGGGCCTTCTTCTATGGAAGTAGTTGCGCATGTTAAGACAATTTTAGGTTTGGAAAAAGCTGGACAATCTGGTACATTAGATCCTGAGACTTCTGGTATTTTGTTAATAACTACTGAAAATGCTTGCAAAACAATGCCATTGTTGCAAGGTATGGAAAAAGAATATGTTACAGTAATGCATGTCCATAAAGAAATTGATGATACTAAATTACGTGAAATTGTTAAGAAGTTTGTTGGAACTATTTCTCAGATTCCTCCTGTAAAATCAGCTGTTAAGCGTGCTGAGCGAAAACGGAAAGTAAGTGAGATTCAAATACTTGATCGTGATGGAAAGGATATTGTTCTTAGAATTGTTTGCCAAGCTGGAACTTACATACGTAAGATAATAGATGACATGGGTAAGGAAATTGGTGGTGCTCATATGAAGGAATTGCGTAGGATTCGTGTAGGTCCGTTTTTAGAAGATGAGTCATATACTTTGCAAGACTTGAAAGATTCATTTGTCAATTATCAAGAGAAGAAAGATGAGAATATTAGAGAGATAGTATTACCAATTGAATATTCATTGCGGAAAGCAAAGGTAATTGTTGTAAAAGACAGTGCTATACCTAACATAAAAAATGGCTCTCCTTTGTATTCTGTTGGAGTATCACATATTTCTGAAAATATTAAGGAAAAAGACACTGTTGCTTTAGTGTCCTGTGAAGGATTTTTGATTGCTATAGGTGTTGCTTTATCAGATGCTCAAGAAGCTGTTAATAAAAAGGTTGTTGCGTCCAAGGTTGATAGAGTAATGTAACTTGTTTTTAATGTTTGATTCTTATCATTAATTTAATATGCCGGGATGACAGAGCGGCTAAATGTGCCAGCCTGGAAAGCTGGTGGCGCTTCGGTGCCACACGAGTTCGAATCTCGTTCCCGGCGCTTACTTGTTTTTAAGATTTACTATCATATTCTATGTATGTCGATATTGAATAGAAATTTACCAAGTTATGGAATTGATTTTGATGGAGTTGTTTGTGCAACTGATGAATTAGCTAGCAAATGGGTTAAAACTGAATGTGGTTTAGATGTTCCTTCTTATGAAATCGATAGAGAACCTTTGATAGCACTTATTGGTCAAGAAAGATATGATAGAATGTGTCCAGAAGTGTATGGAGAATTAACACTAGATGCAGAACTAATTCATTGGGCTGCTGGTAGTTTATTGACTCTTAGCCACGATGCTAATCTTTATGTTGTTACTACAAGACCGCCAGAGAGAAAGCAAATAGCTGGGCAATGGCTTGCTGATTATGATTTGTTGGATTTGTTTGTTGATTTACTTGGTACACAAGATACTGGCATTCAAGATGATACTAAACTTGGTATTTGTCAAAGATATGGGATGAGTGCTATGGTAGATAATGATCCAAGACATTTACGAGCTGAAGTTCCTGATGGTTTTAAGAAAATATTGCTAAAAGAAGGTTCTACTGGGAAAATAGAGATACCAGAAGGTGTAATTCTTGCTAGAAATTGGGACGATGTTCTTGATGCTTTGGAATAAAATAGCAGTTATCAAAATCTTTTAAAAGGTATTGTGTAAAAGAATGTCTACATAGCTAAAATGAATATAGGTGTTTTTATGGGATTAAGACCAGGACGATGTTATAAGAAGTTTGATAGACCTTATACTAGACAAAGTCAGCGTAAGCCTCGTAAAAGTTATATTAAGGGTGTTCCTAAACATAATATCAGTCAATTTGAGATGGGTAAGAAAGGAAAATACTCTCATATTGCGTTTCTTCTTACAAAAGAAAATGCTCAAATTCGTCATAATGCACTTGAATCATTTAGAGTTACAACTATTCAGAAACTGGAAAAAACTCTTACAAAAGGAGCTTTATTTTTCTTTAAAATTAGAATATTTCCACATCATGTTCTTCGTGAAAATGCAATGGCTACTGGTGCTGGAGCAGATCGTTTCCAGCAAGGAATGCGAGCTAGTTTTGGAAAGCCAATAAGTACTGCTGCACGTGTTAGAACTGGTCAGAAGATGTTTGAAATTCAAGTTAATGAAGCAAATATTATAGCAGCAAAAAAAGCTTTACTTCATGGTTCATATAAACTTCCTGTTAAGACACATGTTGTTATAGAGGAAGTTCCTAAAGTTAAAGAATAATTATTAAAGTTCGTTTTCTAAGTATAGTTATGATTGAACTTGAAAGAACATTTCTTGCAAAGAAAATACCTGATTTGACTGGTTGTAAGTCAAAAGAGATTATTGATATCTATATTCCAAAAGCAAGTAATCATCCAACACTACGAATACGGAAAAATGGAGATACTTTTGAAATGACTAAAAAAGAACCAGTGAAAGATGATCCTTCTCATCAACTTGAACAAACAATTATGTTAAGAGAAGAAGAATTTAATGAACTCTCAAAACTTGATGGAATGAGTTCACATAAGATAAGATATTATTATGATTATAAGGGAATTGTTGCTGAAATAACTGTTTTTCAAAAAGCTCTGAAAGGACTTGTTTTAGTAGATGTTGAATTTGATAGTAAAGAACAAAAAGAGGCTTTTGAGATACCTGATTTTTGTTTAGCTGATGTAACTCATGAATATTTTGCTGCAGGTGGAACATTAGCTGGTAAATCTTATGAAGATATTTCAGATGAATTAAAGAAATTTGGTTATTCTAAGATTAATATCTCTTAGTTGTTTTTCTATGGAATTTTACTGGCATACCGTCATCATCCATATTTGCTTCCATTCTTTCTTTATCTCTTTTACGTTCTTCTTCATTTGGTACAAAATCTTCTTTTTTAGTTTCAGTTTTTGATTTCTTGATTTTGTTGATTTCGTTTGCAAGAACCCATAATACAGTTCCAATAGAATCTTTACTTTTATTGTTGCAAGGAATTGCTAAATCAATAAATGATAATGAATTAATTGTATCTGCTAATGCTATGATAGGTATTCTCATTTGAACTGCTTCTTTAATTGCTTGCTGGTCTGATGTTGGGTCAATTGTTAATAATACATCTGGCTCAAAGAACTCTTTGTAAGAAGGATTTGTTAGAGAACCAGGCATGAATCTTCCTGTGATATGTTTTATACCTGTTGCTTTTGCAAATGCTTTTGCAGCTTTGTGTCCACCTTCTTTTCTTGAAACTATTAATACATTTTTTACATTTGATAGCATTTTTGCTGCATTTCTGATTCTTTTGTCAATTATTGCTATGTCGAGAACTGCTAGACCTGTAGGTCTAATCATATATATGAACTTTTTCATGTCTTTAGTTTTTTGAACTAATCCAATATGACATCCTGCAGATAGATATTCATCTCTTGGAATTAACAAATCTTCACTTTTTTTATCAGCCATAACAACACCTAAGAAAGTTTATTTTGTCTTTGCAGTTTTCCTTGTTTTTGAGATTATTGGAAGAACATCTTCATTATATTCTTCTTTTGCAACAATTCTAGGAGTTTTACTCTTTGTTTTTATTAGTATTGGAGCTCCCATAGATAACTGTAATGCTCTTGCACTTATTACGCGTGTTTTTTCAAATCTTGTCATTATAATTCCTCTTTATGTCAAATTCTTCTATACTCATACTTTTTAAGGTTTAACCAATGTACTTCATCTGTTCTTTATTCTCTGGTTTCACTGATTCTTCAAGCATTTTTCTATGAACCTTTTCTGTACGTTTTAATTGCTCTTCCATGTCTTTTACAGCTTTTTCGATTTTTCTCAAATCTACTTTGATTTTCAATATGCTTGTTAGGACTTGTAGTATACTTTCTGATGCTTTTGGATCAGTAATTATTGGAAATCCCATTGTTTCTGCCATTAAGCATAATGCATCCATTTTGTATAGCGGAGCCATTGCACATAATAGTCCTGATGCCCCTACTATTGTTCCAATTGGATGATTTTTATCAAAAACAATGTTATGTTTCTTGTATAATGGTATCATTTTTTTATCAGATACAGCACCTATTACTTTTGGTTCTTTCTTTTCTTGTTCTGTTCCAAATCCACCAATAGTTATGATGTCTTTAACTTTGTATAGCTTTGCGAATTTCAAGACAGTGTCTGCTATTTCATAATGCCCTGTTCCTGTTATTGCTTGACTGTCTCCTGTGAAGATTATAATATCTCTTTTACGTTGTTTTACATAATAAAATTCATTCATGAGCATATGAGCAACAGAGTCTTTGTCTAAAACAGCTAATGGTAAAACATGAGGAGTTGTCATCTCTGCAAATTTCTTTGCTTTCATTTCATTTATCAAATATCCTGCTACAAGACGTCCAACATTACCTACTCCTGGCAATCCTTCTATTAATATAGGCTTTTTTAGCTTGATTTTCTTTGTAATTTTGATTTGAGTTTCCATTAACACACCTATACTGTTTTTAGATTACGCTATTTATAAAATTATGTTGGTTTGATTACTGAGATTCTTTAGCTTTTCTGCGATATTCTCCGTGTTTGTCATCTATAGAGAAAGGTGCAGGATGAGGGTTTCTTGTTTTTGAAGAGCAGAACTTACATGATTCTGATAAACTGTATTTACCACATTTTTTACATTTTCTTAATTGCTTAGGCATTTTATCACTCTTCAATTTTGAATGAAAAATTCACACCATCTTTTTTTGCTTGTTTTTCAGTGTCAGTAAGTATTGTTTCAAAAGCTTTTTGAGCTCTTTTCGCATTTTTTGATTTATATTGAGCTGAATACTTTGGTGCTGAAATATAAGATACTTTTACTTTCTTTTTTTCTACTTCTTTTAGAGTTTTTTGGATTTGTTTTACACCATCTTGTTTCAAACTTGTTACTTCTAAGTCTGCTTTGAATATGTATTGTTTTTGTTTGATATTCTTTTCAGCTATTTTTTGAATTGATTTTATTAATGAATCTGAGACTCCTAATTTCTCAAGTTTCTCAGGTTTTTTATTTGATTTCTCAAATACTTTGTATAATGAGCCGATTGTATCCATACTTGATTCTAATTCTTTTTCTATTTGTGAAGTTGTTCTTTTGATATCTTTTGCAAGCATTTCAAGCATTTTTTCAGCTCTTTTTTGAAGATGCTTTTCTCTAAATGCATCAGATTTCTGAGATTCAGCAACGGCTTTGATTGATAAGCTGATATAACCTTTGTAAGGATCTACTCTAGTAACTTTTACTGCAACTTTTTGTCCCTTTTTTACGTGTTTTCGAATGTCTTTTACCCATCCTTTTGCAACTTCAGAAATATGTATTAATCCTTCTTTATCATATCCTTCTAGCTTTGCAAATGCAGAATTAGTACCGATATTTGTAATAGTTGCAGTTAAGATTTCCCCTGTTTTTGGTAACTTTTTTTGTTCACTCATAATATTCACCTTTTAGTCTGGTAAAACAGGATGAAAGAAAATTAATCCATTTTTTGGATTACTTTAGCTTTGATATCCCCTTTTCCACCTGTAGGCTTTGCTACAGTACTGTCGCATACAAGGCATTTTACTTCTATTGCAGGCTTATTGAATAGTATCTGCTCATTCTTGCATTTCTCGCATTTGACCTTAACAAATTCACTTTTTGGGTTTCTCATGTCTATCACTCTCTAATAGAATGTTTAAATATGTTTTGTAAAGATATACTCTTAGAATACGAGGCTCTAAGGAGTCGATGAGGTGTTAAAATGGATGAACAAAAAATTCTAGAAGCTATTGAAGTAGCAAGAGAAACAGGTAAAATAGCAAAGGGTGTAAACGAAGTTACAAAGGCAATTGAACGAAGTAAAGCAGTTCTTGTGGTTTCTTCTGAAGATACTGACCCAAAAGAAATTGTTATGCACTTACCTGTGCTTTGTGCAGAGAAAAAGATACCATATGCGTCTGTTTCCAAGAAAACTGAACTTGGAAGAGCTGCTGGTCTATCTGTTCCTGCTTCAGCAATTGCTATTACAGAGAAAGGTGACGCTAACGTAGAGTCATTTGCTTCTGAGAAAAAAGATGAATAAGGTGTAATTATGAGCGATGCAGTACCTGGTGAAGTCATACGTATCCACGGACGAAGTGGTTTAAAAGGCGTGTCTGTTGTAAAGTGCAGAGTGCTTGATGGAAGAGATAAAGGTAAGATTCTTACTAGAAATGTTTTAGGTCCAGTTAGAATGGGCGATATATTGATGTTAAGAGAAACTGAGATGGAGAGCTCTGCTCGTGTAAATTAAGGTGATTAAATGGTTAATTGTTCGTTTTGTGAAAAAGTTATATTAACTGGAAGAGGAATATTGGTTGCTCAACCAAATGGTAAAACATTTAATTTCTGTTCTCATAAATGTGAAGTGAATATGCTGAAACTTAAAAGAGATCCTAGAAAAGTCGATTGGGTTAGAAAAACTAAGAAATAATTATTTCTTTTGATTGATAAACTTTTTTCCTATTAATACATTTACAATATCTGAGCGAGTTATGATACCTACAATTCTCTTATTTTTTAGAACAGGAATTCTGTTGATATCTTTTTTAGTCATAACATTTGATGCTTTGTAAATGTCGTCTCTTACATCTAATGTTACTACTTTTTTCTTCATGAACTTCTTGACTGGTACGTTCATGATATTTTTGATGTGTTTTTGAACAAGTTCAAAATGTTTTCCACTTCTTATAACTCCTATTACTAATGGAAGCATTATACTACTCTCTTTTTTGAATACTTTTGAGTGAATATCTATAATTTTTAGAATGTCTGTTTCAGACACAATTCCTACTAAATGACGATGACTGTCAACAACAGGAAATCCGCTTATTTTATGTTTTTTGAACATTTGAAGAGCTTTCTTTAGTGTATCAGTTCTCTTTAATGTAATTACCTTTTTTGTCATTATATCTTTGAGTTGCATATTTCTATATTTTTGAGACTAGATATAAAGATTTATAAGCTTTGAATTTGAAGAAATAGAAATATTAGTGCGATACTGTACTATGTGCTGTGAGTTAAGCTCGCTAATGCTGTTTTACAGCAAACCAATATGAAAACATGGTGAAAATATGGGCGACAAAGGAAATAAAAATAAAAAAGATACTAAAAGGAAAAAGGATTTAGGTAAACCAGCTCCTGAAAAGCAAGCTCCTAAGAAAAGGAGAGTTCAAAACATTGTTAGAATAATGTCTGCTGACTTGGATGCTAATTTTTCTGTTTACAATGCTCTTAGACATGTTAAGGGTATAAGTTTTCGTGTTTCTGGAACTGTATTAACAAATACTGATATTGATCCTAGAATGAAACTTTCTGAAATGAGTCCTGAGCAAATTAAAATTGTTGAAAATGCTGTTGCTGAGGCTAAATTTCCAGCATGGATGAAAAATGCACCTGATAAACATATTGTTATGAGTGATATTGATTTACAAAATAGAAATGATATTAATCTTTTGCAAAAAACTCGCGCATATAGAGGTATACGACATGAAAGAGGATTACCTGTGCGTGGTCAACGTACCAGAGGTTCTTTTAGAAAGAACAAGACTGTTGGTGTTGTTAAGAAAAAAGCAATACAGTCAAAAGGTGGCAAATAGGTGATTAGATGGGACAACCAAAACAACAAACAAAAACTTATGCAAGACCTTTACGGCCTTATAGTAAGGATAGATTATTGGAAGAAAGGACTCTTATGGATAGATATGGTCTTAGACGTAAAAAGGAATTGTGGAGAGCTCAGGAATTTATAAGAAACTCTCGTTCAAGAGCAATGCAATTACTTGCTTCAGAAAGTCCTTTATTGAAAAAAGAAATGATGGGTAAATTGTATAAATTTGGTATTGTTGATAGTGATGCTGAAATTGATGATATTCTTGGTCTTACTGTTGATAAATTACTTAACCGAAGATTGCAAAGTATAGTTCATTCAAAAGGACTTGCTACTACAATTAAACACGCAAGACAAGTTATAGTTCATAGGTTAATTGAGGTTGATGGTCGTAAAATACAGCAACCAAGTTTCCTTGTTTCAAGAGAAATTGAGGATAAAATTAAGCTTGTTCAAAAGAAAAAGAAAGTTAAAGAAGCACCAAAAGAAGAAGTTAAAGAGGAACCTAAGAAAGAGGAAGTTAAAGAGGAACCTAAAGCTGAGGCAAAGCCTCAGGAAAAAGAAGCTCCTAAAGAGGAAGTAAAGGAAGCTCCTAAAGAAGAAAAGAAAGAGGAAAAGAAGTGATTATTATGGCTGGAGAAAAATGGGGAATTGTGAACATATTTTCATCAAACAACAATATAATTATTCATATTACTGATATTACTGGAAGCGAGACTATTGCTCGATTTTCAGGTGGAATGATGGGTGTTAGAGACCATCAGAAAGGAAGAGCGTTTGCAGGTATGCAAGCAGCTAGAAAAGCTGCAGATAAGGCAAGAGACGCTGGAATAACTAATATTCATATCAAAGTTCGTGCTCCTGGAGGCAATAAAACTAAAATACCAGGGCAAGGTGCTCAGCCTGCTATCAGATCACTGGCAAGAGCTGGTCTTAGAATCGGTGGAATTGAAGATACTACACCAATATCTCATGATACTATTCGTGCTAAAGGAGGAAAAAGAGGACGAAGAGTCTAAATTTAGATGATTTTTAAATTGAATGGTTAATATTTCAAATGTTGATGGTGATTTATGATGAAATTAAATGTAGTAAAAAAGAACAAGGAATCAATTGTATTTACTCTTGAGGAAAGTAGTCCTAGTTTTGCAAATACACTGAGAAGATATGTACTTGGTGCTGTGCCTACTATGGCTATTCAAGATGTTATATTTGAGAATAATTCATCAGGTCTTTTTGATGAGGTAATTGCTCATAGAATGGGACTTATTCCACTTACTTTTGATTCAAAAACATATGTTCCAAAAGAAGATTGTAAATGTAAGGGTGAAGGATGCTCAAAATGTGAAGTTACACTTGTACTTGATAAAAAAGGACCTTGTCCAGTATTTACAAAGGATTTGAAAAGTACTGATCCTTCTGTAAAGCCAACTAGTGAAGATATACTTATTGCAGAACTTCTTGATAATCAAGCATTAAAATTTGAAGCAATTGCAGGACTTGGTTATGGTTCTGATCATTCAAAACATCAAGCTGCTATTATTGGATACAAATATTATCCTAAGGTTTCACTTAATGGTAAAGGTGACTCAAAAAAAGCAATGGATGTTTGCCCTAAGAAAGTATTTACAGATAAAGGTGGTAAAATCATAGTTTCAAATGCAAACAATTGTAACATGTGTATGAAATGTGTTGCAAGTGATGCAGTTAATATATCCTCGGACGATACAAAATTTGTGTTTCAAATGGAAACAGCATCAGGAATTGACCCATTAGTAATATTAAAGACGGCATTAGATCAAATATCAAAAGATGCTAAGAGTGTTGCTAGTGAAATTAAGAAAAAGTGTTAAAATTTTCATGCGGGGATACCCAAGTGGTCAACGGGGCAGGATGTTTGCTTTTGTTGAAGTAGACATGTCATACTTAAGATTTCCTAACGCAAGGATAAGAAATCCTGTGCGTTAGTCGCTTCGCCGGTTCGAATCCGGCTCCCCGCATATATGGTGATTCAATGGATAAACGAGAGATTATTACAGAACTAATGAAAGAGAAAAAGAGGTTTTACAAAGAGGTAGCTAGACGACTAAAAAAATGTCCTGGTGTTAATGTTAGTAAAATTGAAAGGTTAGCAAAAGAAAATGAAACAATAGTTGTTCCTGGTAGAGTTATAGGAACTGCAAAAATGACTAAGAAAGTGAAAATATATGCTTATGCCTTTTCTGCAGCAGCTGAGAAAAATGTGATAGCATCTGGAAGCTCTGCACTTGGAATGGAAGAATTTTTGAAAGCTAAACAAACAGGGAGAATTATTATTTAGGTGATTGTATGGTTGTTATTGATGGTACTGATGCGGTTCTTGGAAGATTATGTGTAGCAGTTTCCAAAGAAGCTAAGAAACTGAAAGATGATGAAACAATAGATGTGATTAATGTTGAGAAGGTTATAATTACTGGTAATCCTAAAAAAATTGAAGCATTCTATAAACAAAGAATTGATAAGGGAGAAAGATATCATGGTCCATTTTTTCCAAGACGGCCTGATGGAATATTTCGTAGAGCTTTACGTGGTATGATTGCATACAAACGTAAATCTGGAAGAGATATGTTTAGTAAAATAAAAATTCATAACGGTGTTCCTAAAGGTGTGAAAACTGACGATGTCAAGAAAATGGGTGTAAAGGAAGTTCGTTGTAAATATATTACTTTAGAAAAATTATCTCAAAAAGTGGGTGGAATTTAAAATGGCTAAGAAAAAAAATGTTATATCAACTGGAAAACGGAAAACTTCAATTGCACGAGCGGTAATTAAGCAAGGTAAAGGAGATACATTTGTAAATGGACGTCCTGTTTCAGATGTATGGTCAAGATACAAAGTAATGAGACTTAATGAACCATTTATGATAAGCGGTTCTCCAAAAGATATAGATATTTTTGTTAATGTTAAAGGAGGCGGTAACTGGGGGCAAGTTGATGCTTCTAGAACTGCAATTGGAAATGCTTTAGTTAAACATTATGGTACAAAAAATAAGACTTTAAAAAGTAAGCTGCTGAATTATGATAGATCAATAATGATTTCAGACTCAAGAAGAACTGAGGCTCATAAGCCTTCTAGATCTTCTGCAGGTCCTAGAAGAACAAAACAGCAATCAAAGAGATAGGTGAAGAAAAATGATTATTCCAATTCGTTGTATGACATGTGGAAAAGTGTTAAGCACTTTATGGATAGAATATAAGAAAAGAATAGCTAAAGGAGAGAAGCCTGAGAAGATTTTAGATGCTCTTGGAGTAAAAAAGTACTGTTGTAGAACTGTATTTTTAACACATAAGGATGTTATCAAAGAAGTAGGTAAGTTTAGATTCTAATTCTTAGTAGTTTAAAAGTATAATTTTAGGAGCTAGTTTTATGAGTAATGATGATTATATGAAAAGAGCTCTTGAAGCTGTGAAAGATGGGTTTTCTTTAGATATGCCTGTAATGGTATCTACTCCTGATGTAGATTTTGATGCTGATGACAGTTCTGTTTCTAATCTACGTATGGCTGTTGAATATCAAGGATATTTTGATGATTATATGAGATTACAAGGCAGTGTTTCAAGACAAGCTGCTTTACCAAATACAAGAGGAAGAGTTCCTGTTGTTGAAATTGATTTAGGTTATTCTTTTGGAAGAACAGTGTATAGTGATGATTCTAAAGCATGTGTAGTTGCTTTAGATAAGAAATTAAGAAATTATGATTCATTATTCAGAAAAAGAGTGTATTTCCATGAAGCAGGGCATGTTCAAGCTGCAAAACTTGCTGGTCATTGCACTGATTTAGATGATGCTGAAAGAATAATGGTGCTGGAAAGTATTCCAGAATATGCAATGAGACGTGTATTTGAATTACGTTCTAAGAAAAAGAATGATGAATTTGATAAATTAGCTAGATTGATAAAAACAACTACTCCTTACAAAGATAGTGTTGCTTTTGGTGAGATAACTGAGAAAAATTACAAAGGTGGTTATGCTAGATTTATGTATGATTTGCAAGAAAAGGGTGGAAGATATGCTATGGATACTCTTGATGCAAGTGTTAGAAGTAAAACTGGAAGAACTTTCAAAGATGAATTAAAAAGAAAGCTTTAATTCTCTTTTTCTACAATTTCATTTAGAAGCATATCATTTGGTAATGTTATTTTCTTGTCTTTTTGTTCTAATACTGTGAATAGGGTGTTCATTTCAACTATTTTTCCTTTACTATCTTTTATTTTAATTGAATCTCCTTGTTCATAGGTTTTTTGTAAGTATATTCCTGCTATGAAATTAGGAACAACTTCTTTTGCACCTATTAAGACTAGTCCAGCAACAGTTACAAGTGATATTACTAGAGCAATGTCAAGAACTATGAATGATATTCCTATGATATTGAAAATAAGTATTATTATTAGCAAGAACATTACTAGTTTTGTTATACTTTCTGCTACTTTTCCAAGAATTGTCATGTTCTTTTCTTTTCTAGAGTTTGTTCCAATTGTTAATGCGGTTTGTACGAATTTTGATAAAAAGTCTGTTAATACAACACCTACAACTATTATGAATATTGAAATTATTATCTTAGGAAGTAAGAGTGTGAAGCCTTGAAAGAATACTACTAATGGTTCTAGCATTAAGACATTTGCTACAGCTGCTAGTGTTACAAACCAAACTGTGAATTTTAGAAGATCTCCTATAAGTTCTACTGCTGTTCCATGATAACCTATTTTCTTTAGAGTTGCATCAAACCCACTTGTTCGTGTTGCGCGTCCCATTCCAAACCTATAAAGCAGTTTTACAGCAATTTTTTTAATAATTTTTCCAATAAGAACTCCTACTATAAGAATGATTATAGCTACGAAAATATTTGGAATAAAATCGTATAGACCTCTAGCAGTATCTGTAGCAGATTCTGCTGCTTTTGTATATACTAAATCAATTGGATCGACCATAACACCACTTATTTAATAGAGTTTATCAATACTATAAATGTTTAATCTTTTACTTGTTATCTTATACTATGCTTTATAAAAAATATACCCCAGTGGATATAAAGGGTGTGCTTGGTCTTAATAGTGCGTATAATTCAACTAAAAGCTGGATTTCATCTTGGGCATTTAACAAAGAAAAGCCTGGAAAAAACGATTTTTTGATTATTAGTGGTCCTTCTGGCTCTGGTAAAACTATGATTCTTGATATGATTGTTAATGAACTTGGGTTTGAAACAATGTTTTTTAATCCTGGTGAAGCTGGTAATGCTGAAAAAATGGAACAGATTAAGCAAACTAGTTTGTTTTCAAAAGGTAAGGTTGTGGTTGTTGATGAGCCAAAATCTATTCGTGGACTTACTGATATTATAAAGGAAAGTAGATTTCCTGTGGTTATACTTACAAATAATCTTTACAAACCACAATTAATGAATCATAGAAGAAAAGCTACAGTTGTTAGTTTAATTCGTGCAAGATATGATAGTATTGCCTCAATGCTTGGTAGAATTTCTGAAGCAGAAGATTTAGGATTTAGTAAAGATGAATTATTGAATATTGCTAAATCTTGTCGTGGAGATGTTCGTGCTGCTTTACTTGATTTAGAATCTGCTTCATTAGATTCTCGTATAGGTGGTAGAGATGTTGATGAGAATGTTTTTGATACTTTGAAAATATTGTTCAAGTCATTTGATGAAGAAACTATTAAAAACGCTGTGAAAAGTTGTGATAAACCAATTAATGAATTATTCTGGTGGATTGAAAATAATATTTATCGTGCGTATTCTAAACCTCAAGAAATAGCTGAGGCATATGAATATCTTGCTTTAGCAGATATGTATAATTCATATATAATGAAAAGGCAAAACTTTTCATTAATGAAATATTTATTTGATTTTGCTGTAATGGGAGTTGCTTTTAGTAAAAAACCTGCACCAAGTTCTTTTAGTTTTGTAAGATATATGCCTCCTATGATTAGAACTAAAAGTAAGAAAATGAATCCAGTTTTGAATAAAATTGCTATTAGAACTCATACTACTACTAAAAAAGCAGTTAGTTATATTCCAATTGTTCAAAAATTAGCTAAACTTGATAAAGAAAAGGTTATGTTTGACTTTGGTTTTGATAAAGATGATATGAAATTACTCAAGTAAAACATTCATAGTATCTGATTCTACTGCGATTTTTGTTATGTCAATACTTGTGCAACCAGTTAATTCATATGTTACATTTACAAAATATCCGTTTTTTGCATATTCTTTTTCTGAAAATGCTACGAAATTGTTAAGATTTGTTTGTAGTTCAGTTTGTGGACATGGGTCTCTTGATTGATATATTTCAAAAATATTGTTCATTTTGTTTTCTATATTGTTTGCAATAAATGGCTCGTCTCTTGAAGCTATGTTACTATTTTCAACTCCAAAATATGATAAGAATGTTGTTGATATTACAAGAAATACTGTACTTATTACTACTGCAGAAATTATTAGCCATTGGCCTTTTCTTTTGGATATCATAAGAATAATTGGATTTTTACCATTTTATAGTTTTCTTAGCACCGCATGCTTCACATTTTATCTCTGCGATCTTTTTTTCTATTGAAAGTTTTGTATCTACTTTTCCACATTCATGACACATTACAAATTCTTTTGTGAAATCTTCAATTCGTTTTCTTATTAGTGCGAATTCAACTACACCGTTTAAATCCAAGGTATCTCCGGTTATTGCACCCTTTATTCCTAGAGTTTTGAATAAGTATTTTGCAATAGTTTTTTTATCTCTTCTCAAATTTTTTGCAATGTCAGAAAAATTCTTTATAATTGTGTTTTTACCGTGAGTTTCAAGTATAGGTTTAACTGGTTCAAATCTATCATTACTTTCAGTAACTTCTGGTAATTCTTTTTTCGCTTTTTTTAACAAATCTTTGTAATCCATTTTACTCACTTTTTTGTAATATATTTAAGTTCCTAAGGTTTGGCAAATGTTGTTATGTCAGTTACGCCAAAGTATTTTTTCTCAGCGCTTTTGATAGTTCCTGTAACTCCCAAAACATTTACAATTACTTTAATCTCACTAATTATATTAATTAGAGTTAATGCAGTTCTCATTTTTTCAACTTCTTTGTGACTGCATTTAATTATACCTCTTTGTTTTTCCATCCTGAATAAATTTTCAATTATCCACATATCCATTTCACTTGTCCCAAATTCTCCATAAAGTTCAAATAATTTTAACCATATGGCGTTTACTACAGAACCATATTCTATTGGACTTTCTCCAATTAGTTCAAAGACTACATATCTCTTTGGTTGTCTTAGACTTGGTGGTAATGTTTTTGGTTTATCTTCATTTTCCATTATTTCACTTCCTCAGCGCCTTCTACTGCTTCTCCTTTGAGTTTTTTTCTATTTTTTTCTATTATTGATTCTGGAATAGATGTTATACTTTGAACTGCATCTGTTAGTTCCATTCCTAGTAAATTTGTTAATGATGCTAATTGTCTTCCAGAACGCATGTGCCATTTTGAAACTGTAGCTGATGTTGTTATTACTGGAGTATTGTATTTAGTACATAGGAATACATTTCGTTTCATTGCTGTTAGTTTGTATACTCTGTGTTTTTTGTATGATTCAATTATAGTATGTAAATTAACTTCTATTGCTACGTTGTTATCTCTTGCTAATTTTACCATGATGTGATCTAATCCACTATCTTTTCTATCTTTTTCAGGATTTGCTAGAATATCTACAGCACTTGTTTCACATGCTGCTCTGTTAACTGCTAAATCTCCACCATCAACTATAATTACTTCTACTTTTTCACGTACTTTGTTTACTATTTTATTTAGTTCTTCTGGATTTTTTGGTTGTATTAGAAGTGTTTTTATAATATCAATTTCTTTGTCAGATGGCCATTCTATATTTTTTATATCGTCGTTTGCTGAGAAGGTTCTTATGATTCCAATTCCTGCAAGTTTTAGTCTTTTTGCCATTTTGATTAGTTCTTCATCTGTATTTTCTCCAGTTGTGTCGCTGTCATGACATCTCAAATCATAGTAAAACATAATTATTGTTTTGTATGGGCATTTTAATTATGATATTACTACCGATAAGTTGACAAGTATAAAGGGAAATCTTGAAAGATTTCTCTTGAAGCTGGTGTTGATTAAGCAGCCTCAGCCATTGCAGCCTCGACTTCGTCATGGATTCTCTTGGCGGCTTCTTTGCTGGTGATCTGAGCTTTCTGAAATGACTTGGTGATGGCGCTGCCGATTACAAGCCAGTCAGCACCTGCTCTGATCGCGTCTCCAGGTGTCATTGGTTGCTTCTGGTCTGAAGGTGATGGATACCATTCCGGATAAAGCGCTGGCACTATCTTTTTCAGACCTTTGAGTTCTTCAAATTGTTTGAGGAACCCAATTGCTGCTCCGCCGCCGACAATAGCAGGAATGCCAGACAAAACAGCGCGACGAGCTCTTTCTAGCACCACTGCTTTGACCGGACCTCCCATGAGGATGTTACACTCCTCTTCGCAGATGCTGGTGAGCACTGTAATACCAGCCAAAGTGATATCAACGTTGTTCTCTTCTCTGACCTTCTCCATGGCCTTGCGTGCAGCGATGAGAGCTTCTACACTGTTTGTGAGATGAAGAGTCACGATGATCGGTTTGGTGGTGGCGATGTCCAGGATCGTGTTCTGCACAGTCCTGGGAGTATCATTGGTCTTCACATCTGAGAACAGACCAAACTCAGCCATTTCTATAGCGAATGCTGTTCCCATGTCACTATGATGTAAAGCTGAGTTCAGCTTGAACCCTCCCACGTACGGCGAGACTGCCTCGACAACTGTGAGAGCTTCATGTTTGCTCATACCGTCTAGTGCTACCAAAATTGGATTTCGGCCTTCCACGTTTACACCCTCCTAATTGTGCGCCATTCATGGCGCGTCTATACAAAAAAGGAGCTTGGGTAGCACCCAGGACGATTGAATTCCATCCCAAGCTCCAACCACCTACAATATTGCCCCGGGGCCGAGGGTCTGCGAGGCTTATCCTAGGACTTAGCCAAGCAGATGTTTTCCAGCAAGTACCTTACGACGGTTTTCGTCAGTGATTGCGGCAAGAAAGTCTTCCCCATGTCCGCAGTCGATGTTGATGGGAGTACCTGCCTCACCCATGGTGTCAATGAGTTCATCGCAGAGCGGGCATTCTTCGGGCGGCCATGAAACGATTTCAATGTCCGGCGGTTTCACAGCCAATTGGACAAACACCTCCATCCACTCAGGAGGAGTCCAGCCCTTTCTGTTGGCAATGCAGGACATGCCAACAATGTCAGCACCATTAGCCCTTAGAACATCAAGGGCCTCGGTTGTGGTCTTTCCGCTGGTGATAACATCTTCGATCAGGAACACTTTGCGCCCCTTGACTCTCTTGAGATTGGCGCCACGGAGCGCAAGATAGTACTCGATTCCTGTTATTACCTCGTTTTCGTCCTTTACGAGTCTTGCTTTCTTTTCCAGGAACGCGAGCTGACAATCAGTTATGTCTGACAGTGTGGTAGCCAGACTGATTGCGCCCATGGGAGTGCCGACAATCGTACCTTCCTTAATGAAACCGGGAAGATGTTTGATAATGGCGTTTTCAAGCAAGAACGCCAACTTCTTCCGTGCTATGGGATCGTCGGTTGCTTCCACCTTGTCCACATAGCTGTTAGAGTGGTCTCCTGCTGTGAACACAAAGTGTCCAATCCGAAGAGTTCCACACTCCTTGAGGATTTGCCATACTTTGTCATCAAACGGCCCTACGATTTCCGTTGCCATTACTTCACTCCTTTTCTACGGGCTTGATGGAATTGACCTTTGAGAACGTGATCTTCCACTACTGCTATTTGCGCGTTTGCCGCTCAGTCGTTTGTTTCTTTCTGTGCACTTGCCACAGATACGCTTGTCTATGGTTGTGAGTATTTTTCTTCCACAACCACCTAAACAAAGCAACCACTTTTTCTTTGCTCGTGGTACTGTCATACATTCTCTCCCATTGTTCAGGTTGATTCTTGCTTTAGTTTATCATCACCGCGTATTTTGCATTTTGTGCAATATCTCGCAGTTTTCAGCATGCGTTTGCGTCTTTTACACCCAGCGCATGTTTTCCATACTCCTGGGTTTTTGCGCACCTTTGCCATGTATTTATCCCTCCCGTGACGGGTTAAGAAAGATAGCTTCGGCTATCAGAATAAAACGTATATTTTGCAGAACAACATCATATGATGTGGTTCTGATTTTGTAAGTTGTGCTTTTTTGGGGTTTGGGAATGTATATGTGCATTAGAATTAGAAGTAATATTTTAAAGGATATTATTTTAGTTTCATACGTGCTTTTCTACCAGCGCTTGTACGTCCTCTAAATGCGCGTCCTTTACCTTTACCTAGTTTAGCTGTTTTTGCAGCAGATTTTTGCTTCAAATCAACCAAAATAACTTCAAAATAATGATATTGACCGTCTTTTGCTATTTCATATGAGTTTACAACTTCTGTATTTGGGTATTTTTTAGCTACACGTTGTTCCATGATAGATTGTCTTTTTTGACCTGGTGTAAAGTGTACTAATCCCATTGCAGCTGGGTTTCTACCTTTTGCAGGTGTTGGTCTTCGTCTACCACCTTTTTTGATTCTACCTCTAACTACTAAATAACCCTTTTTTGCCTTGTATCCTAAAGAGCGAGCACGTACAGGATTTGTTGGTTTTTCAATTCTTGTTATTGCCTTGCTTACTCTCCATTTTCTAACCTTTTTTTTGTAGTCAGGAATAGCTTTTATTGGCTTTTTTCTGATACTTCTGAATATTTTTGTGAACGACATACTATCACTTTTGTAAGAATTCATTACATAAGTATTTAAAAACATATCAAACTAACATATATTTGAAAAAGAGGTTTTAAAATGCATCCAGGAATTAAACTCGTAATTGGTCTGATCATATTTTTGATTGGTATCTATTGGTATGCAGCTCCTGCATTAGGACATTATGCTATTCAAAATGCAATGAGTGTTGACGCTCTTGATTTGAGCACATTTGAAGCTTTCAAGGTAGTACTTTCAGGTATTTTTGGAATTGCTTTGATAGTGTTTGGTCTTGTTATAGCATGGATTGAATATGAAGACCTAAAATGGGAGCGCAAAGAAAAGCGTGCTAAAAAAGCTTAATTTTGTTTTTTCTCTTTAATTCATTTTTACTTTATCTAGAGGAGAAAATGATTTAACTAACTGAATGCAATTAATGGTATGGATTCTATTGTACCGCTTTGTTTGAGATGTAAAGGAAAAGGACTTTGTGGTAAGCCGTGTCCTTTGTTAGCACGGTATAATGAACATAAGGTTGAATTTGTTTCTTTGAAAGAGAATTTCAATGCATCTGGAATTGCTCCATTTATTGGACGTATTGGATATCCTGAAATTACTGTTGGTTTGTTATCTCCTCCTTCTGTTAAAGATGATGCTTGGGCTTTAGATGCACCTGACTATTGGTATGGTAAGCAATATGCTTTAGATGATATTATTGGTGCTAGAATGCAAGTAATTAATTCTCGAGGAAAAGGAAATCAAGTTAAACTTGCGCAAATGCCTTCAAAACAATTAGAAGTTGCTCAAGAAGTTGCAATGTCTTCTAACACTCCAAGTGTTGAGTTTTGGCTTGATAAGAAACCATTTGTTTCTTTTCAATTAGATTTATCTGCTTCACCTGTAGGAGCTTTTGGAGCTTTGAATAAAGTGAAATTAGAGGAAAATGCGAATGTTTCTAGGAAAGTTGATAAAGTTGTTACAGATGAATTAAAGGCTGCTGAGCAGATGAAGAAGATGTATGGTAAGGGTATTGATGTTAATCAGTTAATGCGAATTCTAAGTACTGGTTTACTTGGTGATCAAAAGCGTAAGAAATTGGTTCCAACAAGATGGGCTATAACTGCGACAGATGATACAATTGGTAAACAGCTCATTAATGATATTAAGGATTACAATTGGGTTGATACTTATGAATTATATGTTAATGAGTATATTGGAAATAAATTTTATGTTCTTTTGATGCCAGGTGTATGGCAATATGAGTTAATAGAAGTATGGTATGGTGGTTCACTGTGGAATCCTACTACATCTGTTTCAGTTTCTACTGATTATGAGAATGTATTTGGTAGAAAGAACTATGCTAAAGATACCGCAGGTGGTTATTATGCTGCTCGGATTGGTGTGTTAGAGTATTTGGCTCGTATTCGTAAGCAAGCAGCTTGTTTGATTATGCGTGAAATTTCTCCTGAATATAGTATTCCTGTTGGAGTATGGGAAGTTAGGGAAAATGTTAGGAATTCGTTTTTTAACAAACTTACATTTGATACTCTAGAAGGAGCTTTGACTGAAATTAAGAATCAATTTAAGACTCCAGTTGATGGATTAATTCAAAATAGTAAATTACTTGCTAATTATAAGCAACAATCTACTCTAAAAAAGTGGTTTTAGGGTATCTTTATATAATAGGATTCTAGATTCTAATTATGGTAAGACAAATAAAGTCAGCTAAACCTAATAAATTAGTGCCAGGAGTTAGACCAACTGGGGTAACTGTAGTATCTATTATAAATTGGTTGTTAGCAATATTATTATTGCTTGGTTCTTTGGCATTGGTACTAGCAGGAGGAATGTTAGGTTCTCTTGGTGGCGGTAGTATAGTAGGAGCAATAGGTATTGCTGTAATAGCTATGGGAGTTGTTGTTTTGGTAATAAGTATTGTCTTAATTGCGGCAACTTATTGGCTATGGAAAATGCAAAAGAAGGGATGGATAAGTGTAATGATTTTAGATGCAATACTCGTTGTAATCAATATACCAGCTCTATTAACATTGGACCTTCTTGCAACAGCAATTGTAATTTTGGGTGTAATATTTATTGCATACCTATACACAAAGAGAGCTCTATTCCAATAATTTTCTTTTTATTTTTTTCCTATTTTTATTTGATTGATAACAGAATATCTTTAAATCTGTTTTGAGTAAGTAATAGATATGTCAAGAATATTACCTTATGATGATCCTAGAGTAACTGAAAGACATGTTGGTCCTATGTGTGTTAAAAAACAAACACCTGAAGGTGTTACGTATTTAGCTGCTAGGTTTGGTGGAGTAGATGCAAGAATTGCTATGGGCAGAATATTAACACCAGCGGCTCTTGAAAAACGTAGAGCAAGATCTTTAACTCTTCCTTTATAAAAAAAAGAAAAATCAGAAGAGGCTTATTTGAAGCACTCTTCTGGAATACCGGTCATACTTGACAGTTCTTTTACTGTAAATGGCATTTTTTTTGTTTTCATCATTTTCATCCTCCTTAAATACAAACCTTGTGCAGGCTGAAGAATTCTTGTTTTAGTCCTTATTAATGGATTTCTGTGTTTGAAACCATTTTTCATAAAAAATAGGTTAGAAAATGAGTTTAGAAAAATCTATGCTGGAGTGCAATGGAAAAGGATGTGAATTAACGGTATTATTCTTTTTCAATTGCTGCTTGTGCAGCTGATAATCTTGCGATAGCAACTCTATATGGTGAGCATGAAACATTGCTTAAACCAATTCTGTAACAGAACTTTACTGATTCAGGTTCTCCTCCATGTTCTCCGCAGATTCCAATATCAATATCCTTTTTTACACTTCTTGCTTTGTCAACACATATTTTCATTAATGATCCAACACCTTCTTGGTCAATTGTTTGGAATGGGTCAGCTTTGAAAATACCTTCTTCAATATATTTTGGAATAAACTTACCAGCATCGTCACGACTAAATCCTAAAGCCATTTGTGTTAAGTCATTAGTTCCAAATGAAATAAAGTCAGCTTCTTTTACAATCTCATCAATTGTTAATGCAGCTCTAGGAACTTCTATCATAGTCCCAACTTTGTATTTTACTTTATCGCCTATTTCCATTTCTTTAACAACGTCGTCAACGATTTTTTTAATTGCGAGGAATTCATTTACATTCCCTACCAAAGGAACTTCTATTTCTGGTAATGCTTCTTTACCACTTTCATTAACTGCAAGAGCAGCTTCGAAAATTGCTTTGATTTGCATTTTATTTATTTCAGGATAAATTACACCTAATCTACATCCTCTAAATCCAAGCATTGGATTGAATTCGTGTAATGAATCTTTCAGTTCTTTTATTTTGGAAATATCAACATTCAAATCATCTGCAAGCCCTTGCATATCTTTTTTTGTTTTTGGTAAGAACTCATGTAATGGAGGATCTAACAAACGAATTATAACTGGCTTTCCAGTCATAACTTCAAAGATTCCTTCAAAGTCTTTTCTTTGCATTGGTAACAATTTATCTAAAGCTTTTTGTCTTCCTTCTATGTCTTCAGCTAAAATCATTTCACGAACAGCTTTGATTCTTTCACCTTCAAAGAACATGTGCTCTGTTCTTGTTAATCCTATTCCTTCAGCTCCAAAGTCTAATGCAATTTGAGCATCTTTAGGAGTATCGGCATTTGTTCTCACTCCGATTGTTCTATAATTGTCAGCCCAGCTCATTAAAGTTTTGAAGTCACCTGATATTTCTGGATCAACTGTAGGCATTTCACCTAAGAACACTTCTCCAGTAGAACCATCTAAAGTGATTAAGTCTCCTTCTTTAACAGTTTTATCGTCTACTTGGAATTCTTTTGTTTTACCATTAATTATAATTTCACCTGCACCTGCTACGCATGATTTTCCCATGCCTCTCATGACTACTGCAGCATGAGAAGTCATACCACCAGTTGAAGTTAATACTCCTTCCGCAGCATCCATACCTTCAATGTCTTCTGGTGAAGTTTCTTTTCTTACTAAAATAACTGGATAATCATCTGAATTTTTTTCAGCGGCTTCTTCAGCTGTGAATACAACATGACCAACTGCTGCACCAGGTGAAGCTGGTAATCCTTTTGCAATTACTTTGTCTTCACTTTTTGATGATTCATCAATTTGTTTGTGTAATAGAGAATCTAATTGTGCTGGTTTTACACGAGTAACAGCTGTTTTTTCATCTATCAAACCTTCAGAAACCATATCAATAGCAATCTTAACTGCTGCTAATCCTGTTCGTTTACCGTTCCTTGTTTGTAAAATATATAATTTTCCGTTTTCAACTGTAAATTCATAATCTTGTATTTCTTTATAATGTTTTTCTAAGGTATCTACATAATTAATTAATTGTTCATAAACAGAAGGCATAACTTCTTTTAGTTCACTTAATGGGCGAGGTGTTCTAATTCCTGCTACAACATCTTCACCTTGCGCATTGATTAACCATTCACCATATGGTGTTTTTTCACCAGTTGCTGGGTTTCTTGTAAATCCTACACCGGTTGCAGAATCATCACCCATATTTCCAAATACCATAGCTTGTACATTTACACCAGTACCAGCGTCATTTTTTAATTGGTTTATTCTTCGATATTTGATAGCACGTGTATTGTTCCATGAACCAAAAACAGCATCAATAGATTGTGTTAATTGTTTCCAAGGATCTTGTGGGAATTCTTCGCCTTTTTCATTAACTATAAGTTTTTTGAACTTTTCAACAACATCTTTTAGATCATCTGTAGTTAATTCAGTATCATTTTTTACGTCTTTTTCTTGTTTTTTAGTTGAAAGTACTTTTTCAAATGCTGCGTGTTCTACACCCATTACGACATCGCCATACATTTGTACAAATCGTCTGTATGAATCCCATGAAGCTCTTTCATTTCCACCAGCTTTTGCAAATGATTCTACACTTTTGTCATTCATTCCTAAATTAAGAACAGTATCCATCATTCCAGGCATAGAAACATAACTGCCGCTACGGACTGAAACAAATAATGGATTTTCACCAGCACCTAGTTTTTTATCCATTTTCTTCTCAAGTTCTTCTAATTTTTCCTTAACTTGCTCTTCAAGGGTTTCAGGCCATTTTTTACCTATTTCATAATATTCGTTACATGCTTCTGTAGTAACTGTAAATCCAGGTGGCACAGGAATACCAGCATGTGACATTTCTGCTAATTGAGCTCCTTTGTTACCTAAAAGCATGATAGTTTCAGGTGTAGATTTGTTTTCTTCAAATGCAAATACATATTTTTTATCCATTTTTCATCACTTCTGCGAAACATATATACATAAACTATAAAAGCGTTTTTTTCGCGTGTTTTCTAAAAATATAATACCGCTTTTCTTAATATATGTCTTGAATTAACAAATATCTATGGTAAAAACAAATACACTATTATCCATAACCGTTGTGCTTATAGTGATGAGTATGTTTGGAGTATTTTTAATGAAAGTTTCAGATACTATGCCATATATACAAGCTGCTGAAAAAATCGATTTTACAAAATTAAATGGACATGATGAGAGTGTGTTTGTAGGTGACGAGATTTCTAGTGCAAGACAAGTTAAAGAAGAATTGCTTACAGTTATACCTGAAGTGCAAGAATTTCTTAATATGTTTTTGATTGTAATAGTTGTTTTAATAATAGCTGTTGTGGTTGTTAATTTTAATGTTAAAAGAAAAAGTTAGTATAGGTTATTTAACCTTTGATAATAAATCAATGTAATGAAATTCTTTCCGTTTTCTAATATACGTGCTGGACAAAGTGAATTTATTAGTGATGTTGCTCATACTATAAAAAATAAAAAACATCTTATTGCAGATGCTCCTGCTGGTATTGGTAAAACTGCAGCTGTTCTTTCAGCTGCTTTAGAATATGTGATTGAACACCCAGGTAAGAAGAAAATATTTTTTGTTGCTCCTAGACATTCACAGCATAAAATGGCTATTGATACGGTGAATTTGATACGAGAAAAGACTGGAAAAGATATTAAGGCAGTTGATATAATTGGTAAACAATGGCTTTGTAATCAAGAACATGTTGATTTATTAGGTTCTACAGATTTTCCAGATTATTGCAAAAATATGCGTAAAGATCAGAAATGTAAATATTACAATATGACTAAACTTGGTTCAAAGTTTACTCCTCAGGCTCATGCAAAAGTTTACGAACTTATTGAAAAAGGACCAATGCATGCTGAAGAACTAAAATCATGTTCAGGTAATTTTTGTGCATTTGAAATGGCATGCCGGCTTGCAGAAAAGGCGGATATAATTGTTGGTGATTATTATCACGCATTTTCATCGGCTCGTGATTCTGTGATGGAAAAAGCAAATATTGCTTTAGATGATATTATATTGATTGTTGATGAAGCACATAATCTTCCTAATCGTATTTTGAAATTAATGTCAAAAAGAATGACATCTTCTGTTCTTAATTATGCTTTGAAAGAGTCTTCAAAATATGCACCTGAACTTGAAGAAGAAGTTCAAAATATATCTGATATTCTAAATTCTATTTACAGGACTGAAGAAAAGGAGAGATTTGTTGACAAAGAAGAGCTTGTTGATAGTATTACAGATTATGATCAATTAGTTGTTGATTTGCAAGCTATTGGGGAAGAAGTTCGTGATGAACAAAAAAAGTCATTTCTTGGTTCTATTGGGTTGTTTCTTGATTCTTGGAGAAAGGATTTTGAAGGCTTTACTAGGATTGTTAGTGAAGATTTCAATAGAAGAGGTAGATCATTAATTTCTCTTAGTTATGATTGCTTAGATCCATCAATAATATCAAAAGATATTATAGATACTGTCCATTCATGTATTTGCATGTCTGGTACACTAAAACCAATGGAAATGTATCGTGACTTACTTGGTTTTGATATCTCAAGAACAGTTATGAAAGAATATGCTTCTTCATTTCCTATTGAAAATAGATTGGATTTATTGATTCCTGATGTTACTACAAAATATGAAAATCGTACACCAGAAGAATATGAAAAATTTGGAAGATATATAACAAAATGCCTTGATTCGTGTAAAGGTAATGCTTCAGTATTCTTTCCTTCTTATCAAATGAGAGATGATATAATGCGTTTTGTTGAAACTGATAAGACTCTTTTTGTTGAGACAAATTTAATGAATAAAAAAGAGAAATCTGAATTTTACCATAATTTTGTTAATGATAAGAATGCAGTTTTAATGGGTTGTCAAGCTGGTTCTTTTGCAGAAGGAGTTGACTTTCCTGGTATGCAATTAACTACTGTTATTATTGTAGGGATTGCCCTTGAAAGGCTTACACTCAAAGTTAAGGCTTTGATTGATTATTATGATACGAAATTTGGAAAAGGATGGGAATATGCTTATTCATTTCCAGCTGTTCAGCGAGCTGTTCAATCTTCAGGTAGATGTATACGTTCTGAGACTGATAGAGGTGCTAGTATATTTATGGATAAGAGATTTAGTTGGTTGAATTATAGAAAAATATTTCCAAATACTATAAAGTTTGTTACTACTGTTGATCCTTCTAGAGAACTGAAGGAGTTTTTTCTTGATTAATGAACCTTTTTAAGTATTTGGTTTTATTCAATTAGTTACAGATAACCTTCAGACCCGAAAAGTCTGCAAGTGAAATAAGGAGGTTTTAAAATGGTAGAATTTGTAACAATAAAAGCTGAAGAAATTAAATTTGGCGACGGAAAATTTTTGGAAGTTGCTAAGAAAAAAGCTATATCAGAAGACGGAGAAAACGTCTTTGTTTCTTTGAGCCGCGGATTCTTTACACCAGAAGGTGAAAGACGCTACAGGAAATCATTCACTATTCCTTTAGAAAAGGAAGTTATTGATTTTGTAGCTGCTAAAGTTCCTGAAGTATTTACTGCTGAAGGAGATGCTGAGCCTGCTAAAGAGGAAGCTAAAGAAGAAGCTCCTAAAAAAGAAGCTCCAAAAAAAGATAAAGAATAATGTTAAAAACAATTATTCTTAAGTTATAGCATGAAATTCGATTTTTTATTCAAGAAGGTTCTGGACGACGAACAAGTGAAAGGCCTTCTTGACAAGAATTATTTTTTAGCATCTGTTTTTTGCATGCCTAAGGTTTCTAGTAAAATAAGTATAGATAAATATTCTGTACATTTGTATGATTCTGAGACAAATAAAGTTGTAAGTGTTGAAGCTAATGATAATCTTTCTATTTCTGAACCTGAAGATGCTGTAAATAGAATGACCGAATTGTCTAATCAAAAGTATATTGATCCTGAAAAAATAGTTTCTGGTTTTATGAAAGATATTAAGGAAACTATTGGAAACATTATGATTACTCTTCATAATAAGGAAATTAAGGGAAAAGTAATACCAGTATGGACATTTGTATTTATTTTGAATAACTTGAGTGTGTTGACAATTGATGCTGATGCTAAGACTGGGAAAGAACTTTCTAAAGAAAGAAGTAGTCTTGTTCAGAGAGTTAGTAGAGCTAGTTAGATTAAACCAAATAATCTAAGCATGAATAATAAATAGAATAATATGAATACCATTCCTTCCCAATTTGTTATTTTTCTATCCTTTATCATTACAAGATAGAGTACTGTTGCTATTAGCATCATTGGTAATGCAAATAGTATTAATCCCTGAGGTATTATGAGTGTTCCAAATAAAGCAGGTATTCCCATTACTGCTAAAATATTGAAAATATTTGAACCAATGATATTTCCTGCCATCATATCAAAGTGTTTCCTTTTTGCAGCTTGTAATGAAACAGTTAATTCAGGTAAAGATGTACCAATAGCAATTACACTTGCAGCAATTACTTCTTTTCCTATTACTAGAAAGTCTGAAATTTGTATAATTGATTCTACTGTATATTTTGCACTGATATAAATTAGAATTGCGTTTATTATCAAAATTGCGAATGTTTCCCAATTATCATGTTTGTCAGTATCTCTAGCAAGATTTTTGATTTCTTTGTATTTATCGTCTTTACGTTTATTATTTTTATTTCTTGATATACAGAAAAAATATACTATTATGAATGCTATGAATAGTATAGATTCGTGAAAAGCAAACACACCATCTAGTATAGTTGCTGTAAATAAGAGTGCTGAACCAATGAAAAATATAATATCAATATTAGCTATTTTTCTCTTAATTTTTATTTTCTTGTATGCGATAGCTGTAATTCCTATTACCAGAAAAATATTAGCAATATTAGAACCTATTACGTTTCCAACAACAATTTCACTTGAATTACTGAGAACAGATAAAATAGATGCTATTAATTCTGGTAAAGACGTTCCAATTGCGAGAATTGTTAGTCCTATGATAAATGCAGGCATTCCAATTGCATGTCCAATTTTCTTTGCAGCTTTTATAAAGTATTCGGATGATTTGATAAGTATGACTAAACTCATAATTAATACTAATATCCATGGAATCAGTCCGAGCATCTAATCACTTAAAAACATTTCTTTGAACTCCTATATATGGGTTACTTTAGCGATGTTTATGATAATTGGGAAGAAATTCAACTTCATAAGTATAAGGAAATGATGGGTTTTGTTAAACAAATGGACTTATCTTCTAAACATGTACTAGATGTTGGGTGTGGAAATGGGTTTTTTGAGAAGTTTTTAGTTGAAAAAGGAATAGATATTTCTAATTTTGTTGGAATTGATCCTGATAAGAAAATGCTTGCTGGTTGCATAATTAAGAATAAGATAATGGGTAGAGCAAAGAACATGAATTTTAAGAATATATTTGATTCTGTGATATGTATTGATACTTTACATTTGTTAGAAGATGCTTCAAAACTTAAGCAAGCTTTGAAAAAAGATGGATTTCTTCTTTTGGGCTTGTTTGCTAATAACGAGAATGAAGAAGAGCGGATGAAACTGGTGAAAGATACTTTTTCTGACTTAACTTTGTTAGGAGAGAAAGTAATTCCTGGAAAAGAGAAAGAATTGGTTTTCTTGTTTCAGAAATGATTACATTTTTTCCATTGTTTCTATTCCTAATAGATTCATGGCATTCTTCAATGTTTGTGCTACTACTTGTACAAGAGCTAGTCTTTGCTCTTCTTCTTTAGTTCCGATAACTTTTGTGTTATGATAATATTCATTAAATGTTGAAGCTAATTCGTTAAGATAAGATGCTATAACGTTTATTTGCTCTTGTTCTGCTGATTTTTTTAATGTTGATGGAAATAATGCAAGTTGCTTTATTAATTTATTTTCTAGTTCATCTGTTAAGTTTTCTAAGTTTTCAAGAGATGGTTTTTTCTTTGATTTTGCTAGAATACTTTTTGCTCTTGCATAAGCATATTGTAAATATGGTCCTGTGTCACCTTCAAATTTTAATGCATCATCCCATATGAATGTCATTTGTTTATTTTTTTCTTGTTTAAGTATAGTGTAACGGATTGCTGCAACTGCTATTTTCTTTGCTCTTTCATCTATATTTTTTGTATATGTATCTCTTTTTTCTATTTCTTGTTTTGCTTTTTCAATTCCTTGATCTAGCATTGCATCTAAAGGAGCAGTTTGCCCTTTTCTTGTTGATAATTGCATATCTTTGAATGAAACAAAAGCATAGTGTATTACGTCCATTGTTTTGCTTTTGAATTCAGATGAAAAGTAATTTTCTAAAATAAACTTTAGTTCTTTCATTTCTACTTTATGATCTTCTCCTACAACTGTTACAATTCTATCATGTTCTTTTAGTTTGTAGAGATGATATGCGATATCTCTTAAAGTATATACACTTGTCCCATCTTTTCGCTTAAGAACCATAATTCCTTTCTCTCTTTTTAATCCATGCTTTGATAAGTCAAGTCCTATCATTCCATCTTTTTTTACTAATTCTATTGATAGTTGCTTCATCACTTTTTCAGTATCTTTATTTTCTACAAATGTACTTTCATAATCAAACTTATCAAAAATAATTCCAAGTTTTTTTAAAATATCTTTTTGTCCTTTTACACAATTTTCAGATATTTCTCTTAGTTCTTTTCCTGTTTCACCACCTTTTTCAGAATCTTGTAATAGTTTTGCAACCTCATTTTCTACATTTTCATTACTTTCCATTTCTTTGTTTGCTGCTACATATGTAAACATGGTTTTGAAATCAGATTTTGTTTTGTATTTTTCATAATTCATTTCTAGTTCTTTATCTGTTTGTAGATTGTTTTTCATTCCCCATAGAATCAATGCTACTTGTTTTCCCATATCATTGATATAGAAATGAGTTTCTATGTCATATCCAGATGCTTTGAGGATTCTTCTTATAGAATCTCCGATTAATGAATTCCTTAATCTTCCTACGTGAACAGGCCCAGTTGGATTAATAGAAGTATGTTCTAGTAAGATTTTTCCTTGTTCATTACCATTTCCATATTCATCTTTTTGAGCTTGAATCTGTTCTATTACAAGTTTATTGAATTTTTCATAATTAAGTTCAAAATTTACATATGGACCCATTGGTTGAACAGATTTGATTAATCCACTATAATCTGAATTAGAAATTATTTTTTCAATTTCTTGAGATTTAGTTTTTGCATTTTCAACAGGATCTCCTTTTCCAAAACATGGTAAAGCTATGTCTGCTTTGATGTTTTTTGGCGGTAATTCTAGATTATTACTTTTTGCCAAGTTTCTAATCTCGTCGGTGAATTGTTTCCATGGGTTATCCATAATTATTGTTTTATGTGTGAGATTAAAAAACCTTTATTTTTTATGTTTAGAATAAAATTTGCCTTTAAATATATTTGCTGTCATGATAAAAACATGGCTGATGAAGCAAGTGGCGAGTATACATTAACTGAAATGAAGAAGATGAAACCCGGTTCTTATATGATCATAGAAGGCGATGTTTACAAAGTAGATAAAATGACTACAAGTAAGCCTGGAAAGCATGGTGCATGTAAAGCTAAGGTTTCAGCTAGAGCTGTTTTCATAACTGCAAAGAAAATGATAGTTAAACCAGCTGATGCAAAGATAAAAGTTCCTATTATTCTTAAGAAACAAGCTCAAGTTGTGGCTGTTATGGGTGATACTGCTCAATTAATGGATTTAGAGACATATGAGACATTTGATGTTGATATACCAGATGAATTCAAAGGACAGCTTGATTCTGGAGTAGAAGTTACTACATGGCGTTATGGTAAGGATGTCATGATTGTTAGCAAGAAATAATCAATAAATAATAAGTAAAAGAAACTCTTTCTATGATTTTTGATAAAATTAAGGCTAATGCACGAGATAAGAAAAGACAGAAATATGTCTTGAAATTTTTGATGAAATTCCTTATACTTGCTATACCTTTGTATGCTATTATGATATTTGGATTATCCATTCCTGCTTTGCAAGCAAATGTTGCTGTGTTTATTACATGGTTTTTGAACCTTACTGGTGTTCCTGCTACAGTTTCAGGTATTATGATAACATTACCCGAATTTGCAGGTTATATTGCATGGGATTGTATTGGCTGGAAATCAATAATTGCATTTATTGGTTTGATCTCAGCTACTCATATTTATAATGGAAAGCAGTTTTGGGGTAAAAAACGATATTTAGGCTTTGCTTTGATACCTGTTATATTTGTTGTGAACCTTGTTAGAATATGGTTTATGTTTTTTATAGCTTCTATTGATGTTGACTTGTATTTCTTATTACATGATATTGTGTGGTCTTGGGGCCTTATTTTGCTTGTGTTAATATTATGGGTTTTATGGTTTAAGCGCATTCAAAACTAATATATACCCTTGAAATAAACAATTAATTGGTATTGAATAGGTGTAATTATGGTAACATTAGATAAAATTTATGATAAATTGCGTAATTTTGAAGAAAAGAATAAAGAGCAAATGTTTCAGATTGAAAAGAGACTTACTAAACTTGAGTCTGATAAAGGTTCTGTTGACTCTGATACACGACTTAATGATTTAGAAGATATTATTCGTATGAATGAGCTTCAGTTAATTAAGCTTAATGAGAGAATTGGCGCTGGTGCTGATGTTACTGGTATAATTCCTCCTGATATTCAAGCAAAATTAGAAAATATGGAAAAAAGGCTTTCTACAGCTCCTAGTATTGAAGGACCTGGTTCTAGTGAATCTTCAGCAAAAATAGATGCTTTTGAAGAACGATTAAATGATGTTGAAACTTTGAATAGAGATAAAATTGAGGAGATTAGTAGTAAAATTAATGAGGCATTAACCCGTGTTAGAGATGTTAAACCTGCTGATATTGGTACTGTAAGTAGAAAAGCAGAAGAATTGAAGGATTTAGAGAATCGTCTTGATAGAGAACTTGATAAAAGAAAAGATGTTATAAATAAACTTATTGCTACATCTGTTGATGTTGATAAAATAGGTGCTTCTATATCTGAAGCAAGAGCTATTGAAGAAAAATTAAGAAGTGACATTGAATTGGCTTCTGGAACAAAAGATGAAACATATAGAAAAATCGATAATGCGCTTAAGAAAATTGTAATGCTTGAAGAAGATACTGAAAATAGAATGCAAAATGCTGAATCTAAGATAAACAGTGGGTTAGATAAAATTACTCATACTCAAGAAACATTAGATACTCAAATGTCTCGTTTAGATAGAAAGTTTGGTCTTATTGATAAAGGTGGATTAAGTGAAGATGTTTTGAAAAATATGACAAAAAAAGCTTCTGAATACCAATATAAAATAAGTCAGTTAGCTGAGCAGATGAAAGGAATGGACTTTGGTAATATTGAGAAAAGACTTGAAGATTTAACTGATAGAATTGGCAATGCTGAGCAAAGATCAGATGAAAGAAGCATTAAATTCCTTACACAAGAACTTGAAAGATTTGCAAAAGAAGTTGATAATAAAATACCACAATTACCATCTAATTCACAGTTTGAGAATATTATGAGAAGAATAGATCAGATTAACACTGAGGTAATGCATGTCCAAAAACCTAATATTGCACCTTTAGAACAAAGAGTAGAATTATTAGCAAATAAGGTTGATGATGTAATGAATGTAGTTAGAACGACAAATACAAATATTCGCAAGAAAATTGGTAAGGCATTTCCTGTGATAGTTGATTGAGATATTTAAAGTTCAGTTCTTAATAATTAATGGTGTTATTATGATGCATAAGGTTCGTTATAAGTTTTCAATGTATATGACTTTGATACGAGTAAAAGTTTGCTTAATAACAATTTTTGCGATAATAATAGGTGCTCTTGTTTCTGGAAATGTTGCTTTCGATATTGTAAATATTGTTCCTGTGTTATCTGCGCTTATAGCTGGATTTGTTATAACTGGGTTTGGAAATGTGATAAATGATTATTATGATTATGAGATTGATAAATCATCACATTTAGATGATATTAAGAATAGACCTGTTGCTTCTGGAAGGGTTTCAATGAAAGAAGCCCTTGTTTTATCTGGTATTGTTGCTTTAATTGGAATTATATTTGCTATTTTTGTAAGTCCTGCATTTCTTTATTTAGCTGTTTTCAATTTATTTGTTTCATTTATATATGCTCGTTTGTTGAAACCTGTTGCTTTGGCAAAGAATATTAGTGTAGCATGGTTAGGTGCTTCTGCATTTATTGGTGGAAGTTTAATAGCATCTCCGGTTATAGGAGTTGGTGTTGCTGTTCTTGCAAGTGTTGCATTTTTGACAACATTTTCTTGGGAAATGCTTAAAGATATACGTGACGTGAAAAATGATTCAGTAAATGATATCCATACAGTTCCTTATTATATTGGTACTAAACGAACAAAGATATTTTCTTACTTACTTTTGGTATTAGCATTTATTGTATTGATTGCTTCTTATCAATCATTTAATTTGATTTATTTGTTAGGTGTTATTCCTGCAATTGTATTATCAGCATATTCTGTTAAAATGCCAGTTCGTAAAGCATACAAACTAATACGTATTTCTACTTGGTTTGTGATATTAGGATTATTAGCAAGTGCTCTTGTTTAGAATTCGTATATTTCTGGTCCATATTTACTGAATAAGACTACACGTTTTTTTGGTCTAAATTTGAATTTCTTCTTAATCATGTATAATTTGTCTTCTCTTTGATGTCTGATAACTTGGTCTTCATTGCCTTGATATGCGCTTGCATATTGCATGCCTTGATGTTGTGTCATGCTTCTTAGGCAACATGTTATTAGATATATTAGATCCATATCTGACCATATTTGATTCATTGAACCATTTTGAGCATAAACAAAACCATTACCATGTAGTTTTCCTGGTAACCATAGTCCTTCATTTATCTGACCTTTAGTGTGTTTGATAATTACATTAGCATTTGGTAGTTTCTTGAATGATTTGTCTTTGTATGCCCAGTCAGAATCATAGTTAATTAAGATATACATTGTAATTCCTGTGTTGTTTTTAGTTTCTTTTTCTAATTTAGTTAAAGCTGGTAAGAATCCTTTGACTTTTTTTAGTGATTTTTTATCAAGAACAAACTTTAGTTTGATATTGTTTTTTGTTGCAAACTCATGATATACTTCAACTTCTTTTTCTAATGCTTTTATGATTTCATTATAGTTTTCTCTTGATTGNTGCTTGAANCCTGTTGTAAGTACATANGAATGTTTTACACCTAATTGTGATAATAGGTANAATANNCGCATTACAAATAAACCACCATCAAAATAAGTTTCCCATCCTTTCAAATCCGTTGTTGTTCTTGTACCATCTGTTAATTCATAGATAGCTAAGTCAGAAATTGCTGATTTTTCCTTATCTGTTAGTTTCATTTTCTTGCATGCTTTATCAAACATCTTTTGAACATTACTTTGTGAAGGAAGTTCTGGTAGGTTCATTGTTATTTCTTGATTCATAAATATCACTCTAGGATTACATTTTAAAATCTACAATAAGAGGTAAAATAGCACATTTCCGAATATAAATGTTACTAATAAGGTTATGGCAAATACTGGGGCAAATCTTATACCTTCTTTAATTGTAACCATTTTATGTTCTCGCTGTTTTACTTTTTCTAATTCCTCTTTTGTTATACCAACCCATTTCTTGTTAGCCATTAAAACATCACCTATTTTTAGCTTTGTTATTGGTATTTTCCTAGTAAAGTGCTTTGTTTCTATAACTACAGCATATCTCCAAAATATCATTAAAAGAAGTATTGAAACCACCATTTCTAATGGTACTGCTATCATTGAAGTTGTGAGGAATATTAATGTAGTTACAGCTATTGTTAGTGCTGCTGGAATTGCGATTACTATTTTCCATGTTTTTTTGATATCTTGTTTAAACCCCTTAACTATTTCTGGATTTTTTAGTCCAAGAATTACAGTGTATATGATCATATAGGCAAGACTGACAATGAGTAGATTTACAAAGTAGTTTAGAACGAATAATATAGTTGTTTCTGATATAATTTGTATAATAGGATACATTGGTATTGCGTAAAAAATTGATGCTAAAATTAGAGCATCTGCGCCACCCCATTTTCCTTTAATATATAATAACCAGCCGGCTCCAAATATGATAGTTCCAAGAATTATTGAAACTAATAATGGTGTAAAATTATTTAGAATTAATCCGTATAGAATCCAGTAAAAAACTGATGAAATTATGACAATAAAAGATACTTCATCAGGTACTTCTGTTGTAAATAAATCCCATAATCCTGCAATAGTTGTTCCTATTATAGCTATGACAAACGGAATTATTAATCCTAAAGTTATTTCAAGCATATATAATCACGTGTATTTATACATTTCTTTGTTTTGATAGTTTTATAAATAAACTTATCTTAATTTTACTAGAATTAATAGCTTAAGTTCAATCAAAACAGTATATATGTTATTATTTAGGTGAATATATGTTACCTCAGCATGTTGGAATAATAATGGATGGAAATCGGAGATTTTCACGCGAGCTTTTGAAGCTTGTTCCTTGGAAAGGGCATGAATATGGCGTTAAAAAGGCACGTGAAGTTCTGAAATGGGCATGTGAAAAAGGTATAAAATACATGACTACATATGCACTTTCTCTTGAAAATCTGACATCAAGGCCTAAAAAAGAGTTAGAAATGATTCTCAAGTATATGAGCAAGGAAATGGATGATATTTTATCTAATGATGAACATCCTGTTAATGTGTTTTCTGTTAAAGTAAGGTTTATAGGAAGATTAAAATTACTTCCTTTAGATTTGCAGAATAAGCTTTGTAAAGTTGAAGCTTTTACAAAAGACAATACAAAATATGTTCTTAATATTGCTCTTGCATATGGTGGACAACAAGAAATTTCAGATGCTTTCAAGAAAATAACTAAGAAAATTATGCAAGGTGTACTAAAACCTTCTGATTTGAATGAAGATATCATTAAAAAGAATCTTTATACAAATGGTCAGCCTGCCCCTGATTTGATTATTCGAACAGGTGGAGATCGTAGGTTAAGTAATTTCCTACCATTTCAAAGTGCTTATGCTGAATTGATGTTTATTGATAAAAAATGGCCTGAATTTCTTGAAGAAGATTTTAATAATTGTCTTGATGATTTTAGTAATAGACAAAGAAGATTTGGAGCTTAATAATCTCTTTCTACTAGGAAATTAACAAATGATTCTAATTTATTCTTAGCTGTATTTTCAGGTATGATATCTTTTACATCATTCCAAGATGTTTGTGCTATTTCTTTTGCTCGTTGTTTAGCATAATCTATGGCTTTTGAGTTTTTTATTATAGATATAGCTTCTTTGATAATTTCTTTATCTTTTGTGTGTATTTTTAGTATTTCTAGTAAGCGTTGTTTATCTTTTTCAGAACTGTTTTTTAGTGTGTAAATGACCATTAGCGTTCTTTTACCTTCACTGATGTCAGAACCTAGATATTCTTCTGTAAATTGGTTTTCTCCTGATGTTGCAGTTAAGTTTAAGATGTCATCTTGGATTTGGAATCCTATACCTATTGATTCTGCTAAATGTCCTATTTTGTTTGTTGTGTTATCATCTGCTCCTGTTAGTGCAGCTGCTAGTTTTGCTGACATTCTGGCTAATGTTCCTGTTTTGAATGCGCACATTTGTAAGTATTCTTGTTCTGTTATATCATCTGCGTTTGCAATACCTTTATGCCATGCAATATCATATGCTTGGCCAAAGCTTATGTTTATCATCTCTTGTGAGTAGATGTCATACACGCGTCTAGCTGTTTTGTCATCTAATTTTGTATTCTTTATTATTGTCAGTAGTGGTAAGAAGTACATTGCGTTTCCTGCATTAATTGCAATATCATTTCCAAATATTTTATGTATACATGGTTTACCTCTTCTTAGGTCGCTACTATCTTCAATATCATCTACCATTAATGTTCCATTATGTACAACCTCTGGAATTACTACAAAATCAAGGAAATCTTCTATTTTATCAGAATTAGATAAGGCTTCTGCTATTAGTAGGAATAATACCGGTCGCCATCTTTTTCCACCCCTATCTAATAGATTCCATATAGGATCTGCTATGGCTTTATTGCTGGCTTCTTTACTGTATTTATATTGTGTAGTACCAGATGTAAAAATCATTGAATCTTCTG
>NZEE01000038.1 GCA_002688965.1 archaeon | reverse complement strand
CAATTAGCCTTTATCTCCTGATGTATAGCATCAAAATTTGTAGGCACCTGACCAAGTGCTCCTTTCTCTAGCCCCATAGTTAACCTGAATACCTCTATTGGATCTAAGAAATATGTACCAGTAACAAATGACTGAAGAACATCTCTTGCTCTTTCATTTATATTTTCTTTGAATACAAAGCTTGGCAATGCTTTAGCTGGTGGCAGAAGACTAAAATCATTAACATCTCTTCCTATCTTACCAAAATCAAACCTTCCCTTTAGATCTACATTACTCCATTCATTAAGAAATGCAGCTTTGAAATCCATATTAATATCTTTATACCATGCTTCAGCTATTTCTGAAGATAAAACTCCCTCTGCATTTCTATCCATTCCTCTTTGAAGAAGCTTAAATACAGCCTGTTCATTCCTTACATTCTTCTCAAATGCTACTGATTTCTTTGTTTGCTTAGTATAAGCATTCCATCCTATAGCAGAAACTGTTCCATCTCTTGCAGGTCTTGGAGTAAGTAGCATCCTTAAAAATTCTTTTTGTAACAACCTGGATTGAGATCCTCCCCTCATTTCTCCTACTCTTTCAAGTATATCACCTAGAAATTGTAGCTCTGCTTCATACCTTACTGCCTTCCTAGGTGCATCTGGAGGAAGGTCTCTATCTGCTATATTTATTCTATCTCTACCCTTTTCATATTCATATACATATTGTCTTAACCTAACTAGATCACCTGATTCTATAGCCCTGTTAGGTCTCGAGAAAGCATTATGCATAGCTCTTCTCACTCTGCTAACTATTTTATTACCAGCAACTACACGCTGTGGATTTTTTATTACAACATCACCCACCTTTACATTATATGAAGAGTCTTTTTGTGCATCATATCTAGAAACATATGGTTTTTTAGGATCTTTTTTATCATGTCTTACACTAAAGATAGCTGTATGCTCATTAGCAATAATACCTTCCCTGGCTCTACGCTGTATTGCATTAGGATTTTTCTTATTTAAATTATATACTGTCTCGTTGCTATTTATCTCTCGATTATATGCATTTATCAAGTCTTCATATCTTGCCTGTTCTCCTTCCCAATATCTTCCAAGATCTGTATTCATCTTCTTTCTAAACTGAAGATCAGATATAATATTATCAATTTGACTAAGCTTATATGTAGCTGATTCTATCATTACATATTTACTCTGATCTGCTATAATCTTTCCAATAGCTGCATCTATCTTATCAATAGGTACATTCTTACCATATAATACTTCAGCAATACCTGAGTCATGCGGTATAGATTGGAAATGATTTTCCATACCTTTCTTGACAGCATTTAAACCTTGAATAAGTGGATTATTACTAGGCTGAAAGTCTGCTCTACGCCCACCACTAAGGAATGTTATTAAATTTCCTGTTAATCTTGATAGCTCAGGAACATCTTTTGTTCCCCAGAATGCACTGTTCAAAGCTTGTTCATACTTATGTACCATCTCAAATGCAGACATAGGTTTCTTTGTACCGTCTTTAAAATTCTCTGTCATAAGAGATAGATTGTATATATCACCTATGGGCTTTAGGACATCGTACATCATCTTATCAACCATTTTTCCTACATTTCCATCTGCATTCCCTAATTCAACAGTTGTACCTTTTTCTACTCCATATTCCTGCCCCATCCTTTTAATCTCAAGAAATCCATGATCTGGATGTGTCCACATAAGCTTATCTAATGCAACTTCTGCTATATCTGACTTCTCCTTATATATATCAATAGTCTCCTTGATTAAAGATTTCATAAACTTTGTTGAATCAGCAAGTTTACTACCCATCTTTAAATGTACTTCATAATTAAGATTATCACTACCTCTCATACGAAACAACATTTGTGATGGAGGTTGTCCTTCTGAATCGCTTTGACCAGGTTTAAATAACTCTTTCTTACCTGGAGGTCTGGCCTCTCTTATAGATGACACATACTGCATTAATGTACTTACAATAGACTGCTGTCTTATTATAGCAGGTCTTCTACTCTCTAACTTAGCTAGTGTATGTTTTTCATTAGCTAGGTCAGGAGTATCAGTAAGTATTCTCTCTAACACTTTATCATATACTTCATATGATGGTTGCATATACCCAGATACAGCATAGATTTCTTTCATTACTCTTCCAGGTAAAGCAAAGAAACTTGCAGATTTATCTAAGTCAAAATCAGCATCTTGAGGATCAATTACATCAAGAAAATTCATCTCACTAACTGGACCTCTTCTTTTATCCAAAAGTTTTTCTATTCTTGTAATTACCCAATCATTAATACCAGCTTTAGGTGTCCTCATATCAACTGAAGCTATATGAATAGACTTAAATAAATGATTCTCTCCATCCTTAAATGCTTGCTTCTCCCACATAGGTGTATCCATCTCAGCAAATCTTACCTTCTCTCCTGTCTTAGGAGCCTTAACATCTACACCTATAACTTGTTTTTCTTGAGCCTGTCTAAACCCCCCTGTTTCAGGGTCACGCTCCCATCCCCAAGTCCCTATACCTTCACGGTACCTAGCTACATTTCTAGGCTCTCCTAAAAAATTTGTTAAACTACGATCAGAATGAGAATTTATATCTGAATATGTACCATTAATATATAAGGCTCCATTACCTAATGAGAACTCACCATCACCAGCTATAAACTGTAACTCACCAATAACAGCTTTATGCATCTCCCTCATTTTATCTTCAAAGGCTTTTATATTCCTCTCTGTCTTGGCATTACCTTCATGCTTAATGTCTGAATGCATTCCCTCCACTCTTCCATCCTGAGTAACAAAGACATCTGACCCTGCGTCTAGTACATTCTGTTTACCTGGAAAATACTTACTTATCATATGATCATTTAGCTTGAAAATGAATGATAGCCCCTCTCCTCCGCCTGCTCTTGGTGCTTTACCTTTCTGGGGCTTACCCATGCTTTGATATATAAGATCACTAATAGGCTTATCCCATTCATAAGCTGAGATACCCTTACCTCCAAATGCACGTTGAATCCCCTCTACTTTAAGTCTTTCAGGCAGAGAATATCCTTCACCTGTAGTCATTACACTATAAGCACCATTTCTTAGACTACTGGAAGACATATTTCTTTTACCTAGATATTCACTTGATACCATCCGTTGTACAGTAGGCATCATTGATTCAAATAATGGAAGACCATCAACATCTAGAACTGATTGAATTCCTGTAATTTTTCCTAGGCTATCTCCATCATGTCTTTGAAAGTTTAACATTTCCTCTGCCATTGTACGATATGCAAATGGATTTAATGCAAGTTCCTGAAATGCTTTAGTCATATCTCTGATATTTGATTTTACACCAGCAGCTATATTGAGAAAGTTCTGTGCTTCATTAGAAAGATAGTTAGGAAATCCTACAGACATAGTTGCATCATGCTCACCACTAATAGATTTAACAAATATAGAACCATGATCTATTTCCATAACTTCTGACTTAATCTGTTCAGGTGATAATCTCATATCACTTATCCATTTATCAGACATAGCTTTTGCATCCATCTCTAATCCTGGAGTACGCTCTATAGTATTCTTTATCTCTGTATGTATTTTATGTGTACTCTCAAACCCTATTGAATCTGCTATATACTTTCCATCAGGAGTTTTCATAAGCTTTTCAAATTCAGGATGATATTTATATGCTGTCTTACCCATATTAACAGTAATTGTTTTAGTCTTATGGTTAATATCACTATGCATTTCAATAGGCTTAATAACAACATTAAATCCTTCTATATTTCCATCGGCATCCCACTGGAACCAATCTCTTGTTGCACCTTTCGCCATGAGCATTGATATCATTGCTCTCTTTGATAGATACTTCTCTCCATTCATAACTGATGCTGCAATATCAGAATAATCTTCAGTAAATCTTTGTATCATTTCAGGTATAGCTTTTTCATCCCACCCATTTCTTCTTAGCTGTTTCTCAAGAGATATCTTCATTATTCTTTCTGAACTAAATGCATTNGCATTGCCACCTGTTTCATCTTTAATGTTCAATGTCTTATGCTTAGTGAAGTTACCTTTCTTATCAAAGAAGTACTCCATCATTGTGCCATGAGCCTTCATCATATCAGAATCTTTCTCAAAGAATTTAGGTATAAACTCTTTAGCCATTTCTACTGATCGTTGATCAAAAGCTAAACCTGTTCTTGGAGACGCACTCTTTATATATTTTAACTTAGAGAAAGTCTCTTCTATTCCTGCAGTTCCTCTTATAATCTTACCTGCCCAATCAGGCATATCTCCTAATATCCTAGTCAACTGGACAAGTCTTGCTACATTACCATTATTAGGATCCATAGTCAATGTACCATCTTTAGCTATGGTAGCNTCATAATTATCTCTAAAATATTGGTCTATCNNCTTATGAGCTTCTTNCATNTCAGNCTTANCACCCATTCTTGNNACTGATGCAGCTAAATGATCTCTTAGTGAATACTCATTGTATAATGTATCTCCTCCTGATCTATTAGTCCATGCTTTAACTACTTTTTTTGAAACTGATTTAGGTAAAATAACATATGTCTTTTCATCTANCCTGACAGGTGTAAATGTAGCAGACATATTNTCTCCCATCATATTCTCATANAATACTTCTCTATATTTTTCTATANTCTCCATGTCCTTAGTTTTAAGAACTTCTGATGTANNAGGNTCTANAAAANTNCCCTTCGNCATCCATGTCTGCATTTGCTGGTCCATTTCTCTACTCAGCTTAGATGTATAGCCTAATGCTGTTCCTATTTTGCTCTGCATTAATATCATAGATCCAGGAGTATTTAAATGAAGCATGTCTTGAACTTTATTAAATCCTACATCCCAATTTGAAACAGACATATCCTTAAGCGAAAGAACACCATTATCAAATACAGCTGTTGGTATCCTCTTACTAGACATACCTTGCTGAACTATAAAATATGTATCAGTAATAAATTGTTCAAATGGATGTGTTATATTTTTATCAAGGTTTATCCTAGCTTTCTGAGAATCAATAAAAGGTTTGACAATATTATCTACATAGCTCCTGGCACTTGTAGCATCCTTTACATGTTGTAAAAGTGACTGATCAATAGGAAACGTACTTGCTATTTTTAACGCATCCATAGCACCTCTAGGAGTTTCAATTAAACTTATAGCTGTTTTATCAGGTAGTCCCCATCTTGTCTCATACTGTTGAGTACTTATTGAGGTATTGCCTTGATGAGGTCTGTTACCTCTATCATTCCCTTTTAAATTCTGAAGTATACTATCTACTGTACTATTTAATTCTGATATGGTATCTACATTTAAATGTGAATTTCTATTTTCAATCGCATCTATTATAAATTTATCTATATTTTTCTTGAATGTTCTGATAGACTTAGAATCCACATCAGATGCTTCCATACTATGATTGTATCTTTCAAGATGACTATTCATATCCAACACTTTTCGTATGCCTACTGCATCATTAGTTGCTATATAAATCTGTAGCATTTCATCTAAATTTTCTGTTGATCTAATTAATTCATAGTAAGCTTTTTCTAACTCCACAGCAGTATTAAGATCTTTAGAAACTATTTTATCCATACCATTTGATATATGAGATAGAAGATTTGTTGTCTCTCCCATTGTCTCTACAAATCTACCCATTTCAGCAATAGAACTTGACTTTGCCTGATTAATCATTTCCTGCATACCTTGCATTATTTCAGCTCTGGCATTACGNACTANACCAGGATCAATTTCAGCCTTTATAATCCTTAAATGATCAACTTGATTAACTTTATTATCAAGACTTTCCTGAAGAGGTTTTAAGACATGCTTTTCATATTCATTAACTAAATTTNNAGCNTNTGTTCTNTCAGTTCCAGACATCCCATCTCTAACAAGACTTTGNAGAATAGAATTCTTATCCCTAAAATTTATTCTTCCACCATGTTTAAATGTAATAGGACTATCAGTAGTTATACCAGTAAGCACTACCTTTTTCATATTGGTAGTCATATGAGGATTACCAGTAAGCTCAGTAACTACATTATTATGTATATAGTTTATTAGTGAAGANAACTGAACATCACTGGTCAGGACATTTCCATACTCCTTAAATACATTATCAAGTATAGTNNTTATTTGNCCTTNAGTTCTACTTCGCTTATCNTTTCCTCCTGTCCTATCTAAGAATCCTAATAAACTATTTAAATTCCTAAGTTGATCTTGATATNTAGGGTCAAGTTTATGTTCAATATTTACATTNACATCATCAACCTTTTCTTCTACCTTAAAACCTATATTCCCTCCTAAATCCATCCTTAACTTATTAAAAAACTTTATATCTCTTTCTTCTCCCCTTCCTGTGAAGCCATCTAATATTGATTTATTCCTTGCATATATATCTGCTATTTGTACCTGAGCCCATGTTGCAGAATTTCCCATTATCTCTGGATAAAGAAAGCCATCTTTTTGATTCCATGTAGGTACATGATCTTTCCAGTTAGATTCTACTGAATGTGTATTGAATATCATNTNATGCATATCAGTAGTAGCACTCTCCCATACTTTANTGAAAGTATCTAATTTTTCTTTAGCAAACGTATGTCCTATATCAAAAGTACCTGANCTTTCAGATGATATTTTTATTACATTTGNATGATGTGCCTGTTGNAAAGCTTCTNNNAAAGTAAATGCTGCTNNCGATATNTTTTCATTAGGATTTGNTATCAANACNTTTAANCCNTCTTGAATACCCTTATCTACAACAAGCTGCCCCTTTGCATTTGGNTCTACACTTGGAAGACCTAANGCTTTAAGAGAGTCTTCAATATAATTCACCTTCAGCTTTCTCATTTCATTGCTTACTGTCACTCTCCCCTTCTGCATTTTATCAAGTAAAAGTCCAGGGTTTTGAGCAGTCACTACTGANCCATCAGTTAATTTGATTTCTTTATATCTTTGCATGAAATCCATAGCATCTTCTTTTTCCATAGGCTCAACTAATGCACCCCGTCTAGCTTTTTGTGCTTCCTGTACCAATTTATTAGTCCATGAATATGTTTCCTGAAGCTGTCCTATTTCTACTTCAAGAGCTTCAGCTTCTTGTGTTTTNCCTTGNTTAACTAACTTATCTTTCTGATTAAGCTTTGATGAAATCTCCTCAGNAATCCATACACTNTAATGTTTCTTCTTGCCTTCACTATCTCTTAGTATTTGATAATACTCTCCACCAGTAGTAAAGCGTTTATGTATACTGGCCATTATCTGTCTTACATCAGCATCCTCAGTTTGTACAGCTTTATCAAATACAGCTTCAACATTATCATNTAAATTTCCATTTAGTCTANTATAATAATCTAATCCAGCATTATTTCTACCCATACTATCCAATGAATGTATCATGTTTGATATTTCATTACCTTCACCAGTGAAACCAGTTCTTTCAAAGAATCTTGGTAATGCAGGTTGTCCCTCAAATGTCTTCCCTCTCTTCATGTACATCATACCTACAAAATGATCAGCTATAACCTTATCCCAAGGATAATCATCTGTAAATAAATAACCTTCATCATGAGCCTGCTTATATGCACTCCCATTCATTACAAGAGAACCTACAGATGCCCTNNNAAANGACTGNANNCCATCTCTACCTATATCTGCTGCTAACTGTCCAGTTAAACGTGGTAAATCTTTTCTTACATGCTTGAATGCTTTCCTTAATAAAACCATATCAGCATCACTTAATGCATTTTGCGTAGACTTCTTTATTAATTCTTTTAGATGTGTAGGAGTCCATANTTCACCTGGAGCTAGCTTCATNTCTTTATATATATTTTTAAAGTTCTGAGANACTTCAGTTATAGTCTTATGAAAACCAGCTAATTGCTTTCCACCTCTATTACCCCTAAACCAACCAGCAGGTTTGAATCTATTAGCCATAAATCGTACCATATGCTTAGTATCAGCTACCATACCACTCTTACCAAAGGCTACCTCTTTACCACCTGGTATATACCTTATAGGAGCTAAGAATGAACCTACAAGCATTCCATGTTTCATNCTGTTATACCACTCATCAAATCCCCACTGNTCTTGAGAAACATTCAATTGCTCTGCAGTAAAATCAGCAGCTTCACCAACTACAGTATCCCATATACCCAGCAATGCAGATTCATATGCTACATCACCCAAAACCTGGGCCATCTTAGGATTCATACCAGCTTGAGTTAAACTCCATCCTAATGAATGACCATAGTGTTTATTCATACCTTGTTGAGCAGCCTTCATAGTAGCTGCTACAATATCTAAAACTTCCTGATCAGCTTTANCCCCTGCACGTCTACCTAATTGTTCCATCACCTCTTTTTCTAGGCCTTCCTGCATACCAGTTAAAATTCCATCATCTGCAAGAGGATTACGCTTAAGACGTGACTTAGCACCTGATACTCCAAACCTCCCTAATCTATGTCTAAAACTTAATCTACCTACTGCATCTTTTGTTTCATTCTCAAGTATAGTTCGAGATGTATTAACTAAATTTTTAGCTATATCATCAGTAACATTTAAGCTGCTCTTTGCTATATTTTTTGCTGCAGCTTTTCCTCCTGCACCTGCTGTTTTAGAAAGTAACTGTAATCCTTTCCCCACTAAGCCTATACCAGTAAGAACACCACCAGCAGTACCAAGCATATAGCCAGCTCTTCCTGCCCATGATTCATCTTTCCAAGGCTGAGAGCCTACTGCTTGTGATATCTTACCCCCCATAGCTATATCAGCAACTGTTGGAACCATATATGTTTCACCGAATCCCCACAATGCATTACCTACGAAATCATATAAAGCATTCTGATCCATTGGTGATGGTTCAGGAGGAGTTTCAGGTTCTTGTACTTTTCTTAAAGGATAATCAAGCCCACTAGTAGGGGGCGTAATCTTTATCGGATCTGGAGCTCCTGTACGTCTTCTTTGAGCAGCAACTTTAGACTGCCAATTTTGCAGCCAGTCTTCATAATTATTATATCTTGGCACTGTTAGTAATCAATACCTTTTCTAAATCCTCTTCCCATTAGTAGATCTAAACCATCTTTATATAGTTCATAATCAGCCTTCCCCATATGTAATCCTTTTTCTGCAGGAGTTCTGGGATCAAATTCATGAAAAGGGTCACCACGATTTTCACCTGTCCAGTAAACTGGTTGATGCTCGATATCATACATAGTAACATCTGGTTCAGTCAATGATGTAGCATCCATTGTTCCATAACCACCTTTTCCACCTACCATACGTGGGGCTACTCCCTCAAGTGTTTCTTCATCTTCGCCAAATAGAGCAAGAGCATTTATAGCGGGTTGTGTATTTCTATCTATCTTTGATGTACTTTTAAGAAGATTGCTAAGATCATCTATCCATGTTCCAGTCCACCATCCTTCTGGATCATTAACTCTTATCTCTTCAAGCATTTCAGGAGTAAGAGACCTAGCAAAATTTCTACCTCCTTCCCTACCAAACTCAGAAACAAATTTTTCCGCTGCATTTAAAGCTGCTTGATAGTTAGGATCATCTTTATCCATACCTGCATATGTAACTGGATACTCATCTATATTGTATCTTCTTTTATCTCTTTTATTATATATTTTATCTTCTACAAGTACCCAGTCGTTTAAGCTCCACTGAGATTCCGAAAGATACTTCTTTACAAGATCAAATGTTTCATCTCTTGTCATTCCTAATGTCAGCATCTTCTGATAAATATCCTCAGCTTTTGCAGATGCTTTATCCCATATTTCATATCTCTGATCCTGAGTTAAAGGAGTTAAATTCATTTTTCCTGCTTGAGTAAGAGGAACATCTAATGCTTCTCCAAATTTCTTTGCAAGCATAGTTGCCTTACCATAATTCAACTCTGACTGCATTTCCTCATGAGACTTATATACAGGAGAACGTGAACTTCTTACTGCTCCTCCCACCATCCCTACTGCTTCAAATCTATCAGGATGAACAGGACCTGACTCTAGTAATTCTTTATTCCTGGCATTAGCACTCATTATTGTTGCTATACTTTTATGTTCAGCAGGTATATCATTATAATCTGTAATAGCCATTATTGATTCTGCTTCAGTAGCTACAGTCTGTAGTTTTTCTTCATGCTCTTCTTCAATATCACTTGGAGGTCTAAGTTGAGGACCATATGATGTATCAACCTCAGTATCAGGAATAACATCTTCATCATCAGTAACAGCAGGCAACCCCCATGAAGGGATTATATTAGCCTTTGTTGTGTAATCTTTTACATAATTTTGAAAATCATTATTATATAATTGTTTCTTATCTTCTTCAGGCATCTCATCCCAATGAGTTTTTAATTCTTCCTCTTGATCATATGACTTCAATAGATTCAATGATTGATTAACAGGTGCGTCAGGATCAGCAACTCCAGTATTTACAGCATTACCCATTCCCCTTAATATTAATCTATTTCTATCTTGTCTTTGACTTTCCATTCCAGTATGAATTACAGGATAAAAAGATTCATGGAACCTTTGATAGTCCATCCCCAATACTTGCGATACACCAAATCTATACTGTTGACGTTCCTGCATTAGTAACTGTTTCTGTTCCTCATCAGGAGCATTATTTATCATTTCTTGAAAGTGTGCCTCCATGCCGCTTGATGCATAGAATACATCTTCCATCGCTTCTGCCCATCCAATAAAATCAGTAGAAGATAAATCCTCTGTTGAATTATCTGCATCTATGTATCTACTATTACCATCTACTATAGCCTTACCCATCATAAAATTCTGATTTATAGTATCCTCATCTTCCCCATACATCCCTGTAATCATAGCACCTACATTTATATATCCTTTATCAATATTCTGCGTTGCAATATCTATCTCATCTTGACTTGCTTTACTATCTACTAAATCAGTAAGTATCTTTTGTGAGTTTATAACACCCCCCACTGCTTGCATGTTCATAGAAGACTGTCTAGCTGGTGATATCATCTTCATATGCATAGCAGTATCTCTTTCATCTATCATATCTTCTACTACATCCCATTGATATTCCTCAAACTTTAATGCCTTTGATGATTGTTCTATCTTTGCAGTCGAAGCTTCATCTATTACCTGATTCATAATTAACATATTTATAGGTAGTAATGCTTCTTGCTTCTTTCTTGCACCAATCATAAATGGCTCAGCCTGAACACCCTCTAATTCAGGTGCATATTCTTTTACATACTTGTCCCAATTATCTTCAAAGTCTTTCAAGTCCCATCCAGTAGGATCTGTTCCTCCTTTCCAGTCATGACCTACTCCTGTATAATAATCCTGAGCTGTTTTAGCTAAACCCATCCTTCGATTAATTTCAGCTTTGTGAGATCTTAAGTTTAGTATATCCCCCTGTGTAGATTCTAACTCTTTATTTAATTGTTGCAATGGTCCTTCATTTACATCTTTTGATATCTCCCCCGCCAGTACTGTAGTATTAAGCTCATTTAATGCATATAACTCACCTGTAGTTTCCGTATAAGTATCTTGAAGGGTCTCGACTTCTGTATATAAAGCATCATACTTCCTATCAGCACGATTAAGTCTGTTTTCAGTAACCCTAGACATAATATTAAGCTCAGCCAATTCTCTTCTTTCCCTCTTATCTGCTGCATTGAGTGCAAATTGAAGAATTAAACCTGACAACTCCAACATCGTATCTTCAGGACCGTAATCTAATCTTGGCTGTCTTGGTGTCCATCTAGGCATTATCTTACACTCCTATTTTGTATCTTATCAATTGCTTTCAAAGCTTTATACCTGAACTTATTATTAAGCCAGTCACGTCTCTTACTACATCCACCACATTCTTTAATTCTACCACCAGAAACCTTCTTGATAACATGTGATACTGTATCTCCTAATCCTTTATTCATTATATAAGTTTACGTTGTAGATTATTTACGACCTCTGCGCATCCCACTGAGCCCGTGTCTCATATGTCACGCCTTCAAAGAGGCAATTAGCAATACAATTTCCCTCATGATCAAAACTAGGTCCATAATTCCATTTAATATTACCTCCACCTTCTGGATCATAATACCAATCTTTATACGTTGTTCCTTCTGGTAGCCAAACATCAGAATCAGGTGCAAGTAAGCTCGCTTTCTGAGATTCCATTTGATCCACCCATGAATCTCTCAAGTTCCAAGTTTTATCTTTTAATACCTGTCCCTGATCAATTATATCTTGCTGTAAATCATGTACACCAGTCTCCATAGCTTGTGTATAAATATTTTGCTGAGTACCTAAATCTCCTAATCCAGTTGAAACCAAATTTCCACTATCATCTAGTGTATATCCTAAATCTCCTAATTCTATTTCAAATTTTGTTCGCTCTTCTCCTATATCTCTTCCTAACTGAGCTTGTGCTTGTCCTGCTATCTCAGCACCTTCTGTTATTTGAAACCCTAGTCCTTCTATATCACTAGTTAACCCAGCTAATGTCTGTGATAATGCTTCCTTACTTTCTACTCTCTCTTGTCCTATACCACCCAATGCCGCCCCTAATCTTGTTCTTCCTCCTCGCATACCTCTTTGATAAGCACCTTCCGTAGCTCCTCTGGCTTCTCTTTCCATACCTGCAGCTGTTCCAGAAAATGCAAGGCCAGATTTTTTTCTTGCAGCTTTTCCTTGGCGTTTAGCTTGTTGAAGTGCAGTACGTGCCTGAGCTCCCATTTCAGACATTTCTAAACCAGTAGTTGCTCTTGCTTCCTGAGTTCTACGCCCTCTACCAGCTTCTCCAATACCAAATCCAGTCTGAGCTTCAGTTTGTTGTCTTGCTTTTGATTCCTGCTGTCTCTCAAGTTCACCTTTCTGCATACCCCATAAAGTTTGAGATTCTTCAATTTGTGCTTCAAGGTCACCACGAGTTACATCCCATAAACTCATTTCATCCCTACCCTGTCTTGCATAGTCTTCCTGTGCAAATTGCCAGTCTTCAAGATTTTGACTAGCCTCTAATGCCCAATCCTTCTCCAACTGACCAATATTAATACCCGTTTGTTCTTTAGCCCTTACCTCCGCAGTAACATCATATGGATCAAAATATTGTTTCCACTCATCCCCACGAAGTCCCTCTAATGTTGTGCCCTTAAAATCCTCTCCAAAATCAAGATAATCTACTCTACCATGAAAGTCTTTCCCTTGTTCGTCTTTACCAGACCACCATCGTTCATCTCCGTACATCAATCCTCTCTGATCTGATGACATTACCCGTGAATCATGTGGACTATACTGGCAATCTGGATATTTTCCACTCCATCCTTCCCCATAAGTTCCTTGACATGTAGCCATAATTTAACTTCTCACTTTAAATTGATTCATGCTATTATTAATAAGGTTTCCATCCACCCATTCTTCCTCCATGTAGAGTCTCTTTAGGATTCCACTTACCCTTTAGTTCACCATATTTTTTGCCACCCATACTGAATAAATGAGTATAATTTTTTGGTCCCGCAGCTTCTTTAGCA
>NZEE01000037.1 GCA_002688965.1 archaeon | reverse complement strand
TAACGCGTAAGCGTAACTTTGGGCCCGCCTTTCGTGTGGAATTCTCTCCCCGCGACGGGCGGTGTCCCAATTTAGGAGATTAAATGGCAAGTTTCACAAATCAGACGAAAGAATGGATAGGAACTAGGAGTATACCTTCTGTATTTTCTGTTAGCAGTCTTACTTTTACAGGAGTAACAGCTACTGCTGCAGATCCTACTGTATTTACTGCCACAGGACATACCTTGTCAGATGGTGATTCAGTAACATTGTCTGGTTTTACAGAAATGACAGAGGCTAATGGTGTTACTGGTGTGGTAGAGGCAGATGCTACTAATACATTTCAAATAAAAGGTTTTAGTGGGGATCCGGAAGAAACTACTGGAGGAACTGTAGTAAGATCAGGATCTACTTTAAGTCCTTCATTATTAACAGAAGCAGTTGAACAGACAACCCTTTCTTTACTTGGAGTAGATCCAACTAAAGTACATTTATATGCTGATGGTACTCCTATTACTATAGTTTCAGGTACGACTGCTCCTGATACAGATCAGATAATAACGATAGATGCTGATGGTAGATCGGCAAAACAGATTTCTTTCGAATCATCTAAAGATGCTGCAGATTCTGATAGTATATATTTTGCTACTGATTATAGTCCTGTATGGTGGCTTGAAAAGGGGATAATAAAAGTTTTACCAGCCGAGGGAATTACAGCTTGGACAATGGTGAAGGTAGGAGGGCAGAGTGTTACAACTGCAAATGAAATAGCAGGTGCTGTAACAGGTAACTTCCCTACTAGATATTTAGGTTTACTGCCACTATATTGTGCAGAAAGAATTTTAGCTTATTGGCAGGCAGATATGAGGAATGATATTCCTGCTCTTAGTAATCCTGCGGCAGCTCCATTAACAAGGGCTGCATATGAAGCATTATCTGTAGATGACGGATGGGAGATTGTAAGGTATTTAATTGAAACAGAAGAAGATGTTGAACTTGCCCAGGCTAAAATTTCTCAGATTGGTCAAGAACAACAACAATGGTATAAAGATTATGAATGGATGGTTCAACAATTACAGGTTGTAAAAGGTGAATATATGAGAAGATTAGGAGCAGCATAATGACATTAAAAGAAATGATAGAACTTGTACAACAGCACCATGCTGATATGGGTGAAACAGAGGCTAAAAAGCTTATTAATAGGGCTATGGAAGATTTTTCAATTCAAACGAAGATGATTTCAGGTACATACACATTCCCTACTGTAATAGATCAAAGGTATTATTCATTGCCTGATATTATAATAGAGATTGATGAAGTCTACTATGATGCTACTGCTTCTGGTGGTAAACGTATCCCAAGATTGGTAGGTAAACCAGAAGAACAGGATAGAGGTTAATTATGGCTGAACCAACTTATCCTCACAATATAGACAAGGACTATGTTTGGTGGCTGGAAGATGACCAAATAGCCATAGCATATATAAAAGATACTGTTACTGTTGATAGTACTGGTACATACCCTAGAAATAGAACTACCATGGGTGAATTTTTATCCCCACATGAAGTAACCGATATAAGAATACATGTTGTAAAACAGGCTGGAAAAGTTGGACAAGAAGGTTCAGCGGGTGGATTGGCCTCAATGACTGATATACCTGAGTTTCCATCGCGTTTTCATGAAGCACTGGTTTATTATGCAATAGCAAGGGGTTATGAAAGATCTGCAGAAGGATTTGAAAAAGGGGGATATTTTAAGGCAGAATATCTTAAAGAGGTCGGAGAGGCAATAAAATATAAAAATCAACGTAGATATGGAGGTCCTAGGACTGTGAGTATCAATAAAAAAACAGGAATATTATAATGACTGATTTTACCTTTGAAGGCCTCTTATCCGGGGTCAGCCCAAGTAGTAATTTTACCTTTACCGCAGGCTTAGGAGTCTTGATGGCAGGAAGTCCTGAAGCTAAATTTCATATAGATTCTGGTTCTGCCGCAGAAATGTTCCGTTTAGAAAATGATACTGGAATGTTTCAATTCAATGTAACAAGTGCAACTACCATAGAGTTAAAAAATGTAGCTACAGGGTCTCAATTCTTAAAGCTTGCTTCTAATGGGGCTGGAGATTCTGGTGTATTATTTGATGCTAATGGATCTACTTCAAAAATATGGCTTGCAGACGCTGATACTTTTAATATTTCTCGAGCTAATTCATCTACTGCAGCACTTACAATTAATACTGCTGGAGATCTTAGTCTAAATAGTAGGCTTATAACAAATGTATTAGATCCAGTTTCGGATCAAGATGCTGCTACTAAAGCATATGTAAACTCGCAAATCAGTGCAGAAGATTTAGATTTTAGTGGTGACAGTGGTACAGGTGCAGTAGATCTTAATTCACAGGCTCTTGCAATAACTGGACTTTCAGGTCTAACGACTGCAGCTGCTAGTCAGGGTTTAACTATAGATCTTGATGATACTGCGGTTACTCCTGGTAGTTATGGAGATACCACTAATATACCATCAATTACAGTAGATCAACAAGGAAGGCTAACTGCCGCTTCTAATAATAGTGTGGCTACTTCTCTTGGTACTTCTGGTGATAGTGGAACAGGCAGTATAGCATTATTAACTCAATCATTAGCCGTAACAGGTCTTAGTGGGATAACAACTGTGGCTGCTGCTCAAGGTGTGACAGTCGATCTGGATGATACGGCTGTAACTCCTGGAAGTTATGGAGATACTACCAATATACCGAGTATTACGGTAGATCAACAGGGAAGATTAACAGCAGCATCTAACAATAGTGTTGCTACATCATTAGGAACATCTGGCGATAGTGGTACTGGTAGTATAGCACTTTTAACACAAAGTCTTGCTGTGACAGGTTTATCTGGAATTACTACAGTAGCTGCTGCTCAAGGCGTAACTGTAGACTTAGATGATACAGCCGTCACACCTGGCAGTTATGGAGATACTACTAATATTCCTAGCATAACAGTTGACCAACAAGGAAGGTTGACTGCAGCCTCTAATAATAGCGTAGCTACATCACTATCTACATCTGGAGACTCTGGTACTGGTTCTATTGCACTGTTAACACAGGCTTTAGCCGTGACAGGTACTGCAAATGAAATCGCAACCGCAGCATCTGCACAAGGCATTGCTCTATCATTACCTGATGATGTTACTATAGGAGGAAATCTTACTGTAACAACTGCCTTAAAGGGTCCAGCTTCTTTTACAATAGATCCAGCAACACATGGCGATAATACTGGAACGGTAGTAATTGCTGGCAATCTTCAGGTAGATGGCACAACTACAACAATTAATTCTACAACAGTTTCCATAGACGATTTAAACTTTAGTATTGCAACAGATGCTGCTGATAGTGCTGCGGCAAATACGGCTGGAATTTCAATAGGTGGGGCTGGGGTAACCTTTAATTATAACCATGCCAATACCTCAATGCAGTTGAATAAAGCTTTAGAGGTAACTGGTGATGTGTATGCTTCTACTGGATTTAAAGTAGGTGTAGATAGTGATGCTACTACTATTGATGATGCTTCTACTGGTTCTTCTTCTACGACATTATATATAGGAAATGAATCCATACTTGCATCTGGTGATATTGGGTCAAGTGTTATGGGTTATGATTCAACTATGCTAGTAGATGCGGATATAGGTTCTACTGTACAGGCATATAGTGCTAATAATGCACTTACAACAGATAAACTTAGTGTATTTGCTGCTACTTCTTCTTCTGAGCTAGCAGGAGTAATATCAGATGAAACAGGCAGTGGAGCATTAGTATTCGCAAGCAGTCCTGCATTTACTACTCCTGGGATAGGTGCTGCAACAGGCACAAGTTTGGATGCAGGAGGCACTACTTTATATGCCTCTCGTGCTATAACAGTAGATACAGGTGGTGTATTAAATGTTGTACTTGCAAGTGCATCTGGAGATGATTTTACTGTAGATACTAGTAAATTAGTAGTTGAGGGAGATACAGGAAATGTCGGTATTGGAACTGCTACACCTACAGATAACCTAACAATAGCAGGTGCTGAAGATGCTAATAGTACTATAGAAGTAATGACAAATGAAGGCACTACTAATGCAGGTAAATGGAGAATGCGATCTAATGTTGATAATGCATTCTACATAGATAATAAAGGCACAGGTTCATATACACAAAAACTTAAACTATCCAGAACTGGATCAGTTGATACAGTAGCAATTGCAGCAGTAGATGCATTTCAAATAACTGAAGGTTCTACCAATATACATATACCTGGCAGCCTAACAGTTGCAGGTAGTGTTTCATCAGTTACCAATCCTACAGGTGATGTAGAATTTGATGGTGGTTATATAACTAGTGAACAAGGACGGCAGGATCATGTAGCCAATACTATGCCAGGGCCTTACTATTACTTTGATGCAGATGATGCTACTAGTATTAAGATAGCTGCTGCTTCCTTAAATGATGAGTTCTCTTTTGGAACAGGTGATTATTCAATAGTTGTAAATGTTAATGTGGATCCTTCCTATGATACATCTGCACAAACAACTATTTTTTCACATGGCAATCAAGATACTGGTGCAAATTACCATCGCATAATAATTCATGATACTGGACGATTGCAGTATAATAGTAAATTTGGTGGTGTTGAAAAGAGGATTGCTGAAACAGCACAGAATACTATAGAACCAGGAAAATGGCAAAGTGTTATTTTTGTAGTAGATAGAGATACTTCAAGTAAATTTTATGTAGATGGTGTTGAACAAGCACTTACTACAGATACACTTCCAACTGAAGAAACCGATATGGCTTTTACAAGTAATGCTTATATTGGATCATTTAATGCTGGTTCAGGTACTTATGCATCTTTTCATGGTTCAATCTCAGGTTGTAAAATTTACAATAAAGCCCTTACAACAACCGAAGTAAAAGAAATATACTCTGGAGCTTCTGTTTCATTTAAGTATAAAGGTGCTAATCAGACAGAAATGGTAGTTGAACCTGGTATAGGAAATACTGCATGGACACCAGAAGGTAGTTCTGGTTGGTCATTTGTAGATCAAGGTGGTGGCGATTATGAAGCAGTTGGTGCTGGAGTAACTGGTGGAGCCGATAGATTTTTTGATGATGCAGTAACTCCATTTGTAGTAGGTAAAATATATAAAGTTACTTATAATGTTACTGCTTATACAAGTGGTCGTGTTCGTGCACTCTTAGGCCTGACTAATACGGCTGATTCTGGTGACAGCATTTATGAGTCATATACTACTACAACTGGAACAGGTGTTTATACTGATATAGTTCATACTGTCAACGCTATGCCCACTAATGCTAGTGAAATAGCTATACAAGGGCTTGATAATTTTGTTGGTCGAGTAGATGATATACATTGTGTTCAAATAGGTGCAGTAGCTGAGTATGATGCTAGAGGCTTAACTCGTNACTATTGGATGGATGTAAGTGGTAATGGCTTAGATGGAACTGTAACTGGTNCTACTCGTTCTGAGTATGANNNACATGGANCAACTATGACTGATATGNTNTCNATTNTAGAGGAAAAATCATTNGTAGCTTCNCCTGCNGCAGGAAAGGGTGCNCGTCTTTATACTAAGGCTNANGGTAAAATGTATTGGAATTCGCAGGATACTGGTGAAGTAGATATTATGGCNGCATCTGGNACAACAGATGGATGGTCAAGTGNTACTGGAAAAGTATATGTAACTAGTACATCAGATAAAGTGGGTATTGGGACTTCTTCTCCAGCTGATANATTAGATGTTTCTTCACCATCATCCGCATCCACAATAAGAGTTAGGGCAGAAACAAATGGCCAAATCCCCTCATTGAAACTTAGCCAAGCCAGTGAATTAGATGTAAAGATCTATCAACCAGCTAGTTCAGGGGATTTAAGGATTGCTACTGATACTACTGTTGATAGAATGACTATACAGGCTAGTACTGGCAATGTTGGAATTGGGACTACTGCACCAGGGACANCCCTAGATGTTCGAAGTGATTTAGCAGCAGCACAAACTAACACTATCTTTAATATGGGGAATATTCAAGTTTATGATGATACTGCATGGGCAAGTTTAAATGCTTCTGGTGTTTCACACGCTAAACAGAGTGGAGGTTCAATTACCTTTAAAGGGGTTTATCATGATGATGAATCAGCTGCACCCTTTGCTGCGATAAGAGGAATGAAGCAGAATGCTACTCCAAATAATTACGATGGTGCTCTTATTTTTGGAACTACTCTAGATGGTGAAAATTGTGTAGAAAAAATGCGTATTACAGCAAGTGGTAGTGTTGGTATTGGCGTGTCAAGCCCTACAGTTAAATTAGATGTTGATGGAACTATAGATTGTACAGCCTTGTTAGTTAATGGGTCAGCAATTAATACTACTTCCAGTGATACTTACTGGTCTGATGTGAACACTCCTAAGATAGGATATAATTCAGGGAATGTAGGTATAGGAACAGTTGATCCAGATGATTTATTTCATGTATATAGTGCTGGATCAGCTACACAAATTATAGAAGGAAATGCTGGTGATGCTCAAATAAATTATAAATCTGGTGGAGAAGCTAAGTTTTTACTTGGCTATGAGGACACATCCGATGGTTTTAGATTTCAAGATACTGTTGGTGGCAATGTTGCTATGTTTATCAAAAGTGATAGTGGCAATGTCGGCATTGGGGTAACTGACCCTGATGTAGCATTGCATGTCCAAAGTGATCCAGTGTCAGCTGCAACAAATGTAGATACAGCTCAGCTGGTAAATATTACAGGATCCCCAACAACCAGCACAGGTATTGCTAATGGAATTGGTTTTTATACAGCTAGTAGTGGCCAAGCTAATGCTCTAGGATTTATAGGAATTCATAAGACAAGTGATACATTAGCACATACGGCTGATATGGTGTTTTATACACGGACTGGAACTTCTGATATAGCTCCAGTAGAAAGAGTGAGAATTGATTCTGATGGAAATGTAGGCATAGGGACTGATGATCCAGGATTTCCACTACAGGTTGGCCCAACAGCAGGCGAGGAGACATTAAGGTTAGTTTCGGCAGCTTCTAATCATTGCTTTTTTGAAATGTGGTCTAACGCAGGTGACTCTTTAGATGATGGATGGCGATTGGTATCTGAAAATGGTGGAAACTTTTCGATTGATGAATCTAAAGCTGCTGGGATGGCAGGTTCTTATGCATGGGATACAAGGCTAACTATTAAAGAAGGTGGCAATGTTGGCATTGGAACCACCTCTCCTTCAGCTGAACTAGAAGTTGATGGTACTATAAAGGCTACAGCTATTAATATAGGTGGAAGTGTATATGATGCATCTAATCTATCTGCCTACTGGTCACAGACTGGTAATGATATACATTATAATTATAATGTAGGTATTGGGACTGCTGAACCAAATTATCAATTTGAAGTATCATCTAGCACTGGTGCTGATATTAGTTTTCGTAG
>NZEE01000036.1 GCA_002688965.1 archaeon | reverse complement strand
AGAAAAGAGTTTACCATTAAATTTCCTACCCAAACTACTCACCTCTTTACGTTCCTCTACGCCTAGACTTCAAAGGCTTGACTCTCTTACTTCTATCTGGCTGCTCTCTTACTTCTACACGAAAACCTGCTGTTTGTAATCTTGTAATTAATTTGTTTACATGGTCAGGATTTGAATATACAGATATTATTTTATTATTATGCGGATTCATTTTAGCTAATTTTTTTCTTAATCTTGGAGAAACCATTTTTAACTACTAACCTCTTCTCCTGCCTTTTACATGCTTCTTTCTAACCGCATAATCATAGAACCTATCCGCAAGATATCTTGGATTATCCGCTCTGAAAATCTTATCCCATTTAGCAAACTCTTTTTCACGTTTAGATTTAGGCAATAACCTTATGGTATCACCTATCTCAAAATAATGTTTTTTGGTGTAACTAACCAATCACAAGAACCTTTACACAGTATCAGAAAATAGCCTATAGGTTTTAGACTTACTGCTCAGACCTCTACGCCTATCACCCATGTGTTTATAGGCAGAACCTTTAGGTGCTTCTGTTTTAGCCATTATTGAAGCATCCAATTTTTTGCTGTATTTTACCCAATGCATGTGTTTGCCTTTAGGTGAACCTTCTTTTCCACTGTTCCTTCGTCTATACCATAAGCCTGACTTACCTTTCCGTTTCCTAAGTTTTTGTGGCATACGCATTGAGAAGGAACCAACACTATAAAAACTGTTCTACTCAATAATCACTCACTTATTTTTCTTCAATTTCAGTTCCAATTCAGCCTCAATTTTATCAGGTTTTGCAGCAGTGATAATATCAGTCACCAAAGATATAGACTGTTTAAACACTTCAGGTCTCTCATTATACTTGAAGTTATACACTGTATCTTCAGACTCCATTTTATAGACATAATTCCTAACCAATACAGCANCAGCCACAAATATAATGANCCCAACCGAATAAAGAACTTCTACAGGAATATTTATTTGCATCAAATCACCTCCTCACTCAACTTTTTTTTCTTATCAGCTTGTTTTATAGTTGAATAGACACCAATTTTTATGCNGTTTATTACTTTTACAAAAATCACATTTAACAAATTCTATTTTTTTTGGAAAAAATACTAGGTCTATATATTCTCTTAGATGTTTATGTGAAAATTGCTTCATATTATTTCACCCAAATAATTTTTTTGTTCTTTAAAACGAATAAACTTTTTTCGGCTAGTTGCACACTTAAACTCTTCAAGTTCTCCTTCCTCAGAGGTCATTTTCTGTAAATACTTCCTAGTCGTAGTTGGACTTACATCATTTTTCTCTGCACCACCATTTATAGCCTCATTCTTCAATATCCGTTGATTAGCACTACTTCTGATTTTAGCCACAATCCAGTTACGGAAAGGAAATTCAGCAAAATCATTAACCTTCATTTCAGCACTAGAACCAGTTTGATAATCCACTTCCTCCTTGATAATAATTTTAGATTTTTTCTCTTTCTCTCTTTCACCACCTAAAAATTTAGGCGTAAGTTCCATCAACAATTCTTTATCCACTCCATCAGCAAATGATAATTTTGAATGTATCTTCTTATGACANCTTGAATCTGTATAATTTCCACACAGTAAAATCAGGTTTTCCTTACGATTATCATGTTCCAACAAATTAATGTGATGCACCTCCAGAAATTTTTTCTCTCTCTTAGAACCACAAAATGCACAAATGCAACCCTGAGATTTTTTTATCACATTTTTTTGATAACTGTTAAGTGACCTACTCAATTAAATAGCTCCATTGTTTTTGCATACGTGAATATCCCCATTCACATCATAAGCTTTCCATCTTTCAGTTCTCTTTGACATAATAATTTGTTTTTTGCATTGGTCACAAGATTTGTGATAGTCGTTATCCACTCCAATTCTACCCACTCCAAGTAAATCGGATTTTGGTTCTTCATTTTCTGGTCTTAGATGCCCTAGAACATACACAATTTCGGTATTNATAATAACACCTGACTTTGAGACCTTTGATTTGTGTTTTTCAACAATTTTNAGAATANTCCANTCAGTAATTTTTATATGGCTAATAACAGACTTTACATCTGATAATTCCTTAATTCCATCAANTNCACCATAANANANTTCAGCCAATTATAANAACTCCTNNAGNATNNGGANNAACCCATCAGGATTCAAATTANTTTTCATTTTATAGTCAATTTCCCCATATCTTTTCGTCTAAGGAACCGTTGGGGGTCATCATGACCTGTGCTTTTATCTAAATGAAATAAATGTGACTTATCAAACTTTTTCTTAGTCACTAAATAATCGGCTTCAAATTCTCGTTCCCAAATAGGTTTACGATANTCAAAAATAATNTGTTTCACACCGTAATTAACTAAGTCACCATACAATATTTTTTCGCTGATACCAAAAGCTCCTCCAGTTCCGAACATCCACATAACATGCTTTTTGTTTCTTGGCGTAATATAGGTTGGTATTTTTGCTATGTCTTTGATATAACCTACCTCTTTTCCATGATGATATATTTTTTGGGTATTCCAACTTTTTATATAATCCCCATGTTTCATTGAATATCACCATAAAGAAATCCAGATGGAAAATAGAAGTTTTGGTTCATTATCTGCACAGTTTTTTTTTCTACAGCAGAACTATTAGGAGTATAAGTATTTCTAAACTTAGCTAGGCTAATTTCTGTTCCATTCCTCTTAATTCTGAATAATATGTGTTTTTTTGGATATGTTTTTTTAATTGTTTTAATAGCAAGAATCACATATCTTTTTGCTGACCTATCACTAATTTCTCCAGATAACATTTCAGGAGTAGAACCACATTTTACCCATAAACTACCATCTAGGCTGTATGAAACAGAATACTGCATTATAAAATATCACCTATCTTGTTATAAGATTTCAAATTTTCAATGTTTGTAACAAGTTCAGCTTCAGTTCTTGAAATACTAGCTAAAGCAAGAATTAATGGGTCTTTAATTTTGGTGAAAGAATTATTCTCAGCTAACCAAAGTTCCATATTTATAAAATCCATAATAGCTTTAATTGACTTGTCTAAGTCCTGTAGTTTATCAAGTAGAACATTATTTGCAGCTTTATGAACCATATAGTAACCTACAGCATATTCACTTTTTTTAGCCCAAAATATTGCCCTATCATTCTTGGATTCAGCATCCATAAGCATAGAATGGATAAATTGTAAATCATTTTCATATTGGATGTTCTTCAATCATTAGCCTCCCTTTAGGAACCAATCAGCTCTAGTAATATTTCGGTCTGCATAATAAAATTGGCAAACATAAAAATCTGAAAAATCCACTAAGCTAGGAACAGATTTATCATAACCTATCATTTCACAGAATACATCATTACTAGCAATATCATTCATTTCATTATTTTGATTCAACCATAAAGACATACCATAAATAAAAATGATAATCAAAGCAATTAACGTAATACCATATTTTATATGTTTATTCATTTTCATCTATCTGTCTAAATCTAAACGTGATATTCTCATTTCTTTGTCTTTGTTATATTTCCATTGAAGTATAATTAAAGTCACTATCAGCAATACAGAACCAAAAAAAAGAGAGATTGATATTTGGAATAATCTATTTGTTGGCTCACCAGACCAAGACAGAATCCCATCAACATAAATCTCTTGCCAAATTCTGACTTCAGGTTCATGAAGATAAGGTGCATTAACCATATCAGATATTTCATGTATAGCTACTGTTTGGCCATCGCTTACAATTACTTCTACTTGGGAGACTGAAACAGAATCATTTATTGGAAAATTTATTCCCAAAGACGGATTTGAAGTTTTAATCAAGGTAAAAGAAGAAAATCCGTTCCCCAAAGAAGAAGAGTTTACAACCTCACCTGATAAAACAATTTCAGTGTGATAAGAAGATGATACAATAAGGTCTGAATAAAAAGATACAGCAAGGAATGAGAACCAAACAATACCAAGGATAAAAACAGCATAGCGATTGACTTGAATATTCATTTTATTTACCTCTTTCAGCACCTAATTTTTTCTTTCATCCGTTTCTTTAAAAAAATCTTTCAGAATGTTAGAAATTAAATAAGATTTACTTCTATCTTCAAGTTTCATCAGTTCTTGTAATTTGGCATCAATATATTGAGGCAACGTAATAGTAACTTTTAATTTAGGTTCTTGATTCACCATATATCATCATACTTTGGCTTATCAAGTCTTATTATATATGTTTTATGATGAATTATTTACTCCATTTTGTAAATCATTTATGACTTCTCCGTCTAACCAGAAACACTACAAATAATGTAGTGACAGAAGCTGTAATAGCTATAAAAAAGCCCTTACTCAAATTAGCAATCAGTAAATTATCGGAACTGGTTAAAGGAATCAATGGCATAGCAGTAAGCCATAATCCTGTGAAAAAAACATAAAGTAGCTTAGAACCCCAATTATTGAAAATCATCTTCTAAACCTCTTCTTAAATTGTTTTTTCATATCAGCACTTGGAGATTTTAACCGTTTATCGAATCCTTGTTTTACATTTTTGGTTCTGGATTTTATTTGTTTATGGTATAACGAATAACCTGTTGCACCTATAATCCCAAAAATAATTATTAATGGTGCAAATTTAGTGATTTCTGGAACTTCTGTGGTAACTACTGATGCAGCACCAGATATTACAGGAGACACAGATGTTGTGCTAGATTTAGAACTAACAAATCCACCACCACCACCACCTCCACCTCCTCCACTACTTGATGGCAAAAATTCAATAGCAAGTTGAATCATACTTGAATGTTGGTCTTTAGCTATAATATAATTATCTGTCGAAGAAAGATAAATAGCTGGCCCACCTTTATAAGATTGAAAATCAGTAAGAGACCTAAAATACGCATCTTCTTCAACAATAGTAGAACCACCTCCTTTCAAAAATTCTATAGATGATGGATAATTCAAAGCAGAAGGCCAGTATAATGTGGTATTACTCCAAGTTCCAGTAGTAGCTGAAATATCCATCTTGGTCACATAATCATTACTCACACTCCCTAATTGAGTAACAATAACAGAACCTCCTTCTCCTTGAAATTGCCAAATTCCAGATAAATGAGATAGATATAATCTACCAGACCCCATAGACACAATGCCAAAATCATCCGTTATACTTGTCGATAAAGCTGGCCCATCATTAACTACAAAAGTGAGACCAGAATCCAGATTACCTAAACCATCAGGATTAGCTCTTGCTAAATGATAATTACTGAAAGCACTAATAGAGAATATTAAAGCCAAAAAGAAGAATGGATAAATTGAATATTCAGATTTTTTTTGTCGTTTTTTTTTAAAATTCTATCCATCCCCTAATATCTAATAAGAGCTGTAACCATCCCATCAGAACTATCTTCTGCTGCTATACCAAAAGTTCTATCTCTTGCCATTAATTTATTTGGAACAGTTATTCCATCTACACTTTTACTCCCAAATAGAGAATCGGCTGAGACAGCACATCCACTGTTTCCTGCAATTAATATATCGCCTCTACTCACTGGCTGACATACTTTGACTTGGGATACTCCTGCAAAAACAAGGATATTTTCAGTTCCAATAGTTCCCCAAACATCTTCAGTTACAGTGTAGGAACGGTTCACCATCCCATAAACAACATTATATTCAGTGTATTTCTCAGTCATAGTCATAATTTGAGTTTCATTAACAAGAGCAGTCATAACAGACCCATCAAGTAAAGTAACTTCTCTTTCAACCTGAACAACCGTAACATTAGTTCTAGTTTCTTCAGTTTTAGTTTGAATAATTGTTCCATCAGCTAGAGTTAGATTTTTTTCCACCCAAACTGTATGAGTGACTGGAACCTGTCTATTCTTGAATATTGTAATATTACTTATGACTTCATTAACCATGTGCCATTTAGTGACTTCTTGTGTTCCTGATATTCCAGTAATAGGTTTGGCGTAAACGACACCAAGAATAAATTCATCGCCTATCTGAGTGCATTTAGTGAAAGTTATGCTCTCATTATCGAGACAAACAACATCGCCATCATCAAATGTTTCTCCAAGTTTTGGAGGAATTTCTTCTTCAAGTATTTTCCCTGTAGTTACAGTTTTTCCCTTCAAATCAACAAAATAACCACCAGCAAACCTATCACCAGTATCAACACCAATCGTCAAAGTGTTATTAGATGAAGGTATAAAATTCATGTTAGACATAGTCATAACTGCTGTATTAACACCTCCCGTTATGTGTAATCGATGAGTTAAACTATCAGCTCCATTAAAGGATTCAAAAACGAAAGCTGAACCTGCATTTGCTGCTGTTCTTGAAGAACGAAAAGCCAAATAATCGTTTGCATGGTTACTCCATACAGCAAGTCTTGTGGTAGTTCCACTGTAAATATAATTTAGATTATCTAAAGTTTGCACATTAACTGTACCACTAAACGTGGTCGCACCAAGTGAAAATGATGAAGTAGCCCAAGTTCCAGCAATAGTTTGTGTGGCAAACCCTGTGCTTCCTAAAGTAAAGGTCGGACTATTATGTGGTTTTAGATTTATAGCTTGAACCCAAGCAGAACCATCAACATCTCTACACCGCACAATTAATGCCTCATTTGCGGTTGTGCTTGTGCTTATAAATCCATCTCCACTACCTACCTCAAAATCAATCCCTGCCACATCGGTAATAGTGTTATCTCCTAAAGAAACATTGCCTGAAAAACTTGTCGCACCTAAAGTTTTATTTGTTAAAGTTTCAGTTCCAGCCAAAGACGCCAAAGTTCCGCTGGTCGGAAAAGTAATATTGGTAGTTCCTGTAATCGTTATAGTTGTTCCATAAGCTCCTGAAGTTGTCCAAGCATTACCAAAATTAACATTACCACCTATCGTTAAAGTTCTTGAAGCATCACCAACATTTAAAAATAATATTCTGTTTGATGTTAAAGTTTGATTACTTTTAAGTTGGACATCATAATCACCGGTTCCAATATTATGAATACCGTATAATGTAATATTAGATATATTGTTTTCCCCACCAGCAATATCCCCGCTCATAGTTGCAGCCCCAATACCTGTTATTGGTTTGCCGGTGCTGCCTGTTCCGGAATGAGTATGTCCTCCAGAATCGTCCCAAACAATAGTGTGATGCGCTGTTGCTTCATACTCAACCAAAGTGGTTTGACCATCAGCTTGGTCAGCCGCTGTGTGCTGTATAGTATCTGCCATTAATATCTATTCTCCAATATATTTAATGTCTTTATTAACACAATCAAGCCATTTCCTCTCTTACCGTTATCCAATATCTCCTAAAATTAGGGGTTCCTTTCTCATATGATACTTTTAATTTAATAATAAAAACTTGTATATCAAGAGCCCTAACAGGTTCATAAAGCAAAAGCCTTACCGCTTCACCTGCTTCCATAGATGTCTTTATTCTTTTTGGAACACTGTCATCCCAAGCAGTATCTTCCTCAAAACATTCCAACTCAAAAGTTTCCACATCACCATAAACCATATATTTTTTTGCGTAACTATTAGATACCCAAGAATCACTCGATGATTTAATTGCATCAGAAACATTTTTTAAATTTTTTAACCTCATTTGCCCTATTCCTGCGATACCTGACCACATAATAGGAAAAGTTAAAGGAAAAAGAACCATTAAATTATTTCCTCCAATTTTAAAGTATATGTTTTTCTATTGGCATATTTATTGGATATTGTGTTTGTGATTTTTGATATTATCACAGTTTCGCTTATATCGTGTGGTGGCTCTGTCATTAACAAAGTTATTTGTGTTCCGGCTCCTGAAAGTGTTTGGAAAGATTCTAATAAACTTCCACTCCATTCGGTTCCGTATTCTTGGCATACAATTTCCCATTCTCTTATAACACCATAACTTTTATGTTTCTTTGCATAAGAACCTGAATTAAAAGAATCTTTCTCCTTAAAAATTGATTTATAGGTAATGGTTATTCTTTTTTCGTCAAGCGTGTTTCCGTTAAGTGTTACTGTTATCTTACATCAACACCGATAATTGAAATGCCACCTGTAAATCCACAGCATCTTAAAATCGAGGATGCAGGGTCATAATAATTTAAAGTGAAAGATGTTGTTAATCTATTGGCACCTGTGGAAACGGAATAATAATCATCTGATTCAACATAGGAAGTGATGGCTCTTGGAGCCCCAATATAAATTGTTTTAGTGTGAGAAACATCCAAATATCCATCACTACCTCCTATTGTTCCTCGTCCTGTGCCCCATACATCTTCGGTGATAAGGTATATTGTGGAGCCCTGTAAAAAACTAAAATTCACAGGTTCACTATAAAAATCGGTTTCATTTTCATTTCCAAGAAACCACGGATTAACATAAGCTTGTAAATAAACCCGTCCATTATCATCTGCTCCGCTTCCGTTATAGATTTTTATTTTCAATGTATGACTTGCACCCGCAGTTAAAGGAATTATTATTTTGCCCGAAGAACCTTTCCCATAAGTTGGATTTGTTCCTGTGTGCAATGTGTCGGATGAATCATACCAATCAATTTGCACATCATCCAAAAATACCTTTGCGTTCCAAACCGAATCAGAATCATCAACATCCGTAAAAGTAACTTCCCTATCATCTTCTTTTTCAACACATACATCAATAGTGTATGTATATTTACGAATATCACCCATAACAGTTGTTCTTGTTGCCGGAACAGTTATGGATTCTGTTAAAACCGTTGTATCGGAAGAATCTGCGCAATTAACATTTCCGCTATCATTTGAAAGTTGGGTGGCATCTTCATAATCAAGAGCACCAATTCTAATTGAATGAACCCCCACTCTATTACCTGCATCGGTTCCGGTTACTCTCCAAATAGATGCTTCCCAATCCAAATCATAAGTTCCTGCCGCAAGTTTAAATGCCATATACATAACTTTATCCACTTGTCCACTTGTTGAATAAGAATGTGAAACACTGACAGGCACACTGTCAAGTAACATTCTAACACTGCCACCACAAACAAGCCCACTTCCAGCACCAACATACGCCAAATATGCAACAACCACGGTTCGTGCCTCTGTTAAAGTAAACTCAATATTTTTTACATTTGTCCAATCCTGTGCCGTGGTATCTATTTTATAACTTATATGTTCCAATGGAGGTCCATCTTCAAAAATTACTGATTCATTCTCTAAATTTCTTACTGATTCGGTCAAAAAAACCATTTCTATCTTCTCCTTATCCTATCAGTTGGCGCATTTGGCGATGTGTCCTCTATAATCACGCTTTCCAAACTTCTTTCGATTCTATCCACAGCCTCGTCAATAATTTCTTCATTTGTTGAACCCTCAATATTAACCAAAGGTGCATTTATGGAAATAACTCTGTTAATTCCCATATTTGAACCTTCGGACATAGCAATGGCAGGGTTTATTTGTCTAATACCCCCGCCTATATCGTTTGATAAACCTTTAAAGTTCTGCTCTATTTCTGGAAGTTTCTTTTCACTTTGTTTCCCCATTTCATCCAACATATCTGTCCACACACTATTTCCAACTAGAAAATTTGCCAAACTTTCAACAACCCCACCAATAGCGTCCATACTACCTGTGAAAGCATCAATAATAGGTTCAATAGTGTTTTCATAAACCCGTTTGAACGTATTACCAAAAGCATCCCAATCTCCACTTAAAGCGTGAAAAATAAGTTGTAAAGGAAGAAAAGCCAAATCAATCATATTAACTATTTTTTCACCCATCCAAGCAAAAAGGTTAATCAATGATTCACCAATTATATATAGTCCTTTAAATGTTGCAATCGCCACCCATATTCCGCCGGTTATCAAAGTTCCTAAAGCACCGAATAATAAACCTATTTCGGCACTATTTTCACTTAGTATTGCGGCAATTTCCTGTAAAGCTGGAGCTAAAGCACCGCCCAATATCATTTTAAGATTCTCCATTGAGTTGGTCATTAATTGCATTTTGCTTTGATGTGTGTTTGATTGTGTATTAAATGCCGTTTCTGCTGCTCCGGATGATGCAGTAATTAAATCTATTTTGCCNGCAAAAGTTTCCGAATTTTCGCCTGTTAATGCAACAACCGCTCCTAAAGCTTCAACACTACCAAACATACTAGCCAACTTATCTTTACTACCACCAACAGCACCGGATAATTTATCTATTGTTTCCTTTAATCCTAATTCTTGCAACATTGTTTCACCTGTTTCATATCCCAATTTCTCTATAATAACTTGCATATCTGCGGTTGGTTTTAACATAGAAGCCATTACCTGTCTTAACGAAGTGGATGCCACACTTGTTGGGATGAGTTGCTCCGTCATAGTAGCCATAGCCGCCATTACTTCGGTAAATCCTACCCCAACATTACTAGCAATAGGAATAACATTCCCCATAACGGCAGTTAATTGTGGAAAAGTTGTTATTCCACCTTTTATTGTAGCAAAAAACGTATCCGATATAGTGTTAGCTTCTGATGCAGGTATTTTATAGGCATTAAGAACACCTGCCAAACCAATTACGGCATCCTCTGTTGTTGTAACACCAGCTTTTGCTCCTTTTGCCGCAGTTTCAAGAAACTGTAAAGCATCACTTACAGGAACACCAGCCGATAAAACTTGGTAAAGTCCATCAGCCAAAGATGNTACACTTTCCACNGGNATTTCTTCAGCCATTGCTTTAAGTTGCTCCGCAAATAATACATTTACATCTTGTCCATCACTTAGTAAAGTTTGAACATTAGCCAAAGATGTTTCAAAGTTTCCAAAAGAATCGATTGAACTGCCTACAAAACTTGTAACAGCTTGGGCCCCGGTGGTTGCCAAACCTGCTGCAAGATTTCCAGCCATAACATTTCCGGCACCACCTAATTTTTTGAAGGCACCACCAAGAGCACCTGAAGATTTACCAACTTTTTTAAATGTGTTACTTGCCTTATCTTCGGCTTTTATCACTGCTTTAATATCGTAATTAACCATTTAAGTAAATCCCATCCGTTTAAATACTTCGATATGTTTTCTTTTTAATCGTTTATCAAAACCTCTGAATGCTTTGTTTAATGCTTTTCTCATAAATCTTTTCGCTTTAATACCCGGATGCTTTACTTTTTTTGCAAAAACAGGTTTGCCGCTTACATACCACCTTAAAACTTTCGCTCTTTTCGGCGTAATATAATATGATTTACTTCCTAATTCTTGAACGGGTCCATAAGGAGCCTTAATGTCATCAATATATAATGTGAAATGTTTTTCGCCTTTTCTACGATATTTTATAGCGTTTCGTAAATTACCTGTTTTTCTTGGTGCCAAATTTCTAGCAAAATTACGTGCCTTTTTTGTATCTTCAAACAATAAACCCATTGTGGCTTGATTAATTCTTAAAGGACCCGCAGCCATTGCATTATTATATTTAGTTAATCGTTTATATTCTATTCTGAAACCGGTGTTTTTAGGCATAAGTTTTCATCATCTCCGTGTGCCGCCTTTTTAGGTCTTTAAATTCACTATGCATCCTTGCACCATCTTTATTTTGTTCATCTTTCAATATTTTATATTGTGAAAGAAAATTAAAGTTATCGTGCAATTCTTGTGGATGAAGATTCAAAAATTCTGTTGGTAATTTATTCCCATTACAAGCTTCAAATAATTGTCCTACGGCATTAATTATTGATTCTTCCCAAGTTTTTTTTTAATGCTTTTTACATCACTATTAAATATAATTGCTATCTCATTAAATAATTCAATCTTATCCTCTTGCTGATAATTGCCACCCGATAAAGCTTTCACTATTACTTTGTCAATTACTGATTCTAATTCATCGGAATTTTTTTCTACATCATCAAGATTCTGGGCTACATTCAATTTGGCGATATAAGAAAAATAAGGTTGAATCCAATATCCAACGTGGATGTTGTATTCTCGCCCATTAACTTTGCTAATAGTCAATTTAAGAACCCGTATAAGTTGCTGGTGTAGCTGAATTATCGTTTACAACCATTGAAAAAGTTGTTCCAGAAGCACTATTAAGCATTTTTAATTTAAGATTCTGTACCATCCGTTCCTGCCTGTTTATATGAGGACCCGGGTCCTCTTCGTGTGAAAGATTATCCAAATTAAATGTTATATCATAATAATCAGTTCCACCAATAAGAGCACTTCTTATGGTTAAATCAAAAGTATGCTGTGTTTCAGCTATAAAATCATTAAGTAATTGTGCCGATGTAAATTTAATATCGCCTGTAATTTCAACTTCCACAGGTCCCAATTCGTGCTGTGCAATTTTTCTGGAACCTGTTTTATGATGGTCGGTCATTAATCCTCTATCTAAAGATATTTGTAAATTATCCCATAAAACATTACTTCCATCAATTTGTGCGGTGCTAACATCAGCCCCATAATAAGGTGCAAGTGTTGAATAAGTAGGACTATTCGCAGCCATTGCAGCAGCGGTGGAACCTGCACCAACTATTCCAATATCCCATTCAATTTCATCTGATTTAGGAATATTCAGGACCACCGTGTTTGCGGCACATCCAGAGACCCGTTTTTCACGTAAAGTTTCAAGACCTAAATCCAATCCAAAAGATGCCATTGTTTTTGTGGGGTCATCTTGATAAACAAAAGTATGTGAATAACCGTTGGTCAATGAAGCTGTGGTAACTTTGCCGAAATGTGTTTTAAGAATTTCACAAACTTCATTCGGTCTACCTGTTAATTTTATGTTTCCTTCAACAAGTTGTCCACGTTCATATCTTACAGTATTAAAAATGCGGCTTTCAATATCCCGTTCATATCCATAATTTTGATTTAGTTTTAAAGATTCTTCTAACACTCTTAAATCTGTATAAGTAGGAGAACCGGGTCGAGTATCAAAAGTTGCTTCTGGATGCAAACGTGCATATCTCACTAAAGTCATTATATGAATTAAGAATATTTCTTATATATTAACTAAATGTTTGGCTTCGTTTATTCCAAAACCATCTTCATATATGGATTTATTGTCTTGCTGTAATTTTTTTAGTAAAAGCAACCCGAATAATACCCCAAGATATATCTTGGTAAAGTGAACCGCCTTCCGGTAATCTTCCACGTGAGAACTCTTTCTCTATCGGAATTGCCAAATCATCAACACTACTTCCAACGGTTCTATTTTCTAATAAAACATCCTCTATCTTATCCAATAAAACAGTAACATTATCATCTGCTTTATAGGAATTTTTACTCCCAGCACTTGCCAAAATACCAATTTCATAAACAAAAAAATAACCGACATTATTTATATCGCTTCCTGCCTCATCAACGATTCTTTCTTGAAACTCCACATATCCGAAAGGTGTTCTTTTATTATATATTCCGTCCTCTGCTCTTCTCCACCACTTAGTAATATTATAATTCCCGCTCGCCTGTGTATCTGCATCAGCTTCAAAAAGAGTTATTAAAGCATCTCTTATAATCTGCTCATTATCAGCCACTACCAATCGGCTCCGTAAGATAATCTTTTAAAACCGTAACAAGTCCCACCTTGCTTACTGTTCCAATATAAACATCTAAATCTTTTTTGGCTCTATCCTCCATATCTTTTCCTCTGTTATAATCCGCATCACTTTTTGCAGCCGCTTGAAGATAAAGACCGGATGTCCATTGTTCGGCGATTCGTTGCACAAAATCCGCTGGAGAAGTAATAGGAACTGTAAGGTAAGGTGTTAAAGCATTATCCATTTTTCTGTTTGCTGTTTCAAGAAGCTGGGTTAATTGTGTGTCCGAATCAGTATCTGTAATATTTAACCAATCAGTTTTGCATCTTGCTATTGTTCCGTAAGCCATATTTTTTTATCAAACCTCTTTATTAATTAACTTAATCAATTTTTGCAATATCAAAATTATTAATATCACCTGTTATTGAAACAGTATTATTGGCTTCATATCTATATATCCAACTATCACCATATTCATTGTGAAGTTTTTTAATTGTTTTCGCCAAATCTTTCTGTCTTCTACCCTCTAAGCCACGGACAGCACCTTTATCTTGTTTCATTAAAATAATGTTTATAGTTGCCAATTAACTAATTACCGTTTTTTACTTTGCGGTAATAGTAATTGAAAACAAGTGTGCCAACACTTATAATGAAACCGATAAAGGTATCATTTACCGTAAAACGATTAAGAGCCGAATCAGCAGTAATTAAAGCCATAATGGATAATACTGCGAAAAAGGCAAGTAAATCGTTAAAGTTTTCAATAGTAGCCATTTAATTATTCTTGATTTAAGTTATATATTAACTGTTATATTTCCATAGTAATATCAGCTTAAGTGTTTTTCAGCGTTTACACCTTGGTATAACATACAAAAAAAGCATCATCAAGTTAATCACTCATCATTAAAAACAGATAATCTTGTTTGATTAATCCAAGGCTTTAATCGGTTTTCGGCAATTTCACAATACTTAGAACTTATCTCTATACCAATCCATTTACGGTTTAATTTTTCTGCTGCAATACAAGTAGACCCACTACCACAAAAAGGGTCTAACACTACATCGTTTTCTTGGCTGCCTAATGTTAATAGATAACTCATTAATTTAAGAGGTTTAACAGTAGGATGAAAATTTTCTCTGGGATTGCCTAGAGCGTTTTTTCTTCCTTCAGTGGGTTTACTACTTCCTGAAGCTGGCGATTCTCCTAAAACCATCCCTTTTAATCCTTTGTTTCGTTCTGATTTACTTGCTTTCGGAACTAACAAAAACGGAAATGTTTTACGAATCCCTTCAGGCAAAACTTTAACTTGTTCTACCGACCATTTATCTAAATCAAAGTAACGACTAAACGAATCACCATCCAATACATCATCACTTACTAACAAATTAGCAGGGAACCGCCCCTTCATCCCTTCTTTCCACTCAGATTTATTTAATTCAATATTAGTTAAATCATTAGTGTAACCCACCCCATAACGTCTTGTAATTATTCTTCCTTGAGGGATAGCTGACCCCTTATCATCTTCACTCTTATATGGGATTCTACATT
>NZEE01000035.1 GCA_002688965.1 archaeon | reverse complement strand
TGACAATATATCCAATCTGCCTCCATCAAAAGATTATAATAGCGAAATTGTCTATCTACTGTATAATCTTGAAAATACCAATGGGGTCCTTCTTGCATGACTGCTACTTTATCGCATCGTCTTCTAATAAATTCTAAACTTATATTTGGATTTGTTTTTGGAATAATGACAATACCGAGATCAAAATGTTCTTTAGGTAAAACATCAAGACTACACATCGGGGCATCTAAAGCTAAACACCACCCTACTTCAGTTCTTGCGTTAGGAAAGTCTCTTGGATACTTCTGATTATTACCTGTTTCAGAAAAGAATGCTATTTTCACTAACCAACTCCTTTCCATGTTGCACCGCTGTCAGTATAAAAATGATTACATTCTATATTACTATTGTAAAATATATCAGACTTTTTATTTTTAATTATATTATTTGCCCAATATCTATCTTCTTTACTAGGTCGATATTCATCAAACGGATATTTAACAAGTATTTCTTTCTTATAAAAAGAAAAAGCATTATGCAAAAAATATCTGTTTTCATATTTACAAAAATAATTAATTGCTGATTTATTTTTAAAATTAGACCACATATATCTTTTAGATATTTTCTTACCATTCCATACAGGAATCTGTTTTCCCCACACTGCGACATAATCAGAATCAAGTTGTCTCTTAACTTCACTAAAATCTAATTTAGTTATCTGACAGTGAGCTGATAATATTAAAATATAATTACTTGTGCATTGCTGTACACCTATATTTAATGCTTTCCCTGGCGTATAATCATTTTTATCTATATTATCTTTTTTTATATTCAGATATTCAAATGTATTTACTATTCTAATAGAATTATCAATTGATTCGTTGTCGACCACAATTATTTCAACATCATAACCTAGAAAATCATATATTGATTGTAAAGCAAATCCAACATATCTTTCTTCATTTCTACATCTTAATATAACACTAATCATTAAATCTTCCCGTCATTACTTCCCTGGCTTCTTGTTCACATTTTAAATAGCCATCGCCATGCCTTATATTCATTTTTTCTCTTATTTTAATATAATCAGATAGTTCTTTTAATTCATGGGGCAGAATTGCAAATTTATTATCTCTGCCCGGCAAATCGCGATCTATTGTGAAATGCTTCTCTATAACTGCAATATCATATTCCAATGCAATTTTGCTTCCTTCCACTCCAAAAGTATGATCACTATAACCTACTTTATATGGCTTTAATGTTGATAACCTTTTAAGATTTATAATTCGTGGTAAATTTGCATTTACGTATTCTAATGGATAAGAAGAGACACAATGTAATAATACTACATTTGATGTTTTAATCCAAGTTAAACTTTTTTCTATTTCATCTACAGATGAAGTTCCTGTAGAAATATACATTGTAGCAAATATTTCGTCGCAAAAACTAATTAGTTCTTTATTTCGTGATTCAAAACTTGCTATCTTTACATTTTCAGTTTGTATTTCTGACAATAATTTGGCGTCTTCGACAGAAAATACTGATGAAAAAAATGGTATACATAATTTATTAGAATATTCATATAATTCTAAATGCTGATCTTTAGATAATTCTGCTTGCTTATATATTTCTAACCTGCCGTCATTATCCCACGGCCCATGTTTTAATCTTTTCGTCGACCAAGTTTGGAACTTAACCATATCAGTTCCATTATTTGCGCTTGCCGCAATCATATCCTTCGCACGTTCCATGTCTCCCATATGATTCCAACCAATCTCAGCAATTAATTTTGGTTTCATTTTATAACCTCTCTATTTTTTATTATTTTAATAAAACTATTGTAATTATAGATATAAAACCTATTATAAACATAAAAATTGAAATAAATTTCTTATAATTAAATTTCTTTTTTTCAGGCTCTAAATACATATCATAATCCATCATAATATTTTTCCTATAAAAATAAATCGACTAGCAATCATCGTATTCATTATATTCTACACCGTTAATTATAATTTTTTCCGGATTCGAATCATAAAATTTTCCTTTAATAAAATATTTAAATATTAAAATTCCTATAGCTACTATGCTACAATAAAGTAAAATTTTAATCATTATTATTCTCCCATTACTCTTTTTAATTATGGTTTCTAATTAATTTTAATCGATATTCAAGTTTTTGTAATAAATTATATATTGCCTTTCTTATTTTTGTTTCCTTTTCTAACCATTTAAAAAATGGAAAGAAAAACTTTGGCCATCCTATATAAAAACTCCAAAGTCTACGAATAGCTTCAACTTCTTTTGGCTTTATTTGGGGCATGTCTAATAAAGTTCGAGACGCATCAAATTTAGAAATTCTAACCTCTTCTAAATTTGTAAATTTTGCATCGGCAGCAACCTCACCAAGCGGAGTACCTAAATATGGAAAGAATATATTAGCATTGGTGTGCGAAGGTTTAGATACTCTCCCTAACTCAATGGTTTCGAATATCATATCTCTAGATTCATATGGTAGCCCTATCATAGTTAAAGCCGCACATCTTACTCCAGCATCCATTATAATTTTTACTGATTTGCAAAATTTTTCATTTGTATATTGTCTTTTTAACATATTTTTTCTATAATGGTAATTACCACATTCCATAGAAATCGTAACACTAGCGCAATTCATATTTTTTAATAACTTAACTTTCTTTGATNTAANTGNANTNGGATGGCATTGCATNGTAAANGGTATATTNANTTTNTNNTTATANNNTTCNGNTAATNTNNCCATATCATCNNNNGGNCNTAATAACATATCTTCATCATANAANTTAAANAATTCNANATTATNNNTNNTAGCTAAATATTTNGNTTCTTCNNCAAANCGTTCTNGNNTCATANGTTCTCCANCCAGTCCATNCTTNCATTTNTGCATANNNTTNNTTNANNTCTNCATTTNCNCAATANNNACATCTTNTNGGACATCCTCTCATAGNCTGNACATCACCACTTCNTAATANTTNACCTCTNAATGGTCTATAAAATTGNCTATCGTCATAAAAATCAAGATTTAAAAATGGTAAGTCGTCTAAATCTACTAATTTATTTCCTATTGTTTTTACTATTTCCCCATTTTTTCTATACCAAATAGGAATATCTGTAAACTGCGGGATTTCTTTTTTGCTTAAAATGTTATCTATTAATGGAAGTAAGACATCTTCCCCCTCACCNANCACTGCATAATCAATACATTTATNACTTATAGTATCNTCTGGTTGCAATGTACTGTGAATTCCGCCCACAATAACGGGTATATCATATCCTTCATTTTTCATATAATCTAAAAACGTTCGAGTATAATAAAACATATCAGACATTGCGCTAGCACAAATAATGTCAGGTTCAAACTTTTTTATCTTTTCAATAAATGCTTTTTTTCCATCAATATTTCCATCTCGTACTAAATTGTATCTAGAATGATCAATTTTCTTAAACTGTGTAATCCTTTGGGATACTTCGGTGTCTAACTCGAAACCAAGATCTATAAAAGTAGTATCAAATAAATCGACTTCATGGTCTGCTCTCAAACACACGGCACTCAATAAAGAAGTATTTAATGGTTGTGTACCAGGAGACGAAGCGCCAATAAGTGTAAATAATATTTTAGCCACCTAGTATTTTTCTCTCCGCTTTAAGTAAATCTTCTTTAGTATGTATATTTGTACAATCATCTAATATCGTTCCAACTCTTCTACTAACATTATCTTTTATAACAAACTTAGATTTAATAACTCTTACAGAACCATTTCTTGTACCATCAATGCCAACAGTTACTAAATCATCATATTTATTATTAATAAAATATTCTAATATCTCATCCAATTCCCGTGTTCTATCTGGATTATCTGGCTGCAGTCCAACGACGTGAGTTATATTGTTAAATTCAATATCAAAATTTTTAATAGCATCGACATATACATCAACTGTATCTGCATCATTAAGTAAATATTTCGGTCTCTCATGTATAAANATGTAATTATATTTTTTGCACACTTTTTTAACTTCATTAGATTCAGTAGAAACAACTATTTGATTANTATATTTTGANCGTTCGGCATATAATATCGCATATTCTAATAAAGTTTTATCACCAATCATCGATAAATTTTTATTAATTAATCTTTTAGAATCCATCTTACATGGAATAATAACTATGGCTCTACAATTTAACATTATTTAACATTTTCTCCGAATTTATAAATCTTTCTAAGTTAGTAGAAAATAAAGCTCTCTGCCCCTTCCAAAATTTATTAGAATATCCAGCAATATGCGGTGTTATTATGGTATTATTTAATTTTCGTAGAGGAGAATTTTTGCTCAAAGGTTCTTTTTCAAAAACATCAAGCCCAGCACCTGCTATTTTATTATTTTTTAAAGCCCAAATTAAGTCCTTTTCTACGACAGTTTTTCCCCTTCCTACATTTATAAAAAATGATGTTGATTTCATTTTTTTAAAAATTTTTATATTAAAAATCTTATCAGTTTGATTTGTATATGGTAATAAATTTATTACATAATCAGCTTTGTTTACAATATCTTTTAATTCATTTAAAGTAAATATATTATTTCCAAATTTATTTTTTCTTATGCCTATTACTTTCATATTTAATGCTTCACATATAAATTTTAACTTATTGCCAATATTACCCATCCCAACTATTAAACAGGTCTGTCCGTTGATATCTTGTATTTTATCTATATACTTATCAAAACTATATCTATCTATTTTATTTTTTAAAGATAAACAATAATGGATGCCTCTAGATAATGAAAATATAAAAGCTAATATAGTTGATATAATAGATTCGTCCATAATACCTTTACTGTTAGTAATTATAATATCCTCTCTATCTAAACCGATTAATTTATCAACGCCAACAGAAGTTAAATGTATCCATTTTAAATTTGGCATTTTAGATATAATATTCAAATTAATTCTATCGCCAAAATATATTTCAATTCCTTCTAATATATCAAATGGAGGTAACTTATTTGGATCAACTAAAACAACTCCGATATCTTTATTTAACCCATCAAAGTAATTTTGTGGAATTTTATAAATTGTTAAATCTCTTATTAAATCGCAGCCTATTTTCATCATTGTAACTTGAAAAGTATATGTTTGGGAGTAAGTCTTACTATCTGATAATCGTGGTTCGCTTTCCAAAACATCTTAATTTTATCTGTAATAGATATACAATATGACGCAAATAATGAGTGGGGGTCTGACGGCAGATCCTTTCTCCATCTATCTTTTGAAAACTTATCAATATTCTTATATTCAGTTACAAATCCATGCATTATATCAGAATTAGAAAAATATATAATATCATTAAATCTTTTGCGCATTCTATTTTTTTTTCTCAAGCCCGGACTCCAGTCGCCAACCCATAAAATATCTGGATCGAAGTCAGAAAATATTAAATTCGTATGCATGATCAAATCTAATCTTGTCNCTAAAACATAATCATATTTAAATCTATGTGCATCTTCATATTTTCTTACTAATTTTAACCCTCTCTGTGCAGCATTGAATTTACTATAGCATCTAAATTTATTATTCCATCCCATTTCTGGATTATAATCAACTCCAAAATTATCTAGCTCGCCTTTATCAAATGGATCTTGTGGTTCGGCTCTTATAAGCTTAGGGTCATATAAATTCATTAATTCGGTAAAACTACCAATGTTCCAGGTATGAATAAAAAAATCTATTTCATTTCCTCTACTTACATTTACATCTACTATTTTATTTTTTAGAGAATTAAAAGACCATGTAGGATTATTTTTTGTAAAGTTAGTCATATCTGATTTTTTAGTTTCTATAGACTTACCTGCATAGTAAGATCCATCTAGCCAACCAGTATATCCACTTAAACATATAGCTATTTTCATATTATATTTTTTTTCAATTTAATTAATTATAGGAAATTTTAACCCTGTATATAATTTAAATTGGTGACTAGCCTGCATATTCGCCAATTCTTTACCCGTTTTTGTTGTTACTATACAATCTATAAATTTATTTGAACTGTGATAATTAATATCTTTTACAGGAGTGCAATTATATATACACGTGTTTCTCAATTCTGATATTTTAGGCCAATTTTCACGAGTAATTGTATAATTCGGAATATATAATTGACCCCTGCCGCTACATACATATTTCACTGCTTTAGCATATCCACCATTACCTAAAATATAAACTTCAGCTGGTTTAATTTCTTTCAACTTTTGTTTGGCGGCCAAATAATCAGTATTATAACCATATAACTGGCCATTATTATTTAAGACAGTATTAGCGGCCCCTATATCTTCTATAACATCATCTGTTTCAACATACTTCAATATGTCAATTTTATAAGGCATTGTTACAGCAAATCCTTTTATATTTAAAGTCAATACTGAAGCGATGGCATCGCGTATACTTTTTACAGAAAATGATTTATAAATCTTATTTAATTCATAATAATGAAATGCTGTGTTCATCATCTGACAACCAGTATTACCAGCAGTTTTAGCAAATGAACAATATATTTCTGTGTCTTTATTTATCCAATGATTCACTTAAAACCCTTTTAGCAATTTGACCAGAACTCAAACCATATTTCTCATATAAATCTGCGGGTGGTGCTGATTCGGGAAATATATCATTTAATCCAATTCTTACAACTCTTTTAGGATATTCATCTGTTAATATTTCTGAAATTGCAGAACCTAATCCACCGACAATTGAATGATCTTCAATTGTAAATAAATATTTAGTTTCTTTAGCACATTTTATAATAATATTTTTATCTATAGGTTTTAATGTAGTCATATTTACTACTCTAATACTATAATTTGTATTATTTTCTATTAATTCAGCCGCACCAATTACATCTCCCAAAATACATCCAGTAGAAAATAAAGTTATATCACTCCCATTTTTTATTATATAACCTTTTCCAAATTCAAATGGTATATCTATATCTTCTATTGGAGTCCTACCCAATCTTAAATAATGTGGTGAATTTAATTCAGTTTCACATAAGTAGTTAATAACTTCTATTGCCTCAGTATATGTTGCTGGATTTAATATTTTCATATTAGGTAGTGCTCTCATAATACTAACATCTTCTAACCCCATTTGAGTAACACCATCTTTACCAATAGCCATTCCGACATGAGAGCCAACCAATATAACAGGGCGATTTGGATATGCCAAACTACATCTTATTATATCATACCTTCCAGTAAGAAATGAACTAAAGGATGCTAAAAACACTTTATAACCATACTCTGATATTCCTGATGCTATGCCGATCATATTAGCTTCAGCAATTCCTATCTGAAAAAACCTTTCGGGGTGTGATTCTTTAAAATTTGCTATCTTTGTAGCTTTTCCCAAATCAGCATCTAATGCAATAATATTATTATACTTATCTCCCATTAATGGTAATTGATATCCAAATGCTTCTCTTGTAGCTTTCATATCAAATTCCCAATTCTTTTATAGCTAAATCATATTCATTATCAGTAGGAACTTTACAATGCCACGATGGATGTTCCATAAAAGAAACTCCTTTACCTTTAATGGTATCTAATATAATACATACTGGTTTATGTCCTATATCTCGCAACTCATTTGAAATCACACTCATATTATGCCCATCTATCAGTCTAGTGTCCCAACCAAAAGAAGAAATTCTTTCTTCCAAGTTATCATACATAACACTAAAATCTTTAGAGTACCCATCGTTCTGACCTTTATTCCAATCGACAATACAAATTAAGTTTTTTAACCCTGTTTTAGGATAATGCATAAGAGCTTCCCATACTTGCCCTTCTTGCAATTCACCATCCCCCAACACACAAAAAATAGTTCCTTCTTCACCTTTTAAATTTTTACCAAGTGAATGTCCAATAGCAATACTCAATCCCTGACCTAAAGAACCAGTAGTTGCATCTAACAAGGGTAATCGTAATTTATCTGGATGTCCTTGCAACGGCGAATCAATCTCTCTAAATAAGGATAATTCTTTATCACTAATTTTACCAAGTTCATGTAACACTGCATATATAATAGGAACTGCATGTCCTTTAGACAAAATCAACTTATCTTTACCACCAATATCATAATCTTCATATAATACACTCGTTAATTCTGCCATAGAAAATGCGCCACCAATATGACCCGATTGTTTATCTCGAACCATATCTATAACTTTTTTTCTTAATATATTTGGATTAATTTTCATTATGTACTTTATCCTTTAATAGCCCAACTGAAATATGAGTTATCTTTGATAATATATCTTCAAAATGAAAGTTATTATTATTACCACCCGTTTGTCCAGGAAACTCTGATGTTCCTTCAAGTGATATAATTAAGTCTGCAAAATTATTACAATTATTTGCAGAATTTCTTGTAACCAATATAGTTTTCATTTCTTTTTCTTTAGCCACTCTAAATGCCTCTAATACATTTTTAGAATTACCGGAACCCGACATTCCAAAAACAATATCACCTTTAACTCCTTGATATTTTAATTGTTCACTAAAAATAAATCTAAACCCTAAATCATTACCAACACCAGTTATAGTTGCTTGATCACTACATAAACTAACACATTTAAAATTATTTCTTGGAATTGTCTGTACGCCTTTATCTTCTGAAACAAATGGGTGCATATTCATATCCACAACCAAATTTTGTACAGATGCTACGTTACCACCATTACCACAAGCAAATACAGTTTGTTCATTTTCATATGCTTCAAACATCATTTCAACAAACTCCACAATCCTCTGTGTTGGTATTTTATCAAATACATTTGCTGATTCTTCTTTGTATAACTCTATAAGTTTTTTCTTATTCATTATTAGATTCCCTAATAAAAAATTTAGCCAGTAAATATTTTCCATATAAAAATAGAAAATTACCGTACTTTCCTTTCTTAAAGTTATTATAGAGTGTACAGATACTAAAGTATTGTAAAATACCTAATAACTCTACATTACTCCATGAATACTCATTATCTTCACAAAATTCTTCAATAATTTTCATAAAAGATACAAGATTACTTTTTGCATAAAAATTCAATTGAACTTTACCATCAACAATTTTAAAATCATACATATCTTTTAATATTGTTTGTCCATTAATCATAGTTGCGTGATACAACTTTCCTAAATCATAATAGACATCTCCGTACTCTATACTATTTCCAAATTTCTGTCTCCAATCTACCAACACAAACTTATCATTTACTTCATCATATATAACATTCTCTGGTTGTAAATCACCGTGGAAGTTTGATGGAATTGATTTATCATAAAAAGATTTCCAATT
>NZEE01000034.1 GCA_002688965.1 archaeon | reverse complement strand
GTCATTTGGATGGTTTAATAAATAAGCTATTTTTTTCACTAGTTTTTCCTTAGTTTTATTGATTAATATTTTAGATTCTGCAGTAAAATTTTTAAACTACTTTCACTTATACATTTCAACCTTTAATTCGAGTCTGGCATTTTTATTATCTGTCCTAGCAATTTTTTTAAATCCAGCTAAATCTGATAGCTTAGATAACTGTTCAAAATCATAACCCCATTGATGTGCTAGCCCTCCTAATTGTTTTGTTTTAGGGTCATTTAATCTGCGTGCTATAACATAGGTATCACTACCACCAGAAATTAACAATTTCATAAATCTTTCTCCTATTGTCTGTGTATTAGGGCCATTAACATCAGTTAAATTAATACCCCGCTCACCTCTTTTGCGGCTTCCTCTCTCAACACCTAAGAACCACTCGATATCACCACGACAATAGGCTTTTGCAGCTGCTTCAAGATTTGGGCATACTATCTGTAATTTTCCACCAACTCTAAGTACTCGATTTGCTTCTTTTAAAAAATCTAATATTCGTGGATAATAAACATGTTCGATTATGTGTCTCATGCAAATTAAGTCAAAATAATCGTTTGGAAATGGAATATTATCAACATTAATATCTAGCTCAATAGGAACATAATTAAATCCTGATTTTTTTAGTGTTTTGTTAGATTTTCCATAAATGGGATTAGCATCAATTTTTATCGAACGTTCGTATTGGGGAGCCATTCCGGGACCAATTTCAAGAATTTTTACATTTTCTTTATTTTGCTCTTTAATAATTACTTTTATATTTTTCTTTTTTTTTATAAATTTCTTTTTTTTCATTTATTTTTAAATATAGTTTATTACTAAGAGTTCAAAATTTTAAATTCTGTAATTAGATTTTTAAATTGACTTAATGATTCAGGTGTAAATGAACATAAATGTGCTTTTTCTGTTGATCCCTGTCTAAAGCTTCCAAGCGTATAATGTTTTTCTAATATACTTGCACCTCTTAAGTATGATTGTAATGCAGCAGTAATACCTAGTGCATGATCACTATATCCTGAATATCGATTACGTGAAAATTTCTTAGGCATATTTTTTAAACCCTCATCATAGAGTGGTGTTGGATATTTTGGAACACAGTACAAATATTTTATATTATCATTAAACCCATAAGGAAATTCATTCAGTTCAGCAAAGCCCAATGACATAAATACTTCTTTATTTCTTGATAGTAATTCATTACAAAGTATGTCATCACCCTTAGGGTCCTGTGATTTTCCTTTAGACGTCATGCTAGCTATTTTATATCTGTTTATATTTAGCTTATCAAGCCAAGATATATGTTCTTCATTAAAAACGGTTGTCATAAATTCTATACCTAAATTCTGACAATAATCATGAATTTCTTCTACTTCATCAAACGTCATTTCAAGATATTTACGAGATTCATCTCCCCACATTCTTTTGCTATCTATTATTTGAGTCTTGACGACGTCAGCACCATTTAAAAAAGCAGATAAAGCTAGTCTCTTTAATTCTTTTGTATCACCAGAGTGTTGGTTGAATAAGTCAACTATAATTTCCATACTATTTCTCCAAGTATTTTTTTAATATCGTTTTTAATCTATTTTGGACTTTTTCTTTTGTATCTATATTCATATCTTTTATTTGAAAAAGCTTTCCTTTCTTTAATTTTTTAGTTTTTACACTTTTTTCTTTAATATCATTTAAGCTTTCAATTAATAACTCAAAGCCTGCAATGCAAGTTTTAATAAAAATATCATCCAAGCTATCATTAACTGATAATCTTGTTTTCTTTTGGTTAATTACACCACCGCCATCAATGCTATTGTCTATATAATGAAGTGTGGCTCCTATTCTATCAGGCTTTTTTTCATGTAATGCCCAAAAGCTACTATCAACACCCCTATAATACTGAACTAAGCCTGTATGTATGTTAATGCATCCTTCTTCTGGAATTAAAAAAATATCTTCTTTAAGTAAGCTACATCCAAAAGTAAAAATTAAATCAGGGTTTTCTCTTTCGATTAAATCAATAAATTTTTCTTCATTTATTTCATTTTTTTCACAAAAAATATGTTTTATTTTTGGATTCCAATCAANAGCATTCGGAAAATACTCTTTTTCTTTTTCATATAATGATTCTTCNTTATAGTCTTTTGATTCAAAAATTATAAAATCAACTTTTATTTTTTCACTCACAAGNTTTGCAAANGCTTTGTGTCTAATNTTNTTAGANGTTATTANTGTAANNTTCATAATATTTTCATTGGTTGTTTTGATATTCTNAAAAATGCTTCACCTGCNNTTGTNCCTATTGAATATCCTCTAACTTTTGAAAGGCCCANTATGTAGTCAGATATATTNTCAATNATNTTTGTTTGTGATTCATATATTTTTATAGCATCAATTTTTTTTGAAATAGATTCTTCAACATTTACAACAAAATCNATTTTTGTATGAGGATCAACAACTTCCATNCCCCANATATCTTTAACTGAATGTGTGNTTCCTAGTTCTTTATGTATATTTTCATTAGANTTCCAACANGCTTCAACANNCAATTCAGAGATTGCTCTATGGTCACGGTGTTTATCATGTGANCANTGTGTTATTACTAATTCAGGCTTAAATGTTCTTATTTGCTTTATTAAATCATGAAATANTNTTTGATCATGTATATNAACTTGCTGNCATGGAACNTTTAANGTNTCTATTTCATGTATCCTTAAAATTTCTGCTGCTAATGCTGCTTCATCCATTCTTGTTTTTATTATTTGTGAATTAGAATAATCTTTATTTTGTGATATTCCTGTTTCACCATTGGTAACAAATAGTACTTTTGTAATTGATCCATAAGAATTAAATTTTGCTATTGTTGCACCACAGCCGATTGTTTCATCATCTTGATGTGCAGCTATTACTAATATTTTTTTAGGAATATCAAACATAGACTAATTTTAATACATTTTTAGCTGTTTTGATCAATAAAAATTTTTGAATTTATAAAACTGAACAAGAACTTGTTATAACTGTTTGGCAAAATATCTTTTTCTAGTAATGCTTTTATTTTTGCTTTATCAAAGTAATCGTAAATTAAACTATCATCTAATAAATAATCAATATTTTTCTTATTTTTAAAATCAAAAATTGAAAAAATTGAAGCATTAAATCCTTTTTTTTCTCTTTCTAGACGTACATCATCATTTAAGATACCTTTAACACTTTCTCTTAAAAGATATTTTGCATACCCATTNTTTATCAAATTTACACTAGGNACAGAATAAATAAATTCAAATAATTCTTTATCNAAAAATGGNCTTCTATTTTCAATTGAAAACATCATAGAGTTTAAATCATCATCATGAAGAATCGGNCTTACAACTTCATGAAACAATTCATTTANCATTCTGTTTCTTAATAGAGATTTNGAATATTCCTCTTCTTTAAAATTTTCTTTAAATTCTGTTTTTAAATAAGATCTAAANTCAGCACTNTTCAAGTATATATGGTCACGNTTATTTTCATTATNAAAATAAAGATATGGATTTTGAAAACTTGGATTTCTTACATACTTAAGNTGNTNTTTTTTCCAGTCATTTAATATCTTATNAAATTTATCATNATCTTTTAGTTCACATAAATGTAAATTATAGTGGTCATAATATCCTGTNAATAACTCATCTGCACCAATTCCAGATATTGCTATCTTGTATCCGTCTTTTGATATTTGTTCTGAAATGAAAGAATGNACAAAGTAAGCAGGNGTTATAANNGGNGCATCATGATANTTTACTAANNTTTTTAANCGCATAAAATTATCAATANNATTATCTAATTTGATTTTTGTTGTNTTACAGTTTATATCANTNGTNGTTATATCAATATTATTTTCTTCATTATATCTTNTGTCNGAATCAATGATTGAAAATGTATTAACNTCAAAATTAAAAACTTTTTTTGCTATTGAAACCANTGCAGATGAATCNATNCCGCCNCTTANNCAAAATGCNANTGGGACNTCNGCACGNAATCTTANNTCAATNCTTCTAAATAATNTTTCTCTNATNCCATCTANNATTTCANTNTGTGATANATCATAATTTGGNTTATATTCNGGCTTCCANTATNTAGTNAANTGNTTANGTGANTCNTTATCTATTANAAGATTTGTTGCGAATGGTAGCTCTTTTATNTTTTCAAAAAANGTTTCANTTGTCTTGTATANTGATTTNTGNCCATTTGTTANATTTCTNAAAATATGATNNATATTGATTGNTATTTTTTTATCACNTANAGATTTTATAAATCTTGTTTCAGATCCAAAATAAAACCCANNATCATCTTCTAANTAATAAAGTGGTTTTTCTGCAAATCTATCCCTTGANANTAATAGTTTATCTTTATTAAAGTCATAAATTGCAAAGCTCCACATTCCTTCGAAGTGATTAACACACTCTTCACCGTATTCTAAATAACTAGTTAAAAGAACTTCTGTATCAGAGTTTGTTGCAAATTCGTATCCTTTTTTTACCAACTTGTTTCTTAATTCAATATAATTGTAGATTTCTCCATTGAAAGTAATTACACAATTATTTTTTGTAAAAGGCTGGCTGGATCTACTATCAAGATCAATAATGCTCAATCTTGAATGGAGTAATAAAACATTGGTATTATTTTTATTTTTAAATGATTTATGGTCCTGACAGTTAGGGCCTCTGTTTTGCATTAAACCTAAAGTTCTATAAAGTGTATGCCCATAGATTTCTTTTTTACCTATATATCCTGCAATTCCACACATTAAAAATTACTTATATTTTAAGATGATCAAGTATGTTTTTACAAACATTTTTTGGTTCAAATAAATAATTTTCTTTTACTGTATTAAATGCATCTGTTAAGTCAGCACTTAACAAGCTACTTATCGCGCTACTAAATTCATCATGGTTAAAATTGTTGATATCTAGTTCAACGAGGTGTTTACCGTTAAATAAAAAATCAAGATGTTTAAACGGTTTGATCGCGAAATTAACCGTTGGTTTATTTAGCATAATACATTCCTTGAGCACTGCAGAGCCAAAATTAATTATTATATCAGATATATTAATCAGCTCCATTGATGCATGCGGAAACCATAGCTTATCTGCAAAAAATAAATCTTTCCTATATTGATTATCAACAAAATCTTTTCCTCTTGTTTTAACAATAACAGTATAATCTAAAATTTTTAAAGAATTGTAAATTTCATGCAATATTTGCGGATTTTTTATATACTCCATTTTTGGAAAAACAAGTAATGCGTTCTTTTTTGTTTTTATATTATATTTTTTATATGTTTCATCTTTGTCAAGAACGATATCATATTTTGGTGAACCTAAATAAAGATTTTTATCACCCCCAGAAAGTGTTCCTCCCATCGTTTGGCCTCCGATTGTATAAACCCTAGGTTCATCATAATATTCAGCCCAGAACTTGTTAGGAATGATAACATTGTCAGCTTTATCGATATAGCTTTTATATAAAATTGTAAAATCTGCTAAATAAGCTATTACAATTTTTTTATGGTTATCATTAAGCTTGTCTATATCAACACCCTCAACAATGAATGTAACACCTGGGTGATTATTAATATCATCCATATTGAATACTTCAAAGTTATATTTTTTTGATAAATCAATAATTTGTTGATAATTTTGCTCAATTAGTGGTGAATTATATTTACCGTTGTGTCTAATAAAATATTTTGATTTTACATTTCTTTTGTTTGCTTCAATTGTTATAGGTAAATAATATCTTAGAAATGTACATTCACCAACCATAAAATTTATGTAATCAGTCATTTATTAAATTTAAATCCTCTTTTGTGTGAACATCAATTATATCACAAATAACAACACCACAATAAGTGCTTAAGTCCCTTTGAAAGACATAATCTGTTTTCATAATTCTAAATGCAGCATTTTGCATTAAATCTTTACCAATACTAAAAATTTCGTTTTTTTTATTTTTTATTAAACAATCAATTCCTGCGTCTAAATGACTAAATTTTATTTGTGGTGAATTTGGCTGAAGTGATATTACTATATCTGGTTTATAGTGATTTTCAATTATGTATCTAGTCGCACTTCTAATAACTTCTTGTTTAAAAACATGCGGTTCTGAAAGTCTTGGATCTCTATCATGAATTTTTGCACCGTATTCTAGTGCAATTTCTTTTACTTTGTTATCTTCTGTACTCACCCATGGTTCAATGTTATATTTTGATTCTTTGCATGCCTTAATTGCCCAATATAGCATTGGTTTTCCATTGAAAGGAAATATGTTTTTCTGTGAAAGGCGTCTTGAATTACCTTTTGCTGGTATAATAGCAATTACTTTCATAATTTATTTTGACTTTTTATTCCTTTTATAAAAATATATAGCTGCGGACTATCCTCCCACAAAGCTAGCATTTCATATTGTACGTGGAAATACTTTTTTATAAATGAAAGCTCTAATACATGTGGTACTTCTTTAAAAATAGCTTCTTTTACATTAGAATAGTCAAATTTTTTCACCATATTTTCAAAAATTTTGTACTGTTTGTGATTCAAAAATGATTCATCCCATATGGCAGACCATAAGAAGTTATCATCTTCATATGCATATTCTTGTTCATTATCTTTTGTCCAACCAATTTTGTAACTTTTAAACCTCCAGTGATCTCCCAACCCCCAGTCTAAAAAAATTTCTCCATTGTCATCTAAGTTTTCATAGCACTTTTGTATAAACTCTTCAGGATTTTTTGCAAAATACGGACATCTAGTACAAATAATTGATTTATATTTTTTATCAAGTTTCCAATCAGAATTAATATTCCAATTACCAATTTCTAGGTCAAAAAGAGTTACATCATTAAAGCCGAAAACATTTTTTGTATAACCTAATAAAGCTGCAGGTTCTTTTCTGGGAATGTTACCATTATAAATCGGTAAAATAATTGGGTCTGATCTTCCCATGAATCTTTACACCATTTTATCTTGAAAACAAAATTCTATATTATCAATTTCTTTATTTAAAAAATTAATTAAATCTTCTGTTTTTTCATCATCTAGATAATTTCTATCCCATTCACATGCATGATAAACAATTCCTGTTTTTTCATACATTTTTAATTCTTCAATTGGCGGAAAACAATTTGAATATGATACTTTGTCAAATTCTTTATCTTTACCGCCGTATGATTCAATAGCATAATCAAGATCAGCAAGTGCCAATAATTCAATACCATTATCTCTACATGCATCAAAAGAGTCAGGTGACATCCTCCAAGCAGGTGGCCTTAAAATTGGCTTAAATGTATCTTTAAGATTGGCAAGTTCAGCTACTTTAAACATCTTAGTTATTACTTCTTTCGCTCTGTCATAATCTAGATATTTGAATTCATCATTGTTTGATTTGCCCGGTATACCATGATAAAACCCATGGTATGCAATTTCAAAGTTTTTTTGTGGTAAACTTCTTATTTCATCACAAAATTCTTCATGAATATGAATTTGGTAAGGCTCAGGTGAACAAGCTTCACTTGGCGCAGGTATTGTACGCCAATATGATACAGGTATAAATAGTGTAATTTTGATATTATCAAATGCATCTATTAACTTATAACACTGTTTTAGCACTTTTGTTGATGAACGTGGATGCGGTGAAATATCATCAATGCTTACATTTACTTTATATTGCATATTATATTTATGTATTTTTCTATAACCGTATTAATTGTATTATTATATTCAAGCACATTATTTTTGTACATACGATAGTTCAAAGCAATTTTATCTACCATCTCAATCATAGTTTCAGTACATTGATATTCGAGCCCATATTCTGAACAATAATTTACAATGCTTCCGCCATCTTTATGGTAAACTATAGGTAAGCCACACGCCATAGCTTCTATGACATGGTTTGCACCTGCTTCTTCAATAGATGCAGTTAAATATAGATCATATTTTGATAATTCTAAAGAAAGGCCATTAGAATCTAATGCTTCAATATGCTTTGAATTCTTTAAGACAAAATTGTCAGGCAGCCTTCCAATGTATGTAAATTCATATCTATTATTTTTTTCTATAAACTTATCAAGATATGAATAATAATCAAATCCTTTTTTAGGATTTGTTGACCAATGGTGTGTAACAATTCTTATCTTGTTTATTATTTTGTCATATCTTATCGTATTTTTATGTTTATGAAAAACTTTAAGAGGCGCATTATACACAATATCAAAATTGCTTTTATTATAATTTATTTTTTCTTTTGCCCATTCACTTGGAAAGATCATATAATCAGAACATTCTACAGATGCCTTAACAAGTTCTGTTAATTCTGGCTTTCCATGTGTTCCTACATCACCAACTCGCTGTATGATTTTTGTATCTGGTCTAGCATTTCTATAGTCATAAAAATTTTGATACCATTCACCGTGGTCGTTTGGGCGGGGATCAAAACAAAAAATAATATCTATATCTTGATGATTTAGATCATAGACAACATTGTGCCCAGATAGTGAAAGTTTTTCACATAGTGTTGTTAGTGATTTATTTCCGCCACCCCAAGGTCCTGAAACTGGTTTTCTGTTTACATAAATTTTCATTTTATTTTCTTGAAACTAAAATATTTTCATTATAAAAATATAAATGATCAATTTCAGTTTTCAAGAAACAATTTATTGCATGTTCAGGTGTTTCACAGATCGGCTCTCTATCATTAAAACTTGTATTTAAAAGTATTGGAACACCTGTTTTATTTTGCCACTTTTTAATAAAAGTATAATACCATTCATTGTCATTTTTTGATATTGTTTGTAATCTTGCAGTTCCATCCACATGCACCACGGCAGGAACTTTATCTTTTACTTCGTCTTTAAACTCTAAAACAAAACTCATGTATGGGCTTTCTATATCTTCTTTGAACCAATTAGCAACTTCTTCTCTTAAAATTGACGGAGCGAACGGCCTAAACCACTGCCTATGTTTGACCTTATGATTGATCTTATCCTTCATCTGAGGGGGACGAGGGTCGGCTAGAATGCTTCTATTTCCTAACGCCCTCCGCCCTGATTCTGATCCACCTCCAAACACAGCAACAATCTTTTCATTATCTAGCAAATCAATAACACCATCATCTTCACAATTTGTAAAAGTAATTTTTTCATTAAATTTGTTAAGAGTTTCTGTTATTAGTTCTGTTTTATATATTTCACCCAAATAGGGAGTAAAATTATCAGACCATACTATTCTTTCATTATCGAGAATTTGATGCCATGCATATTGTGCTGCACCTACTGCAAGTCCACCATCATGCGGTACAGGAGTAACATATACATTTTCAATTTCTTTATTATACCAATTTTTTATTTTTCCGGCTGCGACACTATTTAATGATACACCTCCTGCAAGGCAAAGATTTTTTACGTTAGGCATAGCTTGTATAGCAAACCCAATAAGTTCAAATAATAGTGCTTCTGTTGCATGTTGTAGCCCAGCAGCTAGATCAAATTTTGTTTGTTCATCTGAGTCAGCGATTTTAACCCAATCATCTAAGTACGGATGCTTTGGGTCTTTTCCTGGAATATACGCTCCCTTTGGTTGAGTTTGAGGTTTCATAGATGCTAAAAATAAATCTTTTGTAAGCATTTTATAAAAATCTTCAGCAAATCTATCTTTGTCACCGAGAGCTGCCATTGCCATTACAGTCCCCGCCTGGTGGCCCCTAGGCCAGCCTGACTGTAATTTGAATATGTATCTTGTTGCTCTTGTCCATAATCCGCCTATATTAACTTCATTCATTGTAAACGTCTTAACATGTTTTATATGATTATCTTTACCATACCATAATGTACATGCAGTTGCAGTGTTCTGCGGATCTTCAACTCCCCCACCATCAATTGTTACAATCATTGATTCATTAAAGTTACTAGAAAAAAATGTATTTGCCGCATGAGCTTGGTGGTGGCCAATTAAGAAAATCTTACCATCATTCTTTTTTAAGATACTGTTAATTTTATTTAATGAATTTTCATATTTTGTTAGCTTTGTTTGAGGAAAGCACGTTGCGACATGTTTGATTGATTCAAAGTCAGGATATTCATCCATCATGAACTGCAAAGAATCACCTAGCGGTTCTTTTTCACGTATATATCTTTCATATTCAGCATGTATTTCTGGATAACCATCTTTTAAGATACAAAATGATGCATCATGCCCACTCCATACTCCTGCAATTTTCATTATGTATCCTCCCTATCGTTTATTAACAGATCTATTTTTTCTATTTGCTTATNGATNGTTACATTTAAAGTNTTNTTAAANGCAACTTCAACATGNTTTTCATTAGGTATTATATAACTGTTTTCAACATCAAGTATNCAGTCATCNTGNAATATAGCATCAGCTATACCAACATNNGTNGATATTATTGGTATCTTTTTNATNCCNCACTCNATTATTGCCTGTGGNCCACCNTCATGNCTNGNTCCNACGANATACATATCNAGTGAATCATACATTATATTNANAATTTNANTNGNTGNNCTTTCTATATGTATAAAATTTATATTTTCTTNTAAAAATCTAGATATTAGATATTGCCTNCTCCANCCACCNAATAATACAAGTTTNTTTTCTTTTTTTATTTTTTTAACNCATTCAGCAAANTTATCTGGACCTTTTTCTANTTTTGGTGTTTTTANATCAAANCCTTCAGTATCACGCTGAAATGAACCTATAAAGAAATGNTCANTAAAATNATTATTTAAATTAACATTTGTATTTATNAATTCTTTATCTTTNTTTGCNTTACAAAGTTCAATTATATATTNTCTTGAATCTTTCTTNGGGTTATTATTCCATAAGCTTGGATTAATCCANTAAGATATTAGAGTTACAGGCTTATTTGTATATTGAGAAATAAAATCATATGTGTGCCTATTNGGAACTATATAATGATTAACAAAATTNTCTCGTATATTAAATTCATCTAAATTNAATTTATNTGGTACNATNTGNTGNAATANTACAATAAANTTTTTTNTTGATAATAATTCTTGTGGGTATTGATTCCAGCACCAAGGTGCAAAAAGAATTATTGTATCACANTCNTCTANNTTTGNTATAGTNTGGCTTGTATTNTTTAAAAATTCTTGTGTTATTCTNTCAANNATCCAATTTTCNCCNGGNGGGTGTGAAAATATTTTCATGATAANTTATCCNTCCAATAANTGTATGTATCTTCAAGTATATNATNAANAGTNAATTCAGGNTCCCAGNTTGTNAANGTNTTAAATTTTGTACAATCNCCAACAAGNNCAGGAACNTCAGATGGNCNCATTCTTTCNCTATCANTACATGTTNTTANNTCAAATTNTGAAATCTTTATTAGATTATTTAAAATTTTTTCTATTTTTTGNCCTTTACCNGANCATATATTATATNCATCACCNGCTGCACAATTATTNATTGCCATCCAATANCCCTTTACNATNTCTTTTACATGTGTAAAATCTCTTATTGCATTTAAGTTTCCATGTTTTAATAAATTTTTCTTGNNACCTANTTTTATTTCTACAATNTGTTTTGCAAAATTTGAATCAACGTAGAAATCTGGNCGGCGGGGNCCNGAATGGTTGAATGATCGTGTTCTTATAATATGAAGACCATATGATTTATNATATTGATATGCCATCATATCTTGNGTGACTTTTGATACAGCATATGGNCTTAGCGGNCTNAGNGGTTGTGTTTCTGCTACAGGAATTTCTTCNGGAAGNACATGNCCGTATTCTTCACTTGANCCTGCTATTAAAATTTTTGAATCTTTACTTGAATTTCTAATTGATTCTAATAAATTACTTTGNCCAAGTATATTTGTNCTTAATGTATCACTTGGGCTTTTCCATGATGTTGGAACAAAACTTTGTGCTGCAAAATGAAAAATTTTATCTGGTTTAATTTTTTTTATAACTTGTTCAACATTATGTGAATCTAGAATATTACATTCANTTAAATTCAAATNATTTTTAATATGATTTATATTTGACAAATCAGATCTTATTCGTATTGTTCCATATATTTTAATATTTTCACAATTTTCTAGTAGAAAATCTGCNAAATGTGAGCCTGCAAACCCATTTATTCCAGTAATTAATATCTTTTCCATTTTAAGAATTTAAAACTTTATTGAAAAAATCTATATATTGACTTGCTGTATTGCTAATATGCATNTCAGCAACTTTTTCAAANCCGTANTCNTTTAAATCATAGCCATTTTTAANNATTTTAAAATACTTTTCNTCAAATTGCATTTTTGGTGGGTTTGTATAGTCACATAATTCAAAATCAAATACTTCTTCTTGAATAGNAAANCCNCTATCACGAACAATTTCTTTTGTACCACCTGTTGATGAGCATATAACTGGCACTTGNCATGCAAGTGCNTCAACAACAACATTTGGACAGTGGTCTAAATATGCAAAATGTAGAAACCAATCAGCATAACANACAGGTACAAATGATTGTGAAGGAAGAACATTACCTAANTGAATTTGAATAAATGATTCTGAATAAAAAATCTCTGTATTCTTTTCAAANTTATCAGAATTTCCAAGTGTTACTAGGCANCANTTTTCNCCTGACCATTNTGAATATTCATTTACAAATCTAATTATTTCATCTAGCCTTTTATGNGGACGATTTGTCCATTGTGATGAAGCTACAAATACTTTGCTAAAGTCTTTTTTAATATTTTCTAGCCATTCAATTTTAATATTTTTATCTTTTAAAACATTTGCTNCNTATGTTCCNTTGTGAATCACTCTAGATGGAACATCACGTTTTCCAAAATGTTTTTCAATCATAATTTTATCAAATTCACTTTGGAAAATTATTCCATNTGCAGAATTATATGTCTGTAGTATATGTTTATTTTTATCAATAAAATCATCTGGNTTGAACCATATTCCATCAAGCCTTTGTATTAGTGGTTTATCAGTCTCAATATAATTTTCAATAAATGCTAAACACAAATCATGATCTTCAGCTTGATCAGGTGTTACTTCAACACCATTTTTCATTAATTCGTTTGCAAGTTTGAATCCAAATTGATTTGGNCCAGTNTATGAATNAAAATCTACATTTGAAAATAATACTCTCATGTGCTTAACCAGTCATCTAAATATTCTTCTTCTTGCTGTACTTCACAAAGAACTGTATTTGTAANAAANNCTACCCANTCATTNTAATATACTCTATTTGGNTTACTGTAATTACCTGCAAGCTTNTCTGCACCTCTTCCTAAGTGCATATATANTACNTCATCATTATCATTNAANGCTCTATCNACATGGAANGGTGCATANTTTTCATCTAATAATGTTGAAAGCTCTCCGTCATTATGTGTATTTCTACAACAAAAATATTTTAAATTATTTTCCCTACAATAAGTTGTAAGTGTATCACCTACATCACAAATCATTGTATCACCATCACGAACAGGATACAGTGAAACTGATTTTGCAATTTCTGTAGTCGTTAATAGTCCAGAAATATGAACTGCATTAATTCTAGCATTAT
>NZEE01000033.1 GCA_002688965.1 archaeon | reverse complement strand
TTATTCCTTTCAATATTAACTTAATACAAGGAGGAAAGTCTTCTTCTTTCATTTTAACAGTTATCTCTTTCCTATGTCTTTTCCTATTATTAGTTGGTAACTCTTCATTTTTCTGATTTTTAGCATGCCAATCCATAGCATCAATTAACAAATCAGTACCTTCCTCACCTACTTCAGAAGTATCGTAAAAGAACGGAGTATCTATATGCATTCCAACATTCTTAGGTAAAGCCATACCTTTGAAAAAATTCGCTAATTCATCCCGCTTCAAAGGAATAGATATTAACCATGTTTTCTCATTCAAACTAAATGGTGCTCTGAACATATGTCTAGCACCCCAATTAGTCTCTAACTCAACAAAATTAAATGGATCTATATTTGCAGGAGGTTCATCCAACATAGCACTCAGTTCTTGATAACTCTTATACTTCAATAATCGCTCCATTAAATCATCACGAATCTGATCTTCAATAAACAAAGCAATTATACGAGGAATTCGAGGATATTCCTTTGCTAATTGCTTATAATCAATCTCTTTTGGAAATATGCTATTTGGCAATACAATATGAAAACCACGAGAACCTGAAAACTTAACTCCATATGAGGTTATCTTGTACTTATCTAAGAAATCAATAATAGCTAAAGCACATTGTTTACCACCTTCCATGCCAATCTTACTATCCATATCAAGAAGAATATCCCAACCAGTTCTTATTTTACTATAATCAGAAGCTTGCATACCAGCACTCAGCATCATTGCGTTTTGCCAGTGTTCAACAGACACATGAAATGAAGTTATACCATTTTCAGCCATTTTCACAACATCTGAAGCATATTGTGCTATGTTAGGCCTTTTATCATAAGCACCATTCCAAAAAGCACCAGCAATTTCTCTACCATTTGCAGCTTGTGATATACGATTAGCAACTTTAGGATTACTATAGTACTTGGCAATCTCGTATTTTCCCATAGTATTTGAAAGTTCGTTAATAGAATTACTGACCATAAGGCATTTTTTAAATTCAAAACTTTAATGATTATATGATAAACATGCTATACACAAAATTAGCCAAAATATATGAGAAACTTGAATCAACAAGAAAGAAACTAGAAAAAACAGCTATCTTGGCAGAGTTCTATACAACCATACCTAAGCAAAACTTAGAGATGATTGTACTATTATCACAAGGAATAGTATATCCTAGAGCAACAAAAGAGCTAGGAATAGCAACAAACCTAATGCTTCAAGCAATTGCAAAATCTTATGGCGTGCCACCAAAAGAAGTTGAAGCAAAAATGAGATCTAAAGGCGATGTTGGCTTAGTAGCTGAGCATTTTGCATCAAATAAGAAACAACAATCATTAATGTCAAAGACTCTTTCAGTTGTAAAAGTATATGAAAACATCAGAAAGCTTCCAGATATTACTGGCTCAGGTTCACAAGATAAAAAGCTCTCAGTAATCCAAGAATTATTAGTTTCAGCAAAACCTCAAGAGGCAAAGTACATTTCAAAAACAGTTATAGAAAATATGCGCATTGGCGTAGCTGATGGTATAATCAGAGACTCTGTTGCTAAAGCTTTCAAAAAAGAACCAAAAGAAATTGAAAAAGCATATAATTATATTGGAAATTATGGACAAGTAGCATTACTAGCTAAACAAGATAAGCTCTCATCATCAAATCTAAAAATAGGCTCACCTATCAGAGTCATGTTAGCAGATAGATCAAAAGGTCTAAAAGAAGCTCATAAGAAATTCAAAAACATAGTGTATGAAATAAAGTATGATGGATTCAGATGTATCATACATAAAGATAATGATAAAGTATACTTATTCTCTAGACGCTTAGATAATGTTTCAAATCAATTTCCAGATATTGTAAAATATGTTCAGCAAGCAGTTAAAATCAAAAAATGTATTATAGATTCTGAAGTAGTTGCAATAAATAAAGATACTGGAAAACCAATGTCTTTCCAAACATTATCCAGACGAATCAAAAGAAAATATGATATTCATAAAATGGTTAAAGAAATACCAGTACAAGTTGATGTCTTTGATATAATCTACAATGGTGAAAACTTAATGGATAAACCATTAAGAGAACGATGGAAAGAATTGAAAAAAATAATCAAAGAAACCGAACATCTAAAACTAGCTGATCATAGAGAACTATCTTCTATAAAACAAGCAGAAAAATTCCTAAAATATTCTCAATCAATTGGTGAAGAAGGATTAATGGCTAAGAATTTAGATGCAAAATATCAACCAGGAAAAAGAGTAGGATACTGGCTAAAAATCAAAGAAATCATGGATCCTTTAGATTTAGTAATTATAGGCGGAACATGGTCAGAAGGTAAACGAGCAAAAACAATTGGTTCATTATTATTAGGGGCTAGACAAGGAGATAATTACATACCAGTAGGTATGATGGGCTCAGGACTAAAAGAAAAAGAAGAAAGTACAGTAAAAGGTGAATTTACTTTATCAAAACTAACAAAACTACTAAAAAAAGATATTTTAGAAGAAAAAGGAAATCAAGTTACAGTTCAACCAAAAATAGTTGTAGAAGTAGGATATGAAGAAATACAAAAATCACTAAAATATCCTTCTGGATTTGCATTAAGATTTCCAAGACTATTAAGATTTAGAACAGATGAAAAACGTCCAAAAGACGCTGACACAGTTAAAACTGTAGAAAAACTATATAGACAACAGAGAGGTCGAGATAAATGAAACTAAAATCAATGGGTTATCAAGAAGTAAAGAACTATACAAAAAAGGAGAACGCAATTTCAAGAATATAAGTTGCGTAGGTGCAGATTTCTCAAAAACTGATTTAAGGGAAGCAGATTTCTCAAATTCAGATTTAAGTTTCTCTGATTTCAATGATTCTAACTTAAAAAAAGCTAATTTTACTAAAGCTAAATTAATGTGGTCAGGATTTGAAAGAGCTAAAATACAAGGAGTTATAATGAAAAATGCAGACGCAAGTTGGTCAGATTTCTTAAGCGTTCATTTTGGAAACGCTGATTTAACAAATGCAGACTTCTCATGTTCTTTAACACAGAATATTCATTATGAAAAAGCTAAGAAACATGGATTAAACATAGCTTGGTGTGTATCAAATATAGCAGAAATGACAAAAGAAGATATTATAGCATCTTATGCAGAACTAAAAAAATGGAAAGGAAAAATTCCAGCTTCTTTATGGAGTATTATTAAAACAATAATAGATCGCTATGAATCTGAAATAAAAATGTTAAGAAAAATGAATGATATAACAGGAACACATGTTTCAGATGACTTAAGAAAAGATCTTATGCAAGGAATCAAAGAATACGTTGCATCTGATAAAAACAATCCTTACAAAATAGGGAAAAAAGAATATGCATCAGATAAACGTGGAAATTACGAAAAATAATCAGAATAAAGAGAACTTTCCTATTTCCTTTAATCTATCTTGTTCAATAGAAAATTCTATTTTCATATTCTCTGGTTTAGAACGATGTCTACGTAAAATAGCAAGCCTATACCCACTTCTTTGCAATCGTTGCAATTCAATCATAGTCTTCGACCAATATTTTGCAATTCTATTAGAAGTAACCTGAATACTAATATCTCCACTTTCCTCACGTTTAGAATAAACCTGGCTTGTAACAAAAACAGGGATATCCAGCACACGAGCAATATTGGAAAGTACAGAAAATTGTTTAGCTAATTGTTTGTTAATCAAACGAAAATTATCATCAGCAACTTCCATTCTATACAAAGCAACCATAGAATCAACAACAATCAATCCTATATCTTGTTTCTTAATTTTATCAAATATTCTACCTACAAGTCTATCTTGTTCATCCCATGAACTAGGTGTAATAAAGATAATATCTTTAAACATCTCATCAGTTCCGCCTAATTGAGAAAATCGTTCAAAAGAAAAGTTACTTTCAGTGTCAATAAACACAACTTTCTTACCAGAACGCAACATAGATAAAACTGAAGCAATAATTATATTAGTCTTTCCAGAACCTGCTGGCCCATATATATTTGTGATAATTCCAGGCTCTAAACCATCAATAATTTTGTCTAAAGGGGTGCCAGTGGGAATTTTCTTAACGGGGTTAACCATATATATACCCTTGTACCTAAAATAATTAATAGGCAATAGCTGATGGTGTCATGACGATTGCAATGATAAAGGCAGATGAAGTCGAAGCAGAAAGAAGAAGAAGAAAGCGAACTGCAGATCCTAGAGATAGTCCTAATGTAATACATGGAAGACCAAATTATGTAAGATGGGGTTGTATGCCACCAAGAAGAGCTCCTTCTAAATATGGAAATTAAAGCCTTTTAAGCTTTTGTGTTCTATATAACACTAACTTTAGTGTTCTGGAGTTACATAACTCAGGATTCTGAAGATATTAATTGCATCGATTGTTCAATCTATAGCAAAAGGCTGAAAACAATTTTGGTCTTTTGCTATGGAGGGATTTTTATGAAAGTAATAAAAAAAATAAAAACAAAACCAACTGTTCTAATTAGATTTAGAACTAATGTCAGTAAATTTAATTCTAATTATGAAAGAAATCAATTCTTTAGAGGTCTACATGGATGGAAACAAATTATAATTAAGAAAACTCAAAAAACCGAAGGACCTCATGGTGTTCGCGTTATAGAGCAAAGATATGTATATCCACGAAGTGGTTTACTAAATGAAATCGAGCATGTCAAAGTTGCAGATTCAGCTTTTATAGTTGCAATGGAAGATATGAAAAGAATGACTGACTTTTTCAAGAATTGGGAAGAAAAAGTTAATGCAGAATTCATGCAAATATTTATGCCAGAAAAGCAATGGAACAGTTTAACAGAAAAAGTAAAGGGTGATATCAATGTTCAATAAAGAAGATGAAAAAAATGAAATAAAATTGAAAGTTGGAGAACTTTTAGATAGAAGTGATTTTGGTAGAGGAATAGTAAGAATTAGTACAAGATATATGAAAAAAATGGGCATCACAGAAGGTGATGCAGTTGAAATTGAAGCAAACAAAAAAACAGTTGCTATAGCAATGAGAGCTTATCCATCTGATTCTGGATTAGATGTAATAAGAATGGATGGTTTAGTAAGAAAAAATGCAGGTGTGAGTATATCTGAATCTATTTCCATAAAGCCTACAGAAATAAAAGACGCAAAATCAGTAGTTCTTGCTCCAAGAATAGAAGAAACTGGAAATATATCAATAATGTGGTCTGACAGCATGCAACAGCACATGCTTATGCGTGTTCTTGGAAAAAATGATATTATAGAAATTAATTCTGTTTTCAAACAAAGAAGAGATCCATTCAGTAACATGGACATCCGAGTAAGTGGTGGTGGTGGAATGTTTGGAAATGAATTAGAAGATATGATACAAAATATGATGGGTGGATTAGGTACTGGTTTAAAACCAAGAAATAAGTTTGTAGTTATTAAAACAGAACCTGCAGGTTATGTAAGAATAACAGAACATACAAAAATTATTCTATCAAAACAACCTGTAAAAGATACTGATTTAGAAACACAAATCCCAGAAGTATTATATGAAGATTTGGGTGGATTACATAATGAAATCAAAGTAGTTAGAGAAATGATTGAATTACCAATAAGACATCCTGAATTATTCCAAAAATTAAACATAGAACCTCCAAAAGGTATTCTATTAAGAGGACCTCCAGGAACAGGTAAAACATTACTAGCAAAAGCTGTAGCAAATGAATCTGGAGCTAATTTTATAGTAATTAATGGTCCAGAAATTGTTTCAAAGTTCTACGGAGAATCTGAAGCAAACTTAAGAAAAATATTTGAAGGTGCTGAAAAAAACTCACCATCTATTATTTTCATAGACGAAATAGATGCTATTGCTCCTAAAAGAGAAGAAACTCATGGAGAAGTAGAACGTAGAGTTGTATCACAATTATTAACATTAATGGATGGACTATCAGCTAGAGGAAAAGTNATAGTTATTGCTGCAACTAATAGACCTAACTCATTAGATCCAGCATTAAGACGTCCAGGTCGTTTCGATCGTGAAATTGAAATCGGTGTACCAGATAAAAAAGGTAGAAAAGAAATATTACAAATTCATACAAGAGGAATGCCTCTTGAAAAAGATGTCAACTTACCAAAGATGGCTGACATTACTCATGGTTATGTAGGAGCAGANTTAGCAGCTNTAACAAAAGAAGCTGCAATGCACTCATTAAGAAGAATACTTCCAGATATCAGTGCTCTAAAAGATAAAGACAAAATACCAGAAGAAATAATTAAAAATTTAGTAATAAAACCTGAAGACTTTGATCATGCAATGAAAATGGTTGAACCTTCTGCAATGAGAGAAGTATTAGTAGAAGCTCCTAAAGTTAAATGGGAAGATGTTGGTGGATTAAGAAAAGTAAAGAAATTATTAAGAGAAACAATTGAATGGCCATTACAAAATCCAGAATCATTTACACGTTTAGGAATCAAACCTCCAAAAGGTATTTTACTATACGGACCACCAGGATGTGGTAAGACTCAAATAGCTAAAGCCGTAGCAAATGAATCAGAAGCAAATTTCATATTAATTAACGCAGGACAGTTACTAAGCAAATGGGTTGGAGAATCTGAAAAACATGTAAGAGAAACATTCAAACGTGCAAAACAAGTAGCACCTTGTATTGTTTTCTTTGATGAAATAGATGCTATTGCATCAAGTAGAGGACGTAATAATTCAGATAGTGGTGTAAGTGAAAAAGTAGTTTCTCAAATACTTACAGAAATGTCTGGATTAGAAGACTTGAAAGATGTTGTAGTTATTGCTGCAACTAATAGACCAGATTTAATAGACGCAGGATTACTAAGACCAGGAAGATTAGATAGACAAATTTTAGTTACAACTCCAGATGAAAAATCAAGATTAGAAATATTCAAAATTCATACAAAAAATATGCCATTAACATCTGATGTTAAATTAGAAGACTTTGCTGAAAAAACAAAAGGTTATTCAGGCGCAGATATAGAAGCAGTTGCAAGAGAAGCTGCACTAAATGCAATGAGAAAAGATATCAAAGCAGATAAAGTTACACATGAAGATTTCGACAAGGCTCTATCTGAAATAAAACCATCTGTATCAAAAGAAATGAATGACTTCTACAAAAAAGTCATGAATAATCAAAAAGAAACTAAACTAGAAGAAAGTATGGTTTATACTGGATAATTATTTATGATAATTATCATAAACATCTACAAACTTTAAGAAATTCTTAATTATCTGAGGACCGTCTTTACTTTGTTCAGGTAAAAAACTAACACCAATTAATGGCATTTCTATATCCTGAATAATATCTGCTTCAGGATTAGCAGCAATATTCAAAATTTCTTCAGGAATATTTTCTAATTTAAATTTAGTATCATGCTTTACACTTATTTTTTTCATATCAGTTGTTATTGGAGAACCGTGTTTTATAGAAATAACTGAATCTTTCTTAATTGGTTTAGCCTCAACAACCTCAGCACCCATCAAAGCACCTAAACATAAGTAACCAAATCCTATAGCTAATACAGGTTTTTTAGCATTGCTAAGCAACTCAACATCAGCTGATTGTTTTTTAGCATCAGCATCTCCGTCTGTAAGAATGTAAGCATCAAATTCGCCTTTCAAAACTTTCTTCACATCCTTGAATGGAAATATTTCTGCGTCTCCAACAAGTGAAGCTAGTTCTTCAGCTCCGTTCCCATTATCAATAATTGCTACAGTCACTTTTTCTCACCTTTTTTCAAATTTAACTGTGTTGTTACAAAGGGTTTATCTTTTACAATCACAGTATGTTCGAACTGTGATATAATTCCACCCTGTCCTTCCTTTAACACAGGATATCCGTATATAATATTTCTACTTTCCAACTCTTTTAAACCTAATCGTGCCTGAACTCGCGTTTTCAAAGGCAACCATCTCTCTGCAAAAGGTAAACCATTGCGAGGATCTGCAAAATTTATGATTTGTCTTGCAGAAGGTGAACGAACAGAACCACGTTGAATCATCATATAAATTAAAATAGTATCAGATTCTTTTACACGTCCACTTCCATCAGTTGCAAAAGGCTCAATAGCAATTACATCACCATCTTTCAATACTGCACCAACATTACCTTCAACAGTATTTGGAATATGTGGATCACCATGTAAATTATATTCTTCTAAACCATGTCCAGTAAGATTAACTATAGGTTTATACCCAGCTTTTGTTATTTCAGTTTCAATAGCTTTAGCCAAATCAAGAGTATTAGCACCAGGCTTACATAATTCAATAGCTTTTTCCAAAGCTTTTTTATTTGCTGCACACATTTTATCATATTTCTTATTCAAGCAAACAGTAGTAGCAGTATCCCCAATAAAACCATCAATATGAACACCAACATCTAGTTTCACAACATCTCCATCAGCAATTTTAGTATCATCATCTTTGTAAGGCGTAAAATGAGCAGCTACATCATTTATAGAAACATTCATTGGAAATGCAACATCAGCTTTCTGTTTTTTAATAAATCCCTCAGTTTTTTCAACAATATCCAATACGCGTACTCCGGGTTTAACTAATTTTACACCAAATTCAAGAGCTTTAGCTGCTATAAAACCAGCTCGTATATACTTTGCTTCAGTTTCTTTATCCATGATTTTACTTTAAGAAAAAAGTATAAATACTGTTAATATTCATTTCTTTTATATAATCAAAATCATAAAAACCATTATGAAAAATAAAAGACGCAGAAGTATTGTAAAGGCAATAACATTTAGACTTCTTGCAACTGCCACAACCATGATCCTTGTATACCTAATAACAGGGGATTTAGCATTAGCAAACGCTATTGGAGTATTAGATCTAACTACAAAAATAGTTCTTTACTATGCTCATGATAGAATATGGGAAAGAATCAAATGGGGTAAACAAATCCTATTGCCAGAGACAGTATAACTTAATCCCAGAATCGCTTAGTTTTCAAGTACTGTTTCTCAGCCTCATATATTAGTTTCAATAACTTATCCTCAGTATCAGGTAGTTTAGCAAGTATACGGGCAGCAGTTTCAACTCCAATACCTTTACCAGCCTGAGCAATTGCATATTTTTGTCCATATGTAAGCATAAGAGATGCAGAACGCTTAATATCCTTAACTTCTTTTTGTTGTGTGCCAGTAAGTTCTTTACCTTTCTTCTTTAATTGCAAAACTACTTTAGGATCTTGTCTATACCTATTCCAAATTCCAATTAAAGCAGAATTACATTTAGGACAGTTTATTTTATCTGTAATATCACGAGCTTCTTTTGTTAAACTATAATCAGCACAGTTTGTACAAACCAAACGTAATCGTGTACGCATTAATCGATTCTTAAATGCTCTAAATATTTCCTCTTTAGGAATATTAGGTTTCATCACATCACTGAATTTCTGAGACAAACCTAATTGTCCAATATGACTTATTCCTTTTTGATAAGTTAGCTTTATTTTACCTGTCTTAATATCTTCCAATACTCTTTTAGCACGGGGTAAATCCATTTTATCAATCATAACTTCTCGCAAAGTTGCATCATATGCAACAGTTTCTTCATATTGTTCAATTAACCTTGAAAGATTGATATCTTCTAAACGAGCATTACGAGTTAATATTCCAAATCTTTTAGCAACATGAATAAATCTATACTTGAACAAAGAAGAACGTTCTAAATTAATTCTCAAAGTTTCATCAACCTTATTTGCATTTTTCATAATCTCTAACAATGTCTCAGGTTTCAGCATAGTCTGAAATATTATTCTATAAGGATCAATCTTAACATTTACAGCAACTCCGGTCTGCATTGAGATTTCAGACGCAACATATCTAGATATAGTATCATTAACCATTGTACCAAACGGTGAATGAACAATGATAAAATCCTTATAACTTTCTACCAATAATTCACTTGCAGTTGGAAGTATATGTTTCTTAATATGTTGCTTAACTGTCATTGTCATTTCAGTTGCGCCAACAACATCAACTGGATATTTTTTTGTCAAAAACACAACAATATCTGAAACCTTTTTCTTTTTCTTCAACATTTTTGCAATCTCTTCACGAATTTCAGAAACTGTATTAACAATATCATAAGGAACTGGTATCATTTCTCCTTCCCAAGAAGGTATAGCAGATTCAACATCATCTACAGGCTCTACTAAAATCCTATTTTCTTCAACTTCTAAAATACGCCAAGCTCTTCCAGAACAAATAAATGTATTACCTTGCTGTCCATGTTCAGCAATAAATGAATCATCTAAATAACCAACTGGTTCTCCTTCTACAATAGAAATTATACGTTTACGTCTAGTATCAGGAATTGTGGATAAATTTTCAAAATAGTATACCAAACCTTTCCTAGATCTATTAATAGTATAATCAGTTATTTCTTTTTTCTTATCATATACTGGATTCAAATAAATCAAACGAAGATTAGCTAAAAACAATAAAACTTCATCAAACTTTGGCTTAGTTAATTTACGATAAGGATATGCTTTTGATAAAGTATCAAATATCTTTTGAGCAGATATTCCATACTCTTCCATACACATTCCTAATATTTCATGTGAAAATACATCTATAGACATGTCATGAATTCGAACTTCTTCCAAATTCTTTAGCAAAGCATGATAAGCAATAGATGTAGATTCAAAAATATCTTCTCCACCTGATAACAATATTCCTCTACTAACTTCACCAACTTTATGTCCTGCTCTACCAACTCTTTGTATCAAAGAAGATACTTGTCTAGGAGATAAATATTGTATAACTAAATCAATAGAACCAATATCAATACCTAATTCCAAAGAAGAAGTAGCAATCAAAGCTTTCAATTGCTGTTCTTTGAACATTCTTTCACCCTTAATTCTAATCTCTTTAGATAAAGAACCATGATGAACTTCCTGTTTCAATCCTTTATCTATTGTTTTCAATCTAGAAGATAAAACTTCTGCAGTCTGCCTAGTATTTGTAAAAACAATTACAGATTTGTGATCATTAATTAATTCTAGCATTCTTCTAATTCTTGATGTAGTTTCTACACCAACAAATAATGAATCAGCAATTTCTTGGTCAAGTTTAGTTTGTTTTGGCTCTTCAACACGTATATCATATTTCTTATACGCATCTGCTTTAATTATCTTCACGTCTTTTCCCAAGAAATCAGCAACTTTTCTAGGCTCACCAACAGTAGCACTCAAACCTACTCTATGAACTTTTTTCTTTGTAGCTAAATCTAATCTTTCTAAAACTAAAGATAATTGAGCACCTCGTTTATTTCCAACTAGCTCATGTATTTCATCAATAATAATATATTTCACTTTCTTAAGATGTTCTCTCATTTTTTTACCAACCAATAACACACCCAATGATTCAGGTGTAGTTATTAACACATGTGGAGGAGAATCTCTTTGCATAGCTCTTTCACTTTGTGAAGTATCACCATGTCTTACAGCAATATCCAAATCCAAACCATCAGCCCACCAAAAGAGTCTATCAAGCATATCTCTATTCAAAGATTTTGTAGGAGTAATATACAAACATGTAATTGCCTTATGTTTATCTATTGAAGAAGCAATTTTATCAAGTATTGGCAACATTGCTGCCTCAGTTTTACCAATACCAGTTGGAGCAATAACTAAAACATTCTTACCTTTAACTAATTCAGGAACAGCTAATTTCTGAGCTAGCGTAGGCTCAATAAAACCTTTTTTTTCAATCAACTCACGCAATTTTGGTGAGAATTTTTCAAATACCATTTCAATCCCTCTTTATCTCAAGATCTTTCAAAATACCTAAGTCAGTCCCATCTAGCAAAACAGCCTTAATTTTCTCAGGATCAATTGTCTTTGCAATTGGACCTAAGAACGAAAATCCATCATTTACTGCTTTTCCACCTGACAAAACATTAAACCCAGGCATAACTATCAATGAGTTACTAATCAACCAACATCTCTGATAATATACTCCACCCATTCTATCCTTGAATTTAATAACAGGATGATTATGTCCAATAACAACTGTATCATATTCTACATCCTTAGGAAGGTTTCTATGCCCATGCACAAACAAAACCTTACCTAATAACAAATATGGTTCTACATGTAACCAAGGAACTATTTCTTCAATCAAAGTATCATGATTTCCTTTGACAAGTATCAATTCCTTAAACTCTTTTTTCAATGATTCTAAGAATTCCCTAACATCTTTTCGTTCATCATGAGGAGTTCCAGGTAAAGCATGCTTTAAATCACCAACAATAATCAATGAATGAACTCGAGTCTTTTTCTTTAATTTTACTATATAATCAAGAACATCCTCAGTCTGATTGGGTACATTCACTCCTTTGTATTCTAGATGATATGTTAAACCAAGATGAATATCTGAGATAACTAGATACCTTTTTTTATCAAAAGTAATAACTAATCCAGGTTCATTATTCACAAATTTATATATCTTAGAGACGTTTGTCATGTTAAAATAAACAATTAAAAAAAGTTAAAAGAAGATAGAATTTAACCAACAACGGTAACATCATTGTTTCCAGGAGCAGTAACTTTTATCACGTCTTCAGATACGATAGCTGAGAATGATTTACATTCAATCAATCCTTTCGGTGCAAGCTTACCAGTTCCACCAACAGACCAATAACAATCAATCGGAACATCATCATTGTAAACTGACATACTTGATACAAGCACTTCAGCATTACCAGTTGACCGTATGTAAACTATAGATGTATTATCTACAGTACTTCCAGCGTCTGTATCTGCATCCTTTACATTATCTATCTTTATTGTCTGATCCCATTTGTTGATATCATCAGCAATTTTATCTCCAACGCCTTCTGATACATCTTCCCAAACACCTTGGAACCATATAAATGCAAATCCAATAAGTGCCACAGTTATCATAAGCAAAAGTACGACAGCTATTACCGGAGTGATACCTTTTCTTGTTTTCATAATAATAATTGTAGATTTTCAGTATATATAAATAACGATAGCCTATTTTGTCAGAGTTGACGTGTCTCCAACAGGCAAACCAAGCTCTTTTGCCTTTAAAACACGCCGCATTATCTTACCAGAACGAGTTTTTGGTAATAAATCCATAAATTCTATTTCACGAGGATAAGCATGTCCTGCTAAATGCTTCTTAACAAATAACTGTATTTCTCTCTTTTTTCTAGCACTTTTTGGAACACCTTTTTTCAGAACTATAAATGCCTTGATAATCTCTCCACGCATTTCATCAGGTTTACCAATTACACCTGCTTCTATAACATCTTTGTGTTCTATCAAAGCAGACTCGACTTCAAATGGACCAACTCTTTCACCAGAAGTTTTAATCACATCATCAGCCCTACCAATAAACCAGAAATATCCTTTTGAATCAACATATGCCTTATCACCAGTAAGATACACTCCTTTACTAAAATAATGAGAATACTTTCGCTTGTTTCCCCACACATTAATCATCATTGATGGCCAATTGGGTTTGAATGCTAAATTACCTTCTTTACCTGTACCGAGTTTGCGTCCTTTTTCATCAACTATCATTGCAGTTACCCATGGAACTGGCTTACCCATTGAACCTGCATGTATAGGCATACCAGGATAATTAGCAATCATTATTCCTCCAGTTTCAGTTTGCCAATAATTATCATAAACTGGTTGTCTAAATGCTTTGACAGCCCAATATATTGCATCAGGATTCAAAGGCTCACCAACAGAGCACATTAATCTCAATGAAGGTAAATTAAGCTTTCCTGAAGTTAGTGATTTCAACATTCGAACAGCAGTAGGAGCAGTATACCAAACATTAACCTCATATTTCTTAATCACTTTATACCATTTCTTAGGTTCAAATCTACCACCATAAAGGATATGTGTAACATAATTTGACATTGAACCAAGTATGTTATAAGCGATTCCAGTTACCCAGCCATAATCAGCAGTACACCAATACATATCATCTTGATGTAAATCTAATACATACTTTGCTGTCATATGTTGTTGCAAAATACTATTATGAGAATGAACTATTCCTTTTGGAGTTCCTGTAGAACCAGAAGTATATAGCATAAATGCAGGATCAGTTCGTTTAGTTCTAACACATTTGAATTCATCAGAAGCTTGTTTCATTTTCTTCTTAAACAAACTATCTTCAATAACTAAGACATGTTTCAAATGTTTTAGCTTTCGTCTATTAACTCTACCAACTAATGCTCTACTAGTAATCAAAACCTTAGCTTTAGAATTATTCAACCTATCTTCAATAGCTTGATGAGCAAATGCAGCAAATAAAGTACCAGCAATAGCTCCAGTTTTTAATATACCTAGAAATGTTATAGGAACTATTGGAGTTCTTTGCAAAAAGATAAAAACTCTATCTCCTTTATGAACACCCAAACCTTTCAAAACATTGGCAAACTTGTTTGATTGTCTTTTCAAGTCATTAAATGTAATTATTTTCTCTTTGAAATTATCATCAACATAAATTATCGCAGGTTTTTCACCTTTATCAGCACCAGCATGCCTATCAACTGCATTATGAGCAGCATTCAATAATTTATGTCTAGAATCAAAAAATGTTATTTCATTTTCAGCAGTTTTCCATGAAAACTTCCTTCTAGCCTTAGAATAGTCACCCATATTTGGCTTTTTCTTAAGTTTATGGTGTATAATTTTATACTTCATAAAACTAAATGTAAGTTTTATATAAAAAGAATCAGAACTTGCCTTTTTGCAAAAGTCTCATTTTAGCAGTCATATCAGCATTCTCTTTTTCTATAATTTCTTGCTTTACAACTTCTCCCATTAATCTGTGATATTCATCAACAGAAACTGGCTCAACATTTTGATAAGTTAACTTTGCAACAAGTCCTTTTCCACTATGTTTTGCAACTAGTAACGGAAACATATTTGATTTCACAGCCATTCTTGCAGCTTCTATAGTATTTGATGGATCAAGTTTAGAATCAACTATTCCAGGGCAAGGAGCAAGTAACTCAATAAAAGATTTATCATGATTTAATCCTTCTTGAACCTTTTCCATAAAATCAACCGGATTTGATACTGAAGCAGTTGCTGAATAATCCATACTAGGAGAAACCTTTTTCACAAGATCTTTACCTGGTTCAGTAACAACTGAAATAACTAAATCACATTTTCCAGCAGCAGTAACAATATCATCAACTTTGTTAGTACCATCATAACAAAGAACTACAAACTTTTCTTTACCTTCATCTACCTCTTTTCTAAGATTAGGTATTTTCAGCTCTTTTGTAGCAATAAATGGAACTTTACTAGTTGTACCAAATACAGCAGCATGTCCACCAGAAGCAATTATCTTACTATTCATACCAATTGTCTTCATAGCTAAACGAAGACCTAACAAAACACCACAACCAGGGCAAACATCAGTACCTGCTGTTATAAGTTCTTCATCAGAAACACCAAGATATTCTGTTGCAACTTTAGCAGTTACAACTTCCATTTCTTCTTCAATTACTTTTTTCATAAGAATCACTTAATTCAGCGAATTTTATAGATTTTAACGCAAATCTATTTAAAGTTATTACATTCCAAGAGTTTTCATCATTTTTTTCTTAACTTTTACATACTTTTTCCTTAATTCCTGCATTCTTTGTTGTAAAACATCATCTTGACCATCTAAATAATACCAAACTCTGTAATCAGCATATCTTTTATCCATAACAGCCCGTTTTATGCCTATTCCACGCTTTTGAGCAATATGATAAAAATCATTATGTTTAGGAATAACCTTCTTAATATCAATACTAGCAGTTGGACCATGTGTTTCTAGGTATTTCTTAAACTTTACAAGTGACGGAGAACTAGGTTTTCTTCCTTGTTTTAGCCAAGCATATACAGCAGAGTATGATATTCCTAGTTCCTTAGCAATATCCTTCACATTTTTACCTTTTTTACTCATTTCAATAGCTTTAGGATATAGCTCAGTATAAGTCTCTTTTCCCTTTCTCAGTGTTTGCATATTATTATATACTCTAGAATCAATTATATATTATGCTTGGTTTAGGTTCAAATTATAAGATATACAAATTAAGGAAAAAGTATGATAGAGTAAGAGAAAAAGCAGATAAACTAAGCAGAGCTAAGAGATTCCAGATTCTTAAGATTCTAGATAGTGTAGATGGCTACATTGTACAACTAGAAGAACAAGAAGTATCTATGCTACAAAGAAAAAGGATGATAAATGCTGTAAAAAACGCAATTGAACAAGCAAAAACCCTTCTTGAGGCTGGTGGTGAAATACGCCAACCAACTGATGTAACACGAAATCCACGTTAATTCTAAACCCTTAAAAGTAACATTTTCAATCTAATAATGGCAATGATGTGACCGTCCCAGCATGACGTAAGGATGACTTGTTTGGGTAGCTACTGAGCCTTTTTTCATAATTTCTAAAACCCTTTAAAACTTTTGAGAAATCATCATAATTAACAAACCATTTTCAAAAGCATTGAACACGTAAGTCCAATGTTTTTCGACTATATCGCAATGATACACGTCGATTCAACGTCCTAAGGACACCAAACGCTGTTTTCTTTAATGTAGCTGAAGCTACGAACGGAGGGAAAAGATGAAAACACCTGATAACATCGCTCTAACGGCAAAATGTCTGATCAATGATCACAGAGAAGCTCTTGAGAATTTACGCAGTCAACATCAAGAGAATCTCGATGATCTAATCAATCTCGCATGGACACATCATCGTATTGATCAGCAACATCCTGTAACTGGAGAAACTCTTCTCCATGTATTGGCTGCTGCCAACTGCAAAGATTTGGCCATTTCTCTTGTCAAAGACGGCGCAGATCTGGAAATTCAAGACAATAGTGGTATAGTGCCATGGTTTGGTTCAAACCCAACACAACGGGCACTTTGTCAAATGCACAACGAAACTGAGAAAGGGGAAAAACTGGGCAACGCCCTTCTCATTGCAGCCAAAAGAAACCAAGACGAAACAGCGCTGTCATTAGTTCGTCAAGGAGCAGATGTCAACTTCCCAGCTGAAGGATCAATCACCGGTCCTGGAACTGGCATAACCCCTCTGATAGCTGCCGCTGGTCTCGGTCATCTAGATATGGTCGAGCTCCTTATTCATCTTGGAGCAGACACCAGCTTCAGTTACACAGAACCTGCCAAACACGGCAGACCTGAGACAACTCTGACTGCACAGGGAGTGGCTGAACAGAACAAGCATGAAGATATTGTCGATCTATTACGTGAACTCGAACAAGTGTCTGATATTGTTAAGGACACATCCCAACAATAGAAAAGGAGGAAAAACAAAGTCGTACGTTTCATAGGAGCTGTTGAAGTATCATCTTAAACACAAGAGTAAAGGAGGGAACCGATGGAATCGTTGCTATCAACCGTTCTGTTCGTAATGGGCGTACTCATCTACCTTGGCGCCGGTAGTATTATTCTTTGGTTATTCAATAATGCCAAGGAAATGATGCACGAAGATGGTTGCCGGCGAACGCTCTTCTGCACTCATCACTCCAAATTTTCTGGATGAACTGAATATTCGTCACCTTGCTGGCGATTATCCAAAGCTAATCCTCAGATGCCTTCAAGGAGAGTGCCATTGTCTTGACCAGACATGACTTCCAGCGACACCAACACATCGGTGTCGCTTTACTACTGTCAACTTATCGGTAGTATACTCTTTTAATCTTTAGCATACATAATTATAACTATGGACATAGGTGAGAAATACGAAAGGTTCAGAAGTTATACAGAAGAAGCAATAGCTGGTTTTCGAGAAATGGGAGATGATAAGACCGCTACTACACTAGAACAACATCCTGCTTTTGTAAGCAAAGATGGTTTTGAAAAATGGTACAAGGGTCTTGATCCAGAGGAACAAGAACAAGTCGATGACTGGTTTATCAATATCACCAATCAAGAACATCTAGCCAAAGTAACTGAAGATACTACAAATTTTCTTAGACATCTCAAATAATTATTCAATCCAAAGAGTTTCTGATTCACCAGAAGGTAAATCAAGTAATGTAGAAATAATATCTAATATGTTTTTTGTACCTAGAAGTTTGCTAGAAACATAAGATGACATTTTCCGAGATGTAATTGAAGAAACTTCAGAAAACATTATACCACCCATACCTGCTGAAGATGAAATATCTATTACACCAATCTTAGCTTTTTTCGGAACTAATTCCAAAGCTTTTGTTAATTCATCAATAGGAAATGGACGAGCAATATGAACACGTATCAACCCAACATTAATTGGTTTCTGACCTTCTTGTTCAGGTGAAGCAAGATCCATAATAGCTTTTTTAGTACTTCTAGAATTTTGTCCATAGACTATCAAAACAACTTTAGCATTTTCCAATCCTTCAGTTTCAATCATACCAACTCCTCTATGGAATTTTTTCATCCATTTTTCATTAGTTTTAGCTATTAATTTTCTAACATGTGCCATTGCTAATGAAACATCTGCATCAATTTTATTATCAGTTAAAGAAATCATTTCTTCCTTTTGAAGTGGTTTATACTTACCAATAAACTTCTCGATACTTTGTTTTGAAGGAACAGAAACATTCTCAGATAAAAGTATACCAGAATCAACTAAACCAGGAATCAACACATTCTTATTTTCACATATTTTATGACAAATTAAAATATCATCAATCATTTCTTGATTGTTTTCAGGCAGTGTTATCATTGCACCATTATCTCTATTCAAAAGAGCATTATGTCCAACTAAAACAATTGGTAATCGTGAACCAGAAAATACATCCAAATTCTCAATATTCTCATAAACAGTTCTATTTTCAAGCGCATTCATAGCAGCTTCATAAACATTATCTCTAGTAAATAAAGTAGCTCCTGAAATTTCAATACTAGCATTAAATACTTCTTTTTGTGATAGTGGAATTCCATCAACTTTCACTTTTTGTAATGAAGTTTTTACCACTTTTTTCACTTTCTTTTTTTGTTTCTTAACCATTTTTTTCACTCTCTTTTTAGCAACTTTCTTAATCTTTCTAACATTTTTCTTTTTCACTGGCCTTTTCTTAGTTTTTTTCTTAGCCATTCAAATCACCTATTTGGCTCGTTCCTCACTTATTGCCCGAACAGGACATTCACGTAAACATATCAAACATCCTTTACATTGTTCATAGTCAATTTTAGGAATACCATCAGTTCCCATTTTAATAGCAGAATCTGGACAAAATACAAAACATGCTTTACATTTTATACATGCTTTTTTGTCTATAACAGGAATAAATTCCTGAAACTTTTTTCCGCTTATAGTATTATCCATTTTTTTCATAATAATCACTTCACTAACTTATGGACCTCTTCAGCAACAGCTAAACTTCCATCTGATTTATGACTTTCTTTTATCACAGTTTCTAAATTCTTAAGAGACAACACATTTGTCTTCTTAACAAATGCAGCAAGTATACCAATTGAAGGATTAAACCTACCAGTATGCTCTATACTTGAACCAGAAACATCAACTACAACAATTTTAGCTTTAAGTTTCTTCACAGCATTGTTGATACTTGTACCCATCTTCTTATCAACTGTATTAACAATAACAACACCATCTTCTTTCATAGATTTGTAGTCTTCTAGGTCAGCTTCAGAAGGATCAAGCACCAAAAGATAGTCAAACTTCTCTGGTTTACTCATATCTAATATAGGCATTTGGTCAATTTTAACATAGCTAGAAGGATATATAGTGCGTTTAAAGACGAAAAAGCCAGAAATAGACTTTATTAGCATGTTAGCCGTCTCTTCTGACCGTTTCCAACCAATAATCTTAATATTTACAACCATAGTAATCACATATTTTTGTATTCTATCATATATGGTATAGCAATTATAAAAAGCTATTCAATCCTACCACTATTCAACATCAAAAACAATAAAAACAAAATTAGAAGTTAATTGGAGTAGATTCTTCTACTGGAGCTTCGCTTGAAACTGAAGCTTCACTAATATCTTCAGTGCTACCAAGTGATGTAGATATGTGTTTTATGATAACAATGTCTCCAATACTATCGACAATGCTGAATGGTATTACAACACCTTTCTTATCTCCTACCATCTCAGATAGAAAAGAGCCACGAATAGCATCAACAACTAAAGACCGTACTCGGAACTTAGTCATATCAAGCCCAACGTCACTAACCTTTCCGCAATAAACTCCTTTGTCAGTAAAAACGTCCTTCTTCACCATCTCTGAGAAATCTTTTACATTAATAGGCATAGCTAAAATATGCACGTTAAGATATTTAAAACAAACTGACGCTTCTAAAATAAAAAATAATGCTCCCAGGGGGATTCGAACCCCCGTCTCAGGCTCGAAAGGCCCGCATCCTTGACCGGGCTAGACTATGGGAGCAAAATTAAATTTTGCCACACACATCTTAGTATTCTAAAACATATGAAAGCTATGGGCCGAGCCAGAGTCGAACTGGCGATCCCCTCCTTGTAAGGGAGGTGTCATAACCACTAGACCACCGGCCCTCTAAATCATGACACTTAGGTTATGGTAATTTATCTTATTAGTTTCTTTATT
>NZEE01000032.1 GCA_002688965.1 archaeon | reverse complement strand
TTATTTTATTAATATCACTTAATAAAGCTAGCATATTTTATTCCTCCATTAATAACCAAGATTAATTCCTGGTTACGTTATTTTTTTAATAATCTTCTAGAAGCATTTTTGTAAGAGGATCTATACTCCCATCATCTTGAGGGCGTTCGCTTAATTTCCCAAAGGTGAAATCCGAATTTCCAGGCCCTTGGAGTTCAATCGCCTTCTCAACAACGTCGAGTTCCTCCGGCGTCTTAGAAGCTAATTTTTCTGTAATAGCAAAAATATCTTCTGACGCAATACTTCCAGACTCATGTAATCCAGAAACAATAGATTGAACACGCCCATAAACAGCAACCTTTGAACGTAGTTCATCAGTTTCTGCTTTAAGCTGTTTAATCGCTGCGGCTGCAGTTTTTATCAATTTCTGGTTTGAAGCCATAGTTTACCTACTCAGCTTCCTCTTCAGCACCAGAAAGCTCTTCTACAAAAGAACGAGCCATTATTTGTCCTGCTTCTACATACTCAGCTACTTTTTCAACATTCTCTTCTTCATCAATGTCGCGATCAATCAGATATGCTGCTAACTTAGCAACATCTTCTTCTGTGTAATCTTCACCATATTCTTCAGTAAGAACACCGTTTGCAGCTTCTGCATATTTAGCAAGAACTTCAACTCTAGCATTTGTTATTTCTTGAGCTTCTTTTTCTAAAGACTCTGCAGCAGCTACCTCCGTAGCTGACTTCTGCATTTTTTGATAAGTGTCCATTAAATTACTCATTTTCTGAACCCTCCTCTGGAGTGCCAAAATATGAGTCATATAAGGCACCAACTATTCTTCCTTCAGGAGTTTCTTCTTCAGAAGCAGTTGCTTCTGCAGCTTTACCCATGTCGGAGGCAGTTGATCCAAAAGTTTCATCTACAGCTTTCGGTGCAGCTGGAACTGGTTGATCACCATGTTGTACGTATGATCCTGCTCTAGACGCGCCTTCTAGTTCTTGAAGTTTTGCTACAACAGCATCCACTTTTCCACCTTCAGGTACATCGCCTTTAACAAGTTCATTAACGCCTTTTTTTGCATCGTCAGCGTGTGGAATATATCCACTGTCACCAACAGCAATCTTCTGAAGTTCATCCATGAACGCTTTAGCCATAATTCTACCTTGAGCGTCCATTTCAGCTGCAGCTTTTTCAAGCTCAGCATCATCGTGCGTCTCATCAGTAGACTCAGCAGTTTTTTCTTCAGATTTAGTAGTTTCTTCAGCATCGGCTTTAGGAGCTGGAGTTTCAACAACTTCAGCATTGGAGTCAGCTGTTTCTACTACTTTTTCTTCGGAACTTACGCCTTCTGCGAATGTTTCTTCAGCAGTTTTTTCCTGCTCTAAAGAAGCAAGAATTTCGTCTATGTTAAGTCCTTTAGCCATAATTACTAATCTCCTTATTCTTTTTTTAGTTAATGATTAACTGGTTATACATCTTATCGAGAGAACCAGAATCCATTTGTGATAACACTTCCGCCCGTTTTATAAGCCTTAATCCAGTTGATAACCCACCACTCATTCCTATTGCTGTTAAGAACGGATGCTTTCTTACGAAATTATCCGTTCGCGATATCGCTTTATCACGGCGTACATCTGCTTCAGCTTTTCCGGCCATTAAATAACTTAGTGGAACCGTTACAAACAAACTCGGTACCATAACGGACCGACTAGCGGATTTACGAAAATACGTATTTTGCATTGCCAATGAACTCAGCGTACCAGCTCCTACAATGAGGGGCATGATTCACGGATTTCGAGCTAAAATAGCTTTTACACCAACTGATTCAGGACCACTTACAAGTCTAGCATAGCCAGCATAGCCAGCTCCTATTCCTGTTAAGGCCCCTAAAGGACTTTTATGAGGTTTAAATGTTGGATCTTCAGAACTTCCAAAGATAAATTTTCTCCAAGAAGGAGGTTCGTTACCTAATTGCTTATTCCAATTATCCCATTCTTGCTCACTAATTTCCTTACCTTTTGGCATTAATCCATATTCTTCCAGTAAGGCTCGTAGAGCTTCTAAATCTGGAGCATTTTTTTCACGTTGTTTAGTGTTAGTTTCTTTTCCACTGTTACCAAACGGATACGCTACTTTCTCAAGTGCTCTAGATATTATCAACGGTTTACTTAAACTTAGGTCTGCTACTGAGGTCTTTAAAATATTAGCGACTTTAATATTAAAATTAGAGGCACTAAGATCCGTCACGTCAGCAGTAGCATCCAAATCTGCATCAAAAATAATTCCAGCTTTATCTAGCTTATCGGCAATATCCTTATGACCTGAGCAATATAAAGCTAATTTTTGAAAATCAGACCTGGAGGGCATCATTTTCATGACTAACATGCTTGACAGTACGTCTGCAAAAGCATGCTTAGATAGCTCCTTCATCACTGAATCAGGAAGCTTTCTTTGACTACTCGATACTAAATTATCTGGATCTTTACTGAAAGTAACATCAGCAGGGGCAGTAATTTTCTTTTTAATATCGCTTTCAGATATTAAATCTCCAGCTTTATTAAACTCTACACCTAATGCAGCACTCAATTGAGGTTGAGCACTCGCTACTTTTGATAAAAATCCTGCTGTAGTATCAGCAGGTATGGTTACAATACTAAGATCAAAGAACTTAGGCATTGTGTTGATGGCGCAAACTCTACGTCCATCATCGTACACTTTATTCATCTCATCCTTAAGATGCTTACAATAAAATGCTAAAGTTTTGGCCCGGTTGCCACATATAGAACAAACGTCATATGGAACTTTACATCCCATAGACACTGCTGGTAGTTCACCCTTATTTAATCGGGCTACTACAGGTTCGGCCTTCTCATCGCTGAGCTCTAGGATGAGCTCTACACGATTCATGGACGGGTTATAATGAGAAAACGCCACACGACCCATAGCTTTGCGTGGGTCTTTATTGATGTGATGTTTGTATACATGGCCGTTGGTCTCAAATGTTTTATGATACTCTTTTAGAGCTTTAACGGGGAAATAGTCGCCGTTTCTATTTGAGCCATAGTGTTCTCCAGCAGACATAGCATTGACAAGGGCGTAAGTAAAACCGGGCCTTTTAGTCAACACCGATATAAAGTCCTTTAACTCGTCCGAATACGAAGAAGCCACCTTGGACAAAAACCCAGGATGGATTAACGTAAAAACTTCAGAGCTATGATCTCCATACTCATATTCTAAAATTTTATCCAAAAAATTCCCCTTTTATTAAAAAATGACTAAGATGGCCAGATATCTTTAGCGACGCTACCAAACGCTCCAACTGATTTATATCTGGGCTTGCCTTTTTCGTCAATTTCTGTTTGTGATTTTTCTATAGTTGCTAAATTTTTAATTGTTTCATGTCCAGGGCCTCCAAACTCATCCATTCTAATAGCTTGACGTATAAATGCGCCAGCAGCTAATGGATCCCTAGCTAAACTTGGTGAAAAGGCAAATAGTGTATCAAAATACTGTAGTACCTTTGCATATGGGTATTCTTTTAATTCTTTATGCTGTTCAATAATCTTCTCAAATAATGGTCCGCGTTCTCTATTTTTCCTACGCTCACGCCACCAGTCAATGGTACCTTCAGCAATCATTTCTGTACCAAGAGCTCCTGCAGCAATTAAAGCACCTTTAGCGGCAAATCCACCAATATTTTTATGCCATGAAGGTTTAGCTCCAAAACGGAACGCATGTTTCTTAATCTCATCTGTAAAAGATTTATTCATTTAATATTGTATATTCCTATATTTGGCAGGTAGCATTTTAGCCTGTAAAATTTCGCCTTGACTTCGTCTACCTTTTGACTTGCCAACTTGATAGGCTGCTGCTCCACCAATACCAGCCAGAACTAGGCCTTTATTTTTAGCCATTCCTTTTAAAATTGCAGTGGTTGTTCCTGTGATAGTTTGGCCTGCACCAACTATTAATTTTTTAAGTCCACCTAATGCTCCTGCTTCCTTACGAAGAACATTATATTGATCAATGTAATGTTTAAAAGCGCTTGCAATTTTTACATAGCGATCGCCTAAATACTCTAATTCTTTTGCGGTATTATAAATATTTGATTTTGGATTAATAATTCCAGTATAAGCAGCTTCTTTAGTAATATCAATATGACGCATTGTTTCTTTCATATAATCTGAAAAATCATCTTTAATATATTGACTATATGAAGGAGCGGCCTCTTTTATAATACTAAATACATTATTTAAATTCTCTTCTTGTAAAACGGCTTGTTTCGTAAAGTTCCATAAATTATTATAATTCTCAATAAACTCTCCACGAGTAAGTTCAGCTTGGTCATATATATAATTACATTTTCCTTCAACTTCACTAGCCTCTTTCCGTAACTGGCCATATCTTATTTTAGCAGACGCTGTTTTTTCAAATTCAGCATCTTCTATGTTAAATAAATTAAAGGTTGCAGTTTTAGTAGGGGGAGCTTCGTAATCGTTAGAGGATTTAGGTAAGGATTCTTGATAACTTAGGTTACTATATATGGTAGCGGAATCTGCAAGGGGAAAGTCAACATAGTTATCTTCAGCTTTTTTAATTAAATGTAAATAAGCGTCAACATTAGCAGACTCAACAACTCTATTTACCTGTTGACGGTTCAAATTATGGTTTTGAGCTGTCTTTAGGATAGAGTCATTTAGCGTTACATTATCGCTAATATAGCTTAAAGCAGCTTCTTTGCCTAGCTGTTCTAGATCATAAGGATTATTCATCGTGTTTCAATATAGTATTTAGTTGGGATCTTGTCAAGGATTATTTATCCAATAGATTTAAATGTATTTAGTCCTGTCATAAGCTCGGCACCAAGCAAAGCGAATAGAGTTGCATGGAAAAAATCATCCGGACCTTTATTAATATAGCGTACTTTATTAGTTTCTAAGCTATAATCAATTTGAATGTTTAAAATATCTTGTATTAACTCATCTAATTGATGATGGGGTTTAGGTAAAATTATTTTTTGTCGTCTAAATTTTTCAAAAACATTTGCCATTACTTGTGTCCTATTTAATGTATATGCTGGCATTTTACTATTTCATCTAACCAGCTCATGTTGGGATGGTAAATGCTGATAAGAAATAACTTTCTGTATACCTAACTCCTTACGCAGTACTGAATTAGAAGCTTCGCCCATTCCGTAATCAGCACATAAATGTGCACATTTTCACTTCGCCATTAATTTAGGGATCTCTTCATGAATAAAACTAAACTCAGCCTCTTTTCCAACATACCGTTTACCCCACATAACTTCAAACTTATCATTATCGATCACCCGAACAATAGAAATACACGTGTAAGATTGGTCTGAATTTACAGGGCCATAATCAATACCCATAATATTAATTGCTGTTCCAGTAGTTCCGGCCTCAGATGAGTCATGTAACTCCGGTGACCATTCACGACCTATCATACATTTTTCTAACTCACCTCTAGTAATAGGAACCGAACCTGAATCATAAGGTAATGCTAAAGTCTCATTAAAAAAAATATTTTTAGATTGTGTTTCCATTTTCTGAATCACATCTCTATTTCAATCAACCCAAGGGGCCTTATGAAAGTGTAATAGGCAAACACGAAATCCCGTAAAATATGCATCTTTATCTCCAGTCTGAATTCATTGTCCAGCTCTCGCATTTAAGGATCTTCCACACTCTTCACAGATCAGTCCTTCTTTACCAATATTATCCTCACCTAGAATGTTATAACGATTACAATGCTCACACTTAGGAATTCATTCACACTTATTTGAAAGCTCCCATCGGTCCTCTAATGGTCCAATAGTTAATTTTGGTGTGCCAGAAAACCAACTCCGTTTATACATAGACCGACTCATTGTCTCCTCAATAACGGGAATATTATCTTCAAATTGATCCTGAATCTCGTCAAAGAGACACATATCAGCAGAGTATCCACGTACTCTATCAGCATTTAAATTAGCATAACGTAAGTACATTCGTGAGCCATTTAATAATTGCTTCATAAAAACATTCTGAATTAGCTGAGAATTTAAATAATTCTTTTTAATAAATGGACTACCCTCAATCACAGGATTTACTCTATCATGAGAAAATACTTTAGTCTGATCTACAGACGGAGATATAAATAGAGATTTAAAATGAGGTCGTGTAACACTATTAGTTACCATAATATTAGCTAAAGTAGTAGATTTAGCAGTCTGTCTACTAAACTTTAAAACTACTTTATCTTTATTACAATTATATACCGCACGCATATGTGGGTAATCATTCAATGAAAATTGATGCCCATTGAGATAAAGAAAAGCTTCAGCAAACTCACTTGCTTTTAAATCAACAATTTTTGCCATTTATTTCCCCGTTCGTTTATTTAGAGCGATGCGCGCCTTTTTCTTTCTACGTTTAACAACAGAAGGCTTTTCAAAAAACTGATTATTTCGAAAGGTTTCAAGAATTTGAGCTTCTTCAACTTTCTTTTTAAATCGGCGTAAAGCTTCTTCAATATTATTATTAAAAACGGTTACGGCAACTCCTTTTGCAGGATCCTTTACTCTTTTATGTTTTTTGCGTGGTACTCATCGTTTTTTATTCTTCACGGTGTCGGTATGATTTGAGCTGATTTAGTACGCTGCCATACTGATTATGCTCGATTAATTTATATAACAAGTTTCGAAATGACTTTCTAGGAACTCCTCATCCTTTGCGGTACACAAACTCACGATCTTCATGTAATCTCTTCTCTTCTTCCACTAAACGCATTAAATCTGAATTTAATTCATTTCGTTTCGAAATTAAGCGACGTTCAGCATCTGGATCATTAGATAACTCTTTATAGTCTACTAGATCCTGTGCATATTCATGAACCATTCGTGTGAAATTTCTTGCAAATATTTTAGCAGTGTTTAATTCCTTATGAAACTCAATTTTTGGATCGAGTAACTCTTCTTTAGGTGTAGGTTGATTTATCCATAAATCATCCAGTACACTATATACACCAAACTTAGCTCATTTAAAAGGTTCAGTCTCCTTGAAATCACTAATGTAGAAATTCACTGGATGACGTGTACCAGGTGCATTTTTCTCATTAAATGCTCTAGCTTTTGTGTGATAATGTTTAACATCTTCTGGTCCTATCTCCTTCTTTAAATAGACGTTGATATCAACATCTGATGTATCTTTATACTTATGGCCTGTAATAGAACCAATAATAAATATTTTATCCACTAATTCTAGGGGTAAAATTTTACGTAAAGTAAATAATATATAATTTTTAATAGGCGGCCGTAATCTGTAACCACTTGCAGTCTCAAATCATATATCATTTGCTAATGTATCTTTAACAGGATCTAATAGCCCTGCAATTTTTTGTCCTCTAGAGTCTCCTTCAGGTGGAGATGGATACTTTGTTTTCTTTTTTTCTTCAGGAAGACCTTTATGTTTCGTTTCAGCAAAATCCGTAACGTCGTCTTTCTTCATATTTTTAGCCGCATCTACAACAGATTTAGAAGCATCAGATGAGTTCAACTCTCCCGTCTGCACGGCGTGAACCATGCCCATAAAACGTTGCTGAGATTTACTTTGTGCCGGCATTACTTCTTTTCCTTNCCTTGTAAGAAAGGTTTTTATACTTTTTCCACCTGTACGTATCGCTGACTCAAATTGAATATTTAATCCAAGTTTTTTAGCATAATTAATTTCTTCTTGCATGAATCTGCCAATACCATGAGCATCATCAACAATTACAGTTGACCTCTTTGGCATTGAATCCAACTGTTTCTTAAACTTAGCTCTTACTTCTTTGCTACTCTCACCTTCAACCCCCACATCACGGTCATATGCAAAACCCTTTCCATGCTTAGCCTCAAGTTCTTTAATATTTTTAGAAACTTCCCACTTAGTTCTCCCACCATATTTATAAATAAAATACCTATCTGTAGCTATTTTTTTAAATCCTAACTTTGTTAACATATTCTAGTCTCCATATAGTTGGTCATCTCGAATCTCTTGTAACAATGCTTTCTGATGGGTATTTGATCTTCTGACATTTCAAAGTAAAGCTTTACGCAACTCTGCATCTCCGCCTCGTAATAAATCTTTAGCATCTGCAGTCTCTTTATCAGTTGAAGTTTGGTTCCATCTTCCTAATAGCGCTCCTATACCAGCTCCGGCTGCTATAACTTTGGGATTAGCTTTAAATCCTGCACCCAGTATGCCTCCTATGGCTGCTCCTGTTCCAATATTAGCTACTGCTGAAGCAGGCGATCTTTCTGCATATCGTGTTACATCAGCTTTATATAATTTTTTCTTTTCACTAAAAGGAATATGAGCGTCTATATAGTCCTCCGACGCAAATCTAGAAAGTTTCTTAAATCCTAATTTTTTTAACATTATTTTTTCTCCTTGCGCTTAGGCTGCTCTTTGTCCTCTAACTCATCAATATGTGACATTGCTTGCTCTTCTTGCCGAGTTTCTTGTAACTTAAATTCAAGTTCTTCAAAAAGATCTTCACTTGAATTTTTTGATTCCTGAATTCTATCTATACGATCCGATAATTTAACAGCTAATCCACCTCAACGTTGTGCAAGGTCGGGATCAACTCGTGATCGTTCTTTAAAATTATAATATGAATCTGACATCATATCTCTAAGCATAGCGTCAAAGCTCTTATCAGGAGCTGCGCCAAGCTTCCATAAAAGGTAATCTTTATCACCTTTTAAGGCAATTGTAAAGAACCTCTTAGTATCTGGATCCGCTACCTTTTCGACAAGTTTCTTTTTCTCTAAAAAAGAATACTGCTCCACATCAAAAAAGTACTTTAAAAATAATTTTATATTTTCATGAGAGTACTCAATATTATACTTACCATTTACAATAAGCTCAATATCCTCAGTAGTAATACTGGCGACCGCTAAGCTAGTAACTAGTCGTTTCATTAAGGGATCATTTAAAATCTTTAAGGCCCCTTCAATATCATGTACATTAGTTTTATCAGTATAAACCTCAAAAAGATAACCATACATCTCTGCAATATCTCACTCTTCTAATCAAGAGAGTTCAATAGACGCATCTGCCTTATTAAAATAAGTAGGTTGTTGCTCCTTTAATTCGTCATAAATATCTTGAACACCAGGAAGTGGAAAACTTAAATCATAACGTTTTAAGTCTTCTAAAATTGCATCTGGAGATTTTTTACCTGCAACTAAAGTAGTAACATATCTAGTATGGGGAAATTTAAACATACTAACCTCTTTGTGCGCGACATTGTGGATTAGTACATTTCCAAACGGTCTTATAGCGCCGTTTGTGGGAAGGGATTGTTATTCGACGCGGATACGTCTTACCAGTCTTGCATACCGAACAGCTTCTAGTAGGAGTTGTAATAAGTCTGCGTTTAGGATCATTAACAAATGTGTGTTCTTTAACTGGCATTAAACAGTTCTTTTAACCTGGTTTTATCCAATGCAACTTTTGTTTCCCAACGTGCAAACTGTGTATCCAATTTTCCATTAAATAAATTAGTGACTTTACCTTTAAAATCTTCCCAAGTTTTAGGAGTATACTCTTCTGCAACCTTGGTAAATATTTCTTCAAAGTCTGCATCAGTTGTAAACTCTTTCTTTTGTGATTCTTTAAAAAATTCTACCATTTGTTCAGTATTATAATCCTGATTAACAAACTCAGACACTTGTTCGTCACCCGTTTCATCCAATTGGTTTACGATTATTTCAGCCATATTTTAACCTCCAAGAATTACTTTGGCTGCATACGCTACACCTGATAAAAGTAGGGGCAGGGTAATCCAAAGCGTTTTATTAATATTTTTCTTTCATGTTTGTATAGCAGTTAGCTCATCATCTATTTGATCAATCTTTGATGAATATCTATCTACTGCATTACGTGTTTCACGAGTAACTCGTGTATTATCTTTAACTGTTACTACAACCCCATCATCAGGATTATATAACCGTTTTGTTAGTTTTAAAATTGTATTCTGTACATCAGCAAACTGCTCTTCTTGTTTTTTAGTGTGTTGTTTTTGAGCTTCACAAAGGGTTTCAACTTTATTACTTAAATCTTTAATATCACCATTAGGGGAGTTTTCTTCTACACTACTAATAACATCTTTAACTGCTGCTAGTACATCCTTCGTTGTCACTCGTCCTGCCATGCCTCTCTCCTATGTTAACGCCGCAAAATGAAAATTCAAAACTGCCTCATCAGGCGAGTTATTAAATGCTGCGACTAATTTTCCATCTTCATTAAATACACTAACTGGCTCCTCGCTTCGTCCTACTGATGTCTCAATCGTAGCACCGTAAGTAGCTTCAAGATAATCTTTTAAAAAATCTGAAACCGTCAGTTGTTGTGGTGTCCCATTATTTTCTATAAAAAAATACATTAGTCCTTGTTCCTGCCTCCAGCTAGATAGCCAGCTCCACCGGCTACAATACCAGTACCAACAAGTTTACGATTTTTCATCATCGACTTGCCAATATTCTGTAAGTTAGTTAATTTTTTAGTTTTATTAAGCTTTCCTAAATGCTTTCCTCCAGCCATTAAACGTCCAGCTCCATAGCCAATTTTTGAGACAATTTTTCCAATGGCAGCTATGTTAGCTTCCTTAGATATTTCCTCGGTAAAACTGCCAAATTTTTGGGCTTGAGCTGCTCCTTGAATAACCGCTTTAGTTGTTTGAATATCCTGATTTTTCTGATATTGCTGCCACACTTGGCCAAACATTTTTTCAGCGTCTGGTGCTGGCAGTTCAGGAAAAGTCGCTCTAAAAGACTTTAGCCCCTGGTCATACATTTTCTGTTCAGGATTTGGTTCACTTAATTCACTTGCAGCAAAGCCGCCCACTGCGCCTACTGTTGCAGGGGCTGCAATAGCCTTTATAGCCTTTATTTTTGGATTTGCTTCTTTAGTTATAGCTCCTAAAGTTGTTCCACCTAAAGAGGCAGTTTTATTTAATGAACTTGATTTAAAGAAAATTCCTTGTTCTGCGGGTTTCTTATTTGCTCCGCCAATCATATTTGATGCCATATAGCCTCCTCCTAATAATGCTGCTCCACCAGCTAACGTTTTATGCTTACTTTTATCTCCTACTAGACTTGCACCTACAACATCTAATATAGGCTGTTGTTTCTTTTTCTTAGGTGTATTCGTCTTAGGGTCTACCTTAGGTTTTGGAGCACTTGTAATTTTTGGTTTAGTGTCGATAGGCTTCGGTGCAGTTCTTTGTGCATCAGCCATGATTCTTTCATCACCTTTAATCCTCGCCTTACGACGGATTCTCATATTTTTTCGTTTATTACGGAACCATGCGCCTGTGTCTTGTTTTTCAACATTCCAGGTTCGTTTTACCGATGTTCCTGTGCCTTTAATTTTTGCGCCTGCAATTTGGCTAGTTTGTTTAGCTTTTGCAGTATTTGCTGCAATACTAGATTCAAGCTTTGATGTATCTTTAGTGCTACGTCTAAAAAATTTCTTAATCTTTCCAGGGGCAGCAAACTGTCCTCCAGCGGATCGTGATGGTTTAGCTGCAACATTTTGTATTGCCTTTGTAGCTCCAAGCTGAGCTTTTTGAACTCCAACCTGTGCCTTAATTAATCCTGCTTTTGCTTTACCCGCAATACCACTACCTAAACGTCGTGCTCCCATCAAAAGAGTTTTTATCCCAAAAATTGCCTCTTTTTCCATCTCTTGGGCATTCAAGATTTCAAGCTCTTCTAAAAATGCTTTTTTGACTAGTTCATTCATTTATTTACCTCGTTTGGCCTCATGTAATTTAGCCCCAGGTTTAAAATTAAAAAATTGTTTAT
>NZEE01000031.1 GCA_002688965.1 archaeon | reverse complement strand
TGAGGAGCTGTTCGTGCTAGGATTTGGCCCACAAAATTGTGTCTCAGAAACACTGTTCTCCCCAATTACACTGTTAGAGATACTGTGGCTGTGGGTATCTGCTCCACCTGCTGTGTCATCAGTACCAACATCCGAAGTACCAGCTCCTCTAAGGAATCTGGAAGTTGAATTTAAATCAGGTGCTTGTCCACCATTTAATGGACTTTCAGCATCACTAATAGCTGTACCATCACATAACTTCCAAAAAGCAGTTAATGGATTTGAAACCATATTAGCGTGATTTTGTAACCAAGCTTTAATTGTGCCAACCACATCCCTGTCATCTTGAATAATGTTTAACATTAACTGTCCAGTTCCATTAGCTATTCCTAACTTAACACCACTTGCAGTTGTAGTATATTCTCCTGCTGTTGCACTTAAATAGTAAGTTTCTTTATCTGTGAACGCTGCTGATTCATAATAAACACCACCAGTTTGAATTGTAACATCGGCTCCATCTGCAGCAGCACTTACTGCTATTCCGTTTGCTCGACATTTGTCTTGAACATTTGCATCAGATAACCAAGCTTCTCCTTCGTTAGCGTGACCGCTTCCATAAATAAAAACCACGTCTCCTACTGCTATTGTTTCACCTGCTTCTACTGTAATAAAATTACCAACTTGATGATTTCCTTCTGAAGCATAATCTACATCACCATCTGTTTTTGGAAATTCATTTTCATCTGCCATTTTATTTTAATCCTCCTTATACCAATCTGTCTTTCACAATAAATGTGAATTGATCTGTATCACTTTTACTTTCTGCTGTGAATGTATCTTCACTATGTATTAAAATAGTACCATCTGTATTGATTAATGCCAACCCGTTTAAATCAAAACCGTTAGCTTCAGTACTTAATAATTGACATCGTGTTTCTTGTTCAAAGTTAGTTTCATCAATTGTGGGGTAACTTGTTACATATATTTTACTTCTTTCTGCAACAGTCCATTCTCTGAGTAAATCAAACAATAATTCTCCTGTTTCAAATTCATCACCTGCAGCTACAGTTTCTAATTCAATAACAAATTCATCTAATGCACCACTTGGAGGACCACCTGCACCTTGAGTTAAATCACTTGTAATTGTAGTTCCACTTGTTACCCAATTCCATCCTACTGCTAATTGAGCTTTAGTTCTTTCATATTTATAGAAAAGAGTAGCACCATCTCCATTAGTTCTAAATTTAATGGTTAATGCTGCGCCACTTGCTTTCACTTTAAGATAAGCTGCAGCATCTCTAATATATAACCACATCCCAAAAGGTTCTCCTGCAGTCTTTGCACTTCCATTTGCAGTTAAATCTGCAATAGTCCATATTTTTAATACATTAGTTCCTGCCCCATCAGCTAACAAATTTTGTGATTTACCATCACTTACTCCTGCACCTTGTTTAAATGTCGTTGTATTATCAGTACTATTATCTGCACCACTTGAACCTGTCATTACTTCATCACCATCAGCAAGTACTGTCCCATTCTTAATAGGAATACTTACATCTAAATCTGTATCTGCAATTACTGGGGTATCATTACTTATACCAACTCTAAATCTACTTGGAGTGGTATAATCGGGACTCGCTTTATAAGCCCTATTAATTATTATTTTCTTTCCATTATTAACTATGATTGAACCATTAGCCATTTTTATACATCCTCCATTAATACCTTAATCACTGGTTCAGTCACCTGATTAAAGCTATTTTTTGTTAGGTCTATTGAAGCTGCTCCAGCAGCATTCTCTGTAATCCTAATGTAAGTACCAGTACCATCAGAACTTGTAACTGCAGTTCTTGTTCCTTCAGTAATTGTTTGCCAAGTTGATTTATTATCAGAACTAATTTCAATTAGTAATGTTCCAACAACTGTTCCTAAATCTATTGTTACAAAAGTTAAAGTTGTACCTATATCAATCGCAGAACTTAACCATATTTGACCTGAAGTGAAAGCTATATCATTAGTTACAGTTGAGAAAGTAGCAGTAGAATTTGTTGAATCATGAAAATCAGTATCATAAGCATACTCTTCATAAATCATGTTACCTTGAACTATTTTCACAGTGGTTGTTGTACTTGCTTGATCACCTAAAGTTGAAGAACCTAATAAACCATACGCAGCGTGACCTAAAATAAATGTCCCTGCTTGAATGCCATATTGATTTGTACCGTAAATCCCATAAGAAATATGTCCATAAATTCTTGATGATTGTGCTACTGAACCCCATTGATAACTGTTCCAAATACCGTAAGTGGGATGATTCCAAATAAGTGTGTTACCAGCAATACTTTGTTTTTGTAATTTCATATAGCGTCTTCTCGGTTTAATTTCTCTACTAATAGAAAATACACTTGTTACAAAATCATTATCACTTTGATTCTTTTTCTCTAATTGTCTTAATCTTCTAATAATTTCATTCTTCAGATAGTAATCCTCATATAATGGGATGTTATCGACAGTAATCTCATCAATGTGTACCGGATAATTATAATTAACCCTTCTTACAACAACTGTTCTTGATTCATCATTCTGTGTATCAATTACTTCAACTTTATCTCCTGCTTTAATATCCATCACATTATATGTCCTTAACCTACTTTTAACTTGAGGGTCCTTAAATTTAGTAAGAATTTCTGTTGACTTCACCAATGCATCGTCAGTTGTGAGAATTGTATCAATTTTCTTTTCTGCTTGGTATTGTCCATAGGCAGTAATACTTGTTGGGTCTTTTTGTCTAAGTTTGATTGGTACTAAATATGAATATCTAAATTCAATTGATTGTGTATTTGGTGGAGCAACTTCAAAATTAATTTGTTTATTTTCTTTATCAACACTATAATCAAAACTTGCAGATTGTCCTTCAATACCTCCTTCTTTTAATACACTATTAACAAATGCTTTTACTGACTCTGGTCTAAAATTTAATGTATATTGTGTTTCAATACCATCTCCTGTATCTGTCTCGGTAGTTTCCACTTCCTGTAATCCACCAACAACAGTTACATCATTAATTATTTTAGTATAATCATATTTCCATTCAGGTACTTCAACAAGGTTAACTCCTGTTTGTAATTGTGTACCAAATGTAACAAACCCTTTAGTTTTAAATACAACTTTATCAGTACTAGGGTCATAATAAACCATATAATCAATAAGGTCAGCTAATTGTTTTAATTTCTCTAACAAATTATTATTCCTTAAAACAAATTGGTCAATTGTAATTACAGAACCGCTGGCTTCAACATCAGCAGTTAATCCACCATAAGTTTCAATTAAATCCTCTGCTATTGCTGAAACAACTCCTGCTTCCGGATCAATATTAATATCATACGTTTTATTAAGTACAATCCTTTGTAACTTCCATAATTGGTCAAAACATTTTATAACGATATTAACTGCACTTGATTTACTAACACTAGCAATAACTCCTTTAAAAATAGTTGAATCTGTNGNTGTTGTTAACCCCCTTGTGATAACTATGGTCTGTTCAGCAGCTAAGTCTAAATCATCAAGTACTGCTGTAGAAAATACTAATTTTGCAGGGGTAATATCTTCAAAACTATCTGAAACTGTATAATTCATCAAATTACCAGTTACATCAACTCCTTCAATTGTTACTTTAGTTAATATTTGTGACATTATGCTGAATCCGTATAAAACTCTATTGTGTATGTTAAAATGTTAAATGTTGCTTGATCTCGTGAATAAGTGAAACCATTAATCCTGCAAGTGTAACTTTTGTTAAATGTAGATAAGTAAGCTAATTCGGGTGGTGTAGAATCTTTAGCTATTGTTTCAATCTCATTAATGAAATTAGTAAGCTGTGTCTCAGTACCTTGAAACTGACCACTAATAAGAAAAGTTCTTCGTTTAGGTAATAGCCCTAAATTAATATTTATCCCACTGTCAATGTCAGTACCTGGGATGTTAATGTTAAATAAATTAGCATCAAGGTTGAATGATTCTCCCTCTACTATATTAGTCCCTGTTGCCCCTTCATTCCCAAATATAGGTAATGTGGTTGCAATTGAATTGTTTGTAATTGTCGGTTGTGTCATTTAGTCTTGCCCCCATGAATTAATTAAATCTTGATTCAATAAATCATTAGTTCTATCTAAATCAATTATTGGATAGTTCCCACCAGAAACAAAAGGTGATTTGTATATTGCCCCATATTTCATGTGATTGAAATTAGCATTAGCTGGTGTTGAATTTGGAATTGGTGAATTACTCCCTCCCCCTGAAGTAATAGGTGCAGGTGTTGAAACAGAACCACCATCAAACCCTAACGCACCTTTAATCTTAGATATTAGTGAGTTTATTCCCCCTACAAAATCATTAATAAATTTTGGGGGTTTAGGTAACATCTCATTAACTTTTAATACAAATTCAGCAGTTTTCTTTTGTTTCTCCATTGTTTGAATATCAGTTAGTTTGATTAGATTGCCTGCAGAATCAATTAAAGATTGAGTCCCATCTTCTAAAGTAATTAACCCTAAACCATATTTATTAGCAGCCTCAATTAATGCGTTAGTTTCTTCTTTTGCTTTTTCTATTGCTTCATTCTCTCCAGGACCCCCCACTCCTGCACCTTCTCCTCCACCATCTCCAATGCCTACGTCTTCTCCACCTAATAATGAGCCTACAGCAGCAACTATTCCACCCGCTAATATTTGCCCTAAGGTTCCTGCAGTAATTGCTTTTGCTGCCTTGAATTTCTCTACACTCAATGCTTTCTTGAAACCACTGCTCCCACCAATTGGAGCTTGTCCCCCACCAATACCTGCACTGCTAGTAATAAGTTCAATTTTTGCTTTTATGTTTTCTGCCATTTTAAAAATGATATACTGGACTTTTTGAAAGTGGATTGTTAATTTTTGGAATTACTTTTGCAACTTTCTTTGTCACTTTAGTTACTTTACTTGATGGGAATGATGGAGTCATCTTTTCCCTCTCAGCTAGTGCTCTCCTCCTTCTTTTTATATCGGCCCGTATCTGTTTTAATTCTGAAATTTTATTATCAATATCTCCTACCGCTNCTTCTAAATTACCCATCGCTTCAACTGCTGGACTTGCATCTAAAACACTTGCAAAAGAAGTTGTCCCTTGCCCAAATGCATCTAATGTGTTTGAGTCTTGTGTAGCGTTCAGTGAGAAAATATTCATAAAATCTAAAAAACCCTCTTTTAATGTTGCAATAAGACCAGTTTGTGTTTTTGATTCATCTTTCAACCCAGTTATGGCTTCGGTTGAAATACCTAAATCTTCCATCCATTCCAATATTAAAACAGGATTAATTGTACCAATGAATTGGAATGCTGTTCCCAAACCTATCTTTATTTGACTCAACCCCCGCTGTACCCATGCCCCCAATTTAGGTAACCATTTCAACACTTTACCCGGTATTTTTGATAAGAATTTCTTCACAACGATGTACCAACCAACAATCTTTGCTACTAATTTAGTAACTGTGCCTATAGCGGCTTGCATGAATAATCTTTTAGAGCTCATAGTTTTAGCTGCTTTGAACTCTTCTATCTCCAACGCTTTTCTCTCCTGTTTACTCAACCCATCATCTTCACCGCCACCCATAGCAGGTTCTAGTAAAACTAACCTCACTTTAATTGTTGGTTCTGGCATCTTCTTTTATCCTGTTCAAATTTTGCTTGTTGTCTTTCTTTGTGTAATTGTCTTACCCAACAGTTCAATACCCACATCGGCATCTCTTGAAGTTCAGTATAACTTAACCCAAAAGCTTTCATTAGGTTTCTTTCAGTTATAGCACTCTCAATAGCTTCATGCTTCGCCTTCATCAAGACTAACATCATCCATTTCCTTAACTGCTTTTAACAACGCAACTCTATTTTTAGGTGTAAGTTCATCAAGTTGTTCAATGGTCTTGTTCCATTCCACTGCCTGACCCTGACAAGTGACTGATTCTATACTACGTACAATCTTCAAATCTTCTAACTTATCAATATCTCTAAACTGCATTGGTTGACCACGATGGTCTTGAATTACAACACTTTTGTTCCTGATTCTTTTCAAATCTCCCCAAGTTAATGGTTTAAGATTAAACAAAAGTTTCCTATCCTTATGCTCAATTTCTACTTGTTTTTGCATTTAAATGCACCCCACTATGTTTTTATTTATGATATTGTATGCCAAGATAAAGTCTCTTTTTCACCACTAGCAGTTAGACCAGCTAAGGAGAATCCATTAATAGTTACTTGAACTTGTCCACCTTCATTTGCTGGACTTTCGCTCCAATCATTAATGTGGCTATTTTCAAGTTGTATAACTAAAACTTTGTCTCCACTTGCTGCCCCTTGGTTAATTGTAATTGTTAGTGCGTTAGCTGTAACTGCTCCTGAAGATTGAGGACTATTTGTACCATCAAAGAAATCATCTAGTAATTCTGTAACTGACCTTACTCCAGCAGTATTATCATAATGCATGTTAAGAGTCATTGTCCAGTTATACACTCTTGTTCCTAATGTTGGTTGTTTCACAAACCTGCTAAATGCTTCTCTTGGGAAGACTGGATTACATTCACACGTAACACTAAAATTAACTACATCTAATGTATCTGAAGCACCCCACACTACAGAACCACTGTTAAATGTAAATGTTTGAGTTGTTAATGGAGCCCAAGTCTCTAATGAAGTTCCTCTAGTAACAGTGTTACCTTGAAAATCAAAATCACAAAGAAGTTCATCGCCTTGTTGGCCACTTAATGTCCATCTGCTAATAACTACCCCTTGAACAAGTTTAGTTTGGTCAACCGATGCACCTTTGTTCCCTAATTCAAATTCACCAGTTACACTTAAATCATCCCCTGCTGGATAACCTATGTTTGGTACTTCTTCTAACTTATATGGGTCTCCTGCTGTACCTGCACCAGTAACTCTACTACCTGCAAATCTCAGGAATGTGAAATCATCAGGTTTTGTTGATACTGAACCTGTAACTTCAAAATTACCTAAAACTACTGAACTTTGATTTAAACCATCAGCTATACCTTTACTTCTAAGTAGCTGTTGATTCATATTTAGACTAACTGATTGTACTCTCCCAAAATTACTTCCAACTGCTGGAGCTGAACCACCATTAGTTCCGTAAGCTGTCTCTGGAGCGTAAATTAAATATGCGTCCTTCCCATCATAATATTCCCTTGCCATTAGCAATCACCCTTTAAAATTTTTATCAATATTTCATTTACATCATCATCTACTGAATATCCTTCCCCTTTTACCTTTGTGTATTTTTTCATTATAATCCTTCCCCTACATTATAAATATTGAATTGTATTTCTAACATTTGTCTATATATCCCTAATTCTTCATCAATAGGGATAGGATTGTTAGCAATAAACTCTGGATAATGTAATCCATTCAATGTACTATCTGTTCTCCAATTGTTACGGATCTCTTTAATAATTTCTCTAGCTACATGCTGAACACATTTCTTCCCTTCCATAGATATAGTATAGGTTGAAGTAATTGCTTCCCCATCATCTGCAGTTACATCAGTTGCATTTAAGTTTAAATCTCCAGTTGAGAAACTCCATTCAATTACATCACCACCCATACCCGCTGGACTTGTAAAAGCACTATTTGTTGCTTTCTCAGTTACAGTTCCATAAGCAACTGCATCATGTTTAATGTTAGTTACACTTGAAGGAATAAAATCAAAAGTCATTCTATTATTATTCATAGTACTACCAACTGTACCCATAGCTTCATTAGTCACTGTTCTAGTTACTATATGATCTTTCTTGCTTACTACATCTATTTGAAATGTAACTGTATGTCTTTGGTTATCATCAAAAACACCCATTGAATCTGCAGTATCAGTTAAAATAGTAATTCCTACTCGTGGAAATTGATTATCACCTAAAGAAGCTACACGTGGAAAATCTGGGTATATCCAATTACCACTTCTTGACGTATTCGGATCAGTAAGGTTAGTTCTAAGAAAATTGGTTAATATTCTATCTGGCTCTATCTTAGCTTTAGTCATTACTGTGCCTCTTGGTCTTACTAATGTTCCGCTTGAACATAACTATAATAACTTTGTAATATATAAACACTATTCTCACTTGGATGCTGCCTTAACTGCTTTAGTGATTATCTTTCCCATTTTATTTTGATTCCAAAGAGTTCTTCTCATAACGGCAAATGGTTGCATACCTTTCGGTAAAGTGTTCGCTAATCGTTTACTAATATCTTTCTTCTTAGGGTCAATTTTACTAGGAATGTTAGATATTCCAAATCTTCTAAAATAATCATAAGTACCATATTCTAAATAAATTGCGTGTGGTGCGGTATTGGTTATTGTTAATTCATTACCTCTAACTTCAGAATGGAAACTACGTTTATATTCACCTGTATCAACAAGACGCATATCATTGGTCATTTTCCTCATCTCATTTTCTGTTTGGAAACCAATAGCATTTAACAATTTCTTAGAAAATTTATTCCAATTAGTAATATTATATTTCTGACCATTAACATTAATAATATGTCCCATCAGACATCACTCGTGTTAATTGTTCTTCTACATCTATAAGAGTAATGAGTAACGTCACCACTAAGTTCAGGTGATTCAATTTGGCTTACAATTTCCCATATTGCATTACCGTCCACAATTTGATCCTGTGGTACGGGAAGTGTGGATAGCTCCGTGGGGTGAAGATATAACACACCTTCCCCTACTTCCACTATCCCTGCAGATACAAATCTTTGGTCTAAGTCTAATCCAAATTGAAGGTCTCCTGTAAATGTTGTATTAGTATTACTGGTAGCTGATAATTGTCCGAAAGCATCAACAGTCTTTGCAACAACTCTATGAATCAAATCTGTTCTTCCGAAGATAGCAAGAGCTGTAGTAAGTAGTTTCCTGTTAATACTTGCATGATTTGATACTGCTGTCTTTACCATTATATTGCTGTAACCTGTGCTCGCTTACCTATCATCTTATAGATACTATCCA